>PFUD01000023.1 GCA_002789915.1 Comamonadaceae bacterium CG_4_9_14_3_um_filter_60_33 | reverse complement strand
GCCAACGCCGACAACCTCAAGTTCTCGGAAAAACTGCGCACGCTGTTCATCGGTGAAGACTCAGGCCAGCACGTCAACAACTTTGTCTGGGCCTACAACGTGGACACCAAAAAGCTGTCACGCATTTTGTCGGTGCCGGCTGGTGGCGAGGCCACCGGTCTCGAAGTGGTGGACAACCTCAACGGCTTTGCTTACATCCTGGGTAACTTCCAGCATCCAGGCGATTGGGGTTCGATCCATTCGATCATCAAGGGTGAAGTTGACCCACTGATCAACGCCAAGTGGAACGGCAAAAAGAGTTCGTCCGTGGGCTACATCAGCGGTCTGCCAGCGCTTTAAGCCGCATCATGGGAACAGTCAGCCATCTATGACACATTTATGACATATTTGGCTGGCATCATTCCGGGGTGTTTTTAACTCCAATTCCCAATCCTCCTGCGTTCGATCTGTCCCGCCTGCGGCGCGCATCGCCATCTTTGGTGACAGCGCGCCCCTGCGTGGGCGCGGCGGCGCCTGCCGTAACCTTGCCGCACGCACTCGGGTTGGGCCTGATTGCTTTTGCTCCCTTCGCCCAGTTGATGCCTGTCAGTGTGCCGGCCTTGTGGTCTGCTGCTTTGCTGACGCTTTTTTCGCGCGTCAAAGGCGTGGTTAACGGCATTGCGCGCGCCGCCTACGTTCATGCCGATGCTGATGGCACCGTGATCAGCACCCTTGAATGGAAAACATTCAAAACATGGTCACTGGAACACCTTGAGGCCACACTCGTTTTTATGAAGGAACTGGCTCGCATGGGTATTCGCCGCCTGGGAGCAGCATCGCAGCAACTGCGGGTAGCGATGGCATAAGGAATACATCGCCTCGTATGAATCAACCAAAGGATAAAAAAATGTCACGACTGTCAGACAAATTAGAGATATTTCGTAACAAGCTGAGCCAACGCTACGGGCCTGGCGACACACTGTGCAAGCAGGTGTCTGCCGCGCTGGAGTCTTGCCGGAAATTTGAACCTGTGAGCGTAAAAAAGCACGATTGGTCGGTGCCCTACACGCACACCATCGCTGCCTATCGCCTTGATGCGTCGCAGGCAAATCGCCGCTAAAAATCTCCAACAAACGGCACAGACGGCACAGACGCCACAGGCGGCACCATGGCCGCCCGTTTTTGGCCGTCAGGGCAGGCTCTTACCGGCTTGGGTGATGACCATCTGGTGAGCATAGTCGCCGCGTGCTGGGCGAGCAATACTACCTTTGGTCAGCACATAGTCGACAAAGCTTTGCGTGTAGAGCAGGTAGGTGTTCACCGAGCGGCCATCCTTGAGCACGGTGCCCAGTGTGGTGTAACCGTCTTTGCCTTCGGCAATGAAGTCGTTGGTCACCAATACATAGGTTTTGGCCGGGTCGATGTCGCTCCAGTCACCTGTGGTTTTATTGCGCACCTGCACCCTGCTAAAGCGCTGTCCGCGGGTCTTGCTCATGTCCAGGTCCCAGCGCAAACCAGCGGCATAGGGGTGTGAGCCACTCGACTGTTTGGCGTCAAGATGATTGGCCACTGCATCTTCCAGCGTGGTGACCACCTCGGCACCTGTGATGGACATTTCTACCAGCACATTGGTGAACGGCAGCAGCGTGAATGCCGTATTCATGTCCAGGCTACCGGCGGCAACGGCTATGCGAACGCCTCCTGCGTTTTGCAGCGAGAAGTCGGCGCGCTTGGCAGCAAACAAAAAGGCTTCGGCCACCGCCTGCGCTGCATCGCTGCCGCGCGCCAATGTGTTGGCTGCTTCACAGCCGGCTACGCCGGTGCTGCGGTTGGTGCTCTCACCTGGCACGCGCACCAGACACAGCGCCTCAGTGGCGGTGCCGATTGGCTTGGCTTTTTCTGCGGCCACCTGGTCGCTGTAGTTTTTGAGTGTGGCGACTGCGCCCGCATCAGGGCTGAGCACTTTGACCTGTGGCTGATTCGCAGCCAGGCTGGCTAACAAGGTGGTTCGCTCAGGTTCTGGCACCACTTGCCAAGCCCCGCCAGCGTCCTTGCGCTTGAAGCTGTCGCCGATGAGCAGCGTCGCCTTGCCGCCACAGCTTTTGACTGTACCGTTTTCATTGAACTGCAGGTTCATCAAGCCAAAAGCCTTGCTGTATTCCCAAGCTTGGCCAATGCACACGGTCTCGCCTTTGATGTTGGTGACAACCGTAGGGTAGCTGCCCGACGATGTGGCAATGCCCACCGCGCTGAAATCACCCAGCAGGCTGTGCGAGTCTCCGCCAATGATGGCATCGATATCGGTCAGCTTGGCGGCCATGGCTTTGTCGGCGTCATAGCCCTGGTGGGTGAGCGCGACGATGTGGCGTACGCCCTGGGCCTTGAGTTCGTCAATGGCTTTCTGGGCTGAAGCCACCTCGTCGTTAAAGTGTGTGGACGCCAGCGGGCGAGATGAGTTAACGGTCTTGCCGGCGATGGTAATGCCCACAATGCCTACCTTGATGCCGTCAATCTCCTTGATCACCCAGGGTTTGAGGTAGGCTGTGCCGCCGCTTGGGGCCAGGGCGGTGCCCGCAGCCGCCACTATATTGCTGGAAATAGCAGAGGTTTTGCAACTGCCTTTGGCCAATTCATCCAGAAAGCCCTTGAGCACGGTGTCACTGTCGTCGAACTCATGGTTGCCGGGGGTGAAGGCGTCAAAACAGATGCTGTTCATCATCTGCGCGTCTGCCTCGCCCTTGAAGAAGGTGTAGTAAAGCGAGCCCGTGATGGCATCACCAGCGTGGAGTTTGAGCAAATTTTTGGTGTTGGCGACCGACTTGAACATGGCGGTTTGGCGGGCAAAACCACCCAACTCGACTTGCGTGGCCACGCCGTCCAGCGTCAGCTCGGTGGCAGTAAAGGCCTCAAGCTGGGAATGGTGGTCGTTGATGTGGGCAATGTTGAGTTCCAGCGGCTTGAAGCTGGGCTCGTCATTGCCGCCACAACCAGAGAGGGTCAGACCCAACACGGCAAACACGCTGGCGGAGAGCCGGACGCGCGAATTGACTAATTTATGCATGGTGAATCAAAGCGAGTTGAACAAGAGTCACAAAGGTTAGTGGTGGTGTGTGACGGCTGTGTGTCAATGCGGCATGGCGCCCGGCGACAGTCACGGCACCGTCACACAAAGGGCCTAAAAAGCGGGGTCCGAAAACCCTCTATTCCCAACTCAGTGAGATGATGTCATGCTTCAAACTTCCCGTCGAGACTTTGTGATCCGTTTGGCCTCCCTGGCCGCTGTGGCTGGTTCAGGTGCCGCCTTGACCGCTTGCGGTGGCGGCGATGATTCGGCGCCGGGCTTCAACTACGGCGTGGCCAGTGGTGACCCATTGGCTGATCGCGTGATCCTGTGGACGCATGCGCAGTTTGACGGCGCAACCGATGACGTGCCCCTGACCTGGGAGGTGGCCCCAGACGCCGCCTTCACAACATTGGCCGCTTCCGGCAGCACCCGCGCCTTGGCGGCCAGTGCCCACACGGTCAAGGTGGATGCCACGGGCCTGAGTGCAGGCAAGGACTACTTTTATCGATTTCGTTCCGGCAGCCACAGTTCGCCAGTGGGCCGTACCCGTACGCTGCCCGCAGCGGGGGCTGCCAGCTTGTCGATGGCGGTAATGAGCTGCACAAACTACCCCGCAGGTTACTTCAATGCCTATGCCGAGGTGACCCGCACCGATGCCCAATACGCCGTGCATTTGGGTGACTTTATTTACGAATATGCCGCCGACGGCTATGCCAGTGCTGATGCCGCCGCGCTGGGACGCGTGTCTGATCCAGTCAACGAGTGCCTGAGCTTGAGCGACTACCGCAAGCGCTACGCCCAGTACCGCTCCGACCCCGACAGCAAAGTGTTTCACGCCGCCATGCCAGTGATTGCTGTTTGGGACGATCACGAAATTGCCAACGACGTTTACAAAGACGGCGCAGAAAACCACACCGAAGGCACTGAGGGCAAGCTGGCCGACCGCCGAGCCGCAGCCATCCAGGCCTGGCATGAGTGGATGCCGGTACGCACGCCGGACGCCAAGGATCTGCGCAAGATTTACCGCAGCTTTGACTTTGGTGGCCTGGCCGCGCTGCACATGCTGGAGACGCGTTTGTTGGCGCGCGACAAGCAGATTGAATTTGCTGAACTGCTCAACCCGGCCACCGCCTCCACCGCGCTGGCCACCCTGGCCTCACCCACACGCACCTTGATGGGCACAGAGCAATTGAGCTGGCTACAAGGGCAGATGGCCGCCTCTCAAGCCACCTGGCAAGTGCTGGGGCAACAGGTGCTGATGGGGCGCATGAGCTTTCCGGTGAGTGTGCTGGCGGCACTGAACCCAAGTGACACCAGCGAAAATGCGTTGGCTGCGGGTCAACTGGCCATCACTGATTACCTGACGGCCAAGGGCACGGCAGCGCAGGCACCGGCGGCTTTGACCCCCACGCAAAAAGCCTTGCTTGACCCAGCAACCAACCCCAAACTGGGCTACAACCTGGACGCTTGGGATGGCTACCCGGTGGAGCGTGAAGTGCTTTTGTCCACGGCACGTCAGTTGGATAAAAAACTGGTGGTGCTGGCGGGGGATACCCACAACGCATGGTCCAGCCGCCTGACGCTGATGGACGGCACCGTGGTGGGCCATGAATTCGCCACCCCCAGCGTCAGCTCGCCGGGGCTGGAGGAGTACCTGGCCACATTGCTGCCGGCACAGACTCAGGCGATTTTTCTGGGGATTGTGGACGATTTGAAGTACGCGGACACGTCGCGTCGTGGCTTCTTGCGCATGAGCTTCACACCCACCGAGGCCAAAGGCACCTGGCACTTTGTCAGTACCGTCAAGGCACGTGACTACACGGTTGACGCCAGCGCGTCTCAGACTTACAGCGGGTAGGGCGCTTCAAGGCGTAGTCAGTCTTTGGCAGGCCGTCCGGTTTTGATGGCCGGAACAGCTTTTGTGGCTTTCAGGAAATTGGCATCTGACATGGTGGCCAATGCCATGATGCCAGCGCGAATCAGCTCGCTCTTTTTGATTGCGTTTCCCAGCGTGACACTGCGCTGCTTCAACTCTTCGAGTTTGAGGTATTCAAGTTTAGGGATGGTAAAGCTGTCGCGCACCAGCTTTGGCTTTTTGGCCTTCAGCAGCTTGGTTTCACTCGGCTTTGTGGTCGCAGCGATAGCCGTTTTTGGTACGGCCTTCGCAGGTGCTTTAGTTGCAGCCCTGAGTGCGGCACTGGTTGCGGCCTTCTTCACGACTGATTTGACAGCGACCTTGGTAGCTGGCCTGGCCGGTGCAGAAACTTTTTTGGCGGGTGTTCTGGCCACTCTTTTTGCCACTGATTTTACCGCTGGAGGGGTGGGCACAGGTGCCGACGGAGCAGGTGTTGAAGGCGTTGAAGGTCGTGTGGTGCTGCTGGCGCTTGGCTGATCGGCATGGGCTGTGGTGGGCTCGGTCACAAGCCCGGTCTGCATTGTTGATGTCATGGTAAGTTGTCCTTGGATTTAACGAGGTAAATAGTTTATATCGTTTAAAGGGTTTAGGTCAAGACAGTCAGCTTGTCATGCAATTGTCATTGCCGTCAGTCAGACTGAAAGCATTCTTGGTAACGGCAGCAGCACTCAAGCATGCATGGCAGCAAAGATCGGGCATGACAACCAGAGGAGACAGCAGCAATGACCACCGAGCAGGCGATGGATGGCAGCATCGGGTTGCACCGCAATCCGCGCTACATCAGTCAATTGACGCGCAACACCTTTGCGATGGTTCTGGCCGGCGGGCGTGGCAGCCGCCTGCTTGCCCTGACCGACTGGCGTGCCAAGCCCGCCGTGCCGTTCGGCGGGAAATTTCGCATCATTGATTTCACGCTGTCAAACTGTGTCAACTCGGGCGTGCGGCGCATCGGTGTTGCCACGCAATACAAATCCCAGAGTCTGATTCGACACCTGCACCTGGCCTGGAGCTTTCTGGATGGTCGTATGGGTGAATTCATCGAGACCATGCCGGCCCAGCAGCAGGTGGACGAGTGCTTCTGGTACCGTGGCACAGCCGACGCGGTTTATCAGAATCTGCGTGAAATTAGCATCGCCAAACCAGACCACATCCTGGTGCTGTCGGGCGATCACATTTACCGCATGGACTATGGGCGCCTGCTGGCGGCGCACGTTGAGCGCGAGGCCGACGTGACCGTGGCTTGTGTTCAGGTGCCGTTGCAAGCAGCAAGTAGCTTCGGAGTGATGGCGGTCGATTCGGACAACCGCATTCAAGCTTTCGATGAGAAGCCCGCCCATCCGCGGCCGATGCCTCACAACCACGAAGTTGCTCTGGCCAGCATGGGTATTTATGTGTTCAACAGGCAGTTTCTGTGCGAGCAGCTAAAGCGTGATGCCGATGATCCGAACTCAAGTCACGATTTTGGTAAGGACGTCATTCCTTACTGTGTGAAGCGCTGCCGTTGCTTTGCTCATAACTTTGCCGATGATGGTGTTGGTGACGGTACCAACCCGCCATATTGGCGCGATGTTGGCACGCTCGACGCCTATTGGGAAGCCAACATGGACTTGCTCCAGGTTTCGCCGCAGCTCAACCTGTATGACGACAGTTGGCCGATCTGGACTTGGCAGCCTCAGGTGCCACCGGCTAAATTTGTCCATGACGAGGACACGCGGCGCGGCGTTGCGATCGATTCACTGGTTGCGGGGGGCTCCATCATCAGCGGAGCCACCGTTCGGCGCACCATGCTGTTTTATGGCGTGCATGTGCACAGCCATGCAGTGATCGAGGATTCGATCGTGTTGCCCAAGGTGATCGTCGGGCGCGACAGCCAACTCAAAAAATGCATCATCGACCGCGGCTGTCATATTCCCGACGGAACCCGGATCGGTTTTGATCCGCACGAGGATCGCCAGCGCTTTCATGTGACAGCGTCTGGCGTCACGCTGGTGACCAGGATGATGCTTGGCCAGGATGTGCGCCTGCAGCGCTGAATGGTTTCCACTGCTGGACTAACCAAGTCGAGCATTCATGACTGGGCTCGCGCGGTTCTGGGGGAACGTGAGAATCCCTTCGTAGAAGTTAAGCATCCGCTTTGCCTGCTTTTGGGCTGACCATTTGGAGGCGTATTCACGACCTGACTCTCCAAGGGCTTGGCGACCTTGCTTGTCGCCCAACAGCTTGACAACTTTTCCAGAAAAGTCCGTCAACTCTTCCTGTGCAATCCAGACACCCAAGCCCTCACGCAAAACGTCGCGCGTTCCCAACTCGGCAATGGCAACGACGGGAACACCTTGCGCCATGGCTTCAAGCAATACCAAACCTTGTGTTTCCGTGCGCGACGAAAATACAAAGACATCAGCAGCCCGGTAGCAATTGTTTAATTCTCCAGGGCGATCCAGGTAGCCGATGAACAAGACGTTCTCGCTGATCCTCAAGTCCTCGACTTCATGTTCCAGATTTTTTGACGCAGGGCCCTCACCCGCGATGATGAAGAGAATGTTGGGAATCTCATGACGAATTCGATCGACGACCTTCAGCAGGAAGCCGATGTTTTTTTCATGGGCGACACGACCGACAAACAGCATGACAGGCCGGTCCTGCGGAATCCCGTGTTTGACCCGAAATGCGGCTCGGTCACCCAACACGAAGCTTGCCGGTTCGATCCCGGTCGGAATGACTTTTGTCGGGGTCGTGATGCCGTAGCCCGTCAAGATTTTGCGCATTGGCTCGGACGGTACGACCATGCCGTCCAGGTTGTTGCCTTGATGACGGGAAAAACGGGTGGCAATAAAACGCGTCACTCCTTTAGGCACAAGGGGCACGTAATGGTGCAGGTATTCTTCAAAGAAGGTGTGATAGGTCTCAACGCAAGGAATACCCAACATGCGTGACAACTTGACCCCCAAATAATGCGCCACGAAGGGGGTCTGCACATGGATGAGGTCATAGTTTTCACTGCGGATTTTTGTCTGTTGGTTCATCGCCCACTTGAAACTCATCAACCGGTCTTCAGGATCGAACGGGATCCGCCGCGCGGGCACACGCATGATGTCTGTTTCATCAGGGCTTGGCGTTGCATAGTCTGGCGCGATGACATGAACGATGTGACCCAGCAAACGCAGGTTTCGGTGGAAGGTTTCAATTGAGGTCGAAACCCCATTGACCCGCGGAAAATAGACATCGGAAATAAACAGGATTTTCATGAAGTCAGTCCAATAAGACCAGCGACCAAACGGTGATGAGGTTCAGCAGGCAAACCAAAACTGATGCGCTGCCAATGTCTTTGGCACGCTTGGCGAGCCGGTGATCATCGAGCGAGATGCGGTCCACCGTGGCCTCGATGGCTGAATTGATCAACTCAACAATGAGCACCAAAAACACACAGAAAATCATCAACACTCGACCCAGCATTTGGCTCTCCAGCCAGAATGCAAGTGGTATCAGGACAACGGCCAGCATCACCTCTTGACGGAATGCATCTTCGTGGCGAAAAGCCGCGCGCAAGCCGGCAAAAGAGTAGCCCAAGGCGTTCACCAGGCGCTTGATACCAGTCTTTCCTTTGTAGGGACTTTCCATAGTCAGCTTCTCAAATGTTGGTAGTTTTAGGAGGTCTGACCTTGGGGGGTGCACACCTCAAAACCAACTCCATACGACCGTCCAGGTGTTCGACGATCGCTGTACAGCTGTCCACCCAGTCACCACAATTGAGGTACTGCAAGCCATCAATTTCCTTGATCATCGGCCAATGGATATGGCCGCAGATGGCACCATCCAGGCCGAGTTCGCGAACATGGCGGATGACAGAATCTTCAAAGCTGAAGATAAAGCTGACAGCGGTCTTGACCTTTCTTTTGGCATACCCGGCCAAGGACCAATAGCCGGGAATTTTGAGTGTGCGCCGCAACCAAGATAAATAGACATTCAGGCTGACCAGAAAGTCGTACGCCTTGTCTCCCAGAAGAGCGATCCATTTGTGATGGCGTGTCACCTGGTCGAATTCGTCGCCGTGCAACAACAGATAGCGTCGGCCATCGGCAGCCGTATGAATGTAGTCATGCTCGACAATGATGTCGCCAAATGAAACACCGACATATTCACGAATCGCCTCGTCATGGTTGCCCGGAATGAATATGACTTTCTCGCCATGACGCGCACGGCGAAGCATCTTTTGCACGAAGGTATTTTGGGCCGGCGACCAATGCACGCCGCCGCGATTCATGGCCCATAAGTCAATGATGTCGCCGAGCAGAAAAACATGCTCTGAAGAATATTCCTTGAGGAATTCCAGCAGGTGCTGGGCTTGGCAAGC
The DNA here is from genome assembly GCA_002789915.1 of Comamonadaceae bacterium CG_4_9_14_3_um_filter_60_33. Taxonomy (GTDB): domain Bacteria; phylum Pseudomonadota; class Gammaproteobacteria; order Burkholderiales; family Burkholderiaceae_C; genus Rhodoferax. The sequence goes on along the minus strand of PFUD01000023.1, from coordinate 54,984 downwards.
CTTGGTGCCGAGGTGTATGTCAGACAGAAAGATCGAACGGACTTGCAGCGCGGTCATGTTGCTGCTCTGCCCGTAACAGCAGACACACAGCTTTTTAACTTTATGTCATTTGCGATGGCCTCTGTTTTTTCCATGCACACAGCTTCGCATGGCAACAAGTCATTTTCATGAAGCTTATTTGTCAGTTTGGTTAAAAATACCGCTCCAGCCGGTTGTGGCAATGCGGAGCTGTTTGGGCCCAAGCTGAGTCAGCGTAAATTTGCCACCGTTGCCCAATGCAGATCGCAAAAGCCAGCCGGCCGCAGGGCCAAACTGAATCTGCTCACTGGTGAATCTGATTTCCAGGGCAAGCTCTGTTTTGCAGACAACGCCAAGGCTCTCGGCCCATAGTCCGTGTCGGGTTTTGATGAACTGCACCGACAGGGCGCCGTTCTTGTCATGAATTGACAGCATCAATGGCTTCCCGTCGTCCATGGTGGTCTCCTCCCATTGCAGGGGAAAAGTCTGGTCATCAAGCAAGTTTCTCAGTTCGCTGATCGAGGCAGCGCAGGGCTGTGACTCCCGCGCCTGGCTGTTCGGCGCAAAAAGCAAAGTTAAAAGCAGAAATGAAAAAATTTTAGACATGAAAAATACCATTGCTATGAAGCGTTCACTTCTGCCCGAAGCGCTGCCTCGATGCTGTCAAGCGCCCACCAAAGTTCCTCTTCCAGAATATTCAGTGGAGGTGACAGCACCAGCACATTGCCTTGGCCAATTTTGAAGGAAAGGCCAGATGTCAGGCAGCGATAAAGCACAGCCTCTGCCATGTCGGTGCCAGAGCGCCAGCCACTGTCGCGCAATTCAATGCCCAGCAGCAGTCCAACGCCGCGAACCTCTGCAATCACGGGTAATTCGGCGGTGAGCCGCTTTAACCGCTCCAGGGCAGTCGCCCCCAAACTCCGGCTGCGCTCAAGCAGACCTTCTTCATCGATCACCTCAAGAACAGCCAGGCCGGCCGCGCAGGCAACAGGATTTTTTTCATGGGTGTAATGGCCCAACGAGATATGTGGAGCGACATCAAATTTAGCGTGGGTGATCAATGCCGCCAGTGGCATGCTGCCACCGCCCAGCCCCTTGCCGATGACAACCATGTCGGGCTCGATGCCATAGTGCTCAATGGCGAACAGGGTGCCGGTTCGGCCCATGGCAATGGGAATTTCGTCCAGGATCAACAAGGCGCCATGGCGCGTACAGATGTCTCTTAATCGACGGTAGTACTCAACGGGAGGAATTTGCACGTCGGTGCAACGCACGGTTTCGACAATCACCGCGGCAACGTCGCCTTCCTTCTTAAGACAATAGTCAATGTAGTCAACGCAGCGCAAGGTGCACTGGCCGCCGCAGCCAAACGCGCAGTGGCCGGGGTCACAGGGCGGCACATGTTCGGCGCCGGGCAGCAAAGGGCCAATGCCTTTGCGAAAAACTGCTTCGCCGCCAATCGAAATGGCATCCAGCGAGGCGCCATGAAAAGAGTCCCACATCGACAGGGTCTTGAAACGGCCCGTGACCACGCGCGCCAGTTTTAGCGCCATGCCGATGGCGGCAGTGCCACCCGGTGCAAACAACAGTTTGGCTTCTTCGATGGGTGCTGCCGTGCACAGGCGGCGCGCCAGTTCGATGACGGGGCGGTTGGTGTAGCGACGTGGGCTGAAGGGCAGTTGTTCCAAAGTGCTGCGCATGGCGGCCACCACTTTGGGATGACCATAGCCCACCTGATGCAAGCTGTTGCCATGAAAGTCAAGAATGCGTCGGCCGGCCGTGTCGGTCAACCAGGCGCCTTGCGCAGCAACAATGGCGTTGAGACAAGGCGTGGACATCGATTGGTGAAGAAACCACCGGGCATCCTCAGCCAGTAGTTCACGCGTGCTGTCATCGAGCTCTTTGTTCTGCCAAATCCGGCGACGATCTCCCAAATTGACGTCACCCTCGGACCGGTCAAATACCGTGTTCATCATGACACCCCTGCCAAATTACCATCCTGTAGCATGCGCAGGCGCCCACCTTGGGCGTGTGCAAAGAGGGCCTCTGCGCAAGCAGCGGCGTCTCCGGCTTCAAGCAAGTCGACGATGGCGCTGTGCTCCTCGGCAAAGCGGGGAATCGCCTTTGGCGCCAATAGGTTGCGCTTTCGGAACAGCGTGAGCTGCTTGATGAGTTTGCTGTAGGTCTCTCTCAAGGTGGGGTTGCCAACCATCTTCACGATCTGGTCATGAAAAGCCAGGTTCATGGCGTGGAATCGGTCAATCTCTTGTGCTCCGACCGCAAGCATGCTGTTGGTTAAAGCTCGCAGAGTAGCCAGTTGTTCAGCAGTGATGCGTGTGGCCAACAAGCGGCCGGCAATGGCGTCGAGTCCGGCGCGTACATCGTAGATGTCGGCGGCTTCGTCCAACTCGATCACCCGGACAAACGCGCCCCGATTCTTTTCCTGGTGGATGAGTCCTGACTCTTCAAGCGTACGAAACGCCTCTCTCAACGGCCCCCGTGAGACGCGCAAGCGCTCGGCCAAGGCGACCTCATTGAGTTTGACGCCAGGCGCGAGTTCACCCGAAAGAATAAGTTTCTCGACCGACTCGGTTACCAGTCGCGTCAAAGACGTGCTCTGGACCAGAAACAGGGGGTCATTTATCGGGTTCTGCATAAGTTAATGTTTGCATTTTTGTCTGGGAAACGATCAGTTTAATGCATCAATTCACTTTGTAGATTGTCAACAATTTGTCACAAACGATCCATAAACTACCTGCTCATGCCCGCGCAATCAAAGCCTATTGGCAACAGGATCAGGTTGTTTGCTGCGACATGTTTTCTCCATTTCATTAAGGAAAATCCACATGAATCTGAAACGTTTAGCTACATGCATTGCAGTCTCTGGTTTCTCATTGGCCGCTGCACTTCCTGCCTTGGCAGAAAAAACCGTGTTGAACGTTTACACGGCACTGGAGACCGACCAGCTCAAGGCCTACCAGGAGTCTTTCAACAAGACCAACCCCGACATCGAACTCAAGTGGACCCGTGATTCCACAGGCATCATTACGGCCAAGCTGTTGGCAGAAAAAAACAAGCCCGTGGCCGATGTCATCATGGGTGTTGCCGTTTCCAGCATGGTGGTCTTTGACCGAGAAAACATGTTGCAAGGCTATGCGCCGGTCAATTTGAAAGCCATCAACCCCCGTTTTCGGGCTGTAGCCAATCCACCGACCTGGGTCGGAATGGATGTCTGGGGTGCTGCTGTTTGCTACAACGTGGCTGAAATGCAGAAGCTGGGTCTGCCCCGCATTGAAAGCTGGAAAGACTTGCTGAAGCCAGAATTCAAGGGCAAGGTCGTCATGCCCAACCCGAACTCCTCGGGCACCGGGTTTCTTGACGTTACTGCCTGGTTGCAGATGTTTGGCGAAAAGGGCGGCTGGGACTATATGGACAAGTTGCATGAGAACGTGGCGGTTTATACCCACTCGGGTTCCAAGCCGTGCGTCATGGCGGGTGCTGGTGAGTTCCCGGTCGGCATCTCTTTCGAATACCGTGCCAACACCGTGCGAGCCAAGGGCGCACCGATCGACATCATCTTTCCCAAGGAGGGTCTGGGCTGGGACATCGAGGCCACTGCCATCGTCAAGGGCACGCCGCATTTTGAAGCTGCCAAAAAACTGGCTGACTGGACTTCGTCACTGGAAGCCAACCAACTCTACGCCAAGAACTTTGCGGTGGTGGCCATTCCTGGCATTGCCACGCGCCTGAAGTATGTGCCTAATGATTACGAAAAGCGTCTGGTGAAAAACGACTTCGAATGGATGGGTGAAAACCGAGGTGTGGTTCTTGCCGAATGGCAAAAGCGTTACTCGACCAAATCGGAACCCAAGAAGTAAGAGCGTATTGTTTCCCAAGGTTTCCATGGCACACCTAGACATCAAGCAACTGACCAAGCGCTATGGCAACTTTGTGGCCCTGGATCAGATTGACCTGGCCATTGATGAAGGCGAATTCGTTGTTCTGCTCGGTCCCTCCGGCTGTGGCAAAACGACGCTGTTGCGCGCTTTGGCCGGTCTGGAGTTGCAGGACAGCGGCCAGGTTGTGCACGCCGGGCGGGACATCTCCAGACTCTCCCCCGCACGGCGCGACTACGGCATTGTGTTTCAGTCCTATGCGCTTTTCCCCAACCTGTGTGTGAGTGACAACGTAGCCTATGGGCTGGCCAGCCAAAAGGGTGATCGCAAGGTGGGTCGGCAAGGTATCACGCGTCGTGTTGCTGAAATGTTGGAACTGGTTGGCTTGCCTGGCACGCAGAGCAAGTTTCCTGCGCAATTGTCGGGTGGGCAGCAGCAGCGGATCGCTTTGGCGCGGGCGCTCGCCACATCACCCGACTTGTTGTTGCTGGATGAACCGCTGTCTGCGCTGGACGCCATTGAGCGGGTCAGACTCAGGTCCGAGATTCGCAGTCTTCAGACAAGATTGGGCGTGACCACCATCATGGTCACCCATGATCAGGAAGAAGCCCTGGCCATGGCCGACCGCATCGTGGTCATGAAGCAAGGTCGAATTCAGCAGGTTGGCAAGCCGAAAGATGTTTACCGTTCGCCGGACAATGACTTTGTCGCCGATTTCATTGGACGAGGCAACCAGATTGACGCTTGCCCGGCCGGTATGCAGCATGTTCGCGCTGGCGACTTGATGCTGCGCTGTGGCGTTCCCATCGATCAAACCCGCAACCACCGCTTCTATGTCCGGCCAGAAGACATCTGTCTGTACAACATTCTGGACGACTGTGAAAACAGCTTCACGGCAAAAGTTCTGAAATACGAGTTTCTGGGACCATATTCCCTGGTGACGCTTGACGCCAAGTCGGGCCAAAATCGTCCCTTGGTGGCACAATTTTCGAGCAACTATCTGGATGGTCGGCCGATCAATGCGGGCGCCATCGTGCGCGTTGGCATTCCTGCCGAGCACCTGAGCCCGATGCCAGCGACTGCATGACACTCGCCTCATCTGCCATGCCCATTCGAACGGGTGGAAGTCACTGGGAGGCTCACCTGCCTGGTTGGCTCTTAAGCACGGCAGCCATGGCGCTGTGCGTCTTTTTGCTGCTGCCCATTGGCACGCTGCTGGCCGAGAGCGTTCAGGACGACCTGGGCCAATTCAGCTTGACCCGCTTCAGGGAGTTTGCTGCAACAGCAGGCATGTTGACCGCAGTTTGGAACACGCTGTGGGTCGCAGCAGTCGTGACACTGATCACGGTGCCGCTGGCCTTTCTTTATGCCTATGCCATTCAGCGCGCCTGCATTCCCCTGACCGGACTGTGGCGCATCGTTGGCTTGTCCGCATTACTTGGACCCTCGCTGGTGGGTGCTATTTCGTTCATCCAGTGGTTTGGCACGCAGGGCGTGTTGAAGTCCTGGCTCGGAGACAGTTCGGTTTATGGACCCATCGGCATCATCATGGCAACCGTTTACGCCAGCTTCCCACACGCTCTCATGATCCTTGTGGTGGCTTTGGCAACGGCGGATGGGCGACTGTTTGAAGCTGCAGATGCCTTGTCGGCATCGCGTTGGCGCAAGTTTCGCACGGTCACGCTCCCTGGCGCACGTTACGGCTTGATCAGTGCTGCCCTGGTTGTGTTTTCTTACTCGGTCAGTGAATTTGGTATTCCCAAGGTGATCGGCGGCAATTTTCAGGTGCTGGCGGTGGAGATTTATGTTCAGGTTGTCGGCCAGCAAAATTTTGGTCGGGGTGCTGTTGTCGCCCTGTTGTTGCTGGCACCGGTGCTGGTGGCTTTCATTGTGGATTGGCGGGTTCAACGCAAACAGCAGGCCAGTTTGACCGCGCGCGCGGTGCCCTATCGGCCCAAGCCTGACTGGCGGCGTGATCTGCCCTTGCTGCTTTACTGTGTGGTCATCGCGGTTGCCATGATCGGCGTGCTCGGCATGGCTGGCTATGCCTCCGTGGTCAGCTTCTGGCCTTACAACCTTGAACTGACACTTAACCATTACATCTACGGCCTGGCTGAAGCCGGTGTTCTGGATGCCTACCTGAACAGCTTAAAGATGGCGGCGCTGACCGCCTCAGTGGGAACGCCGTTTATTTTCGTGACGGCCTATCTGGTTGAGAAAACAAAAGGCGGCCCCGCTTGGCTGCGCCCGGTGTTGCAGGCCATGACTGCGCTGCCAATGGGCGTTCCGGGTTTGGTCTTGGGCATTGGTTACATTCTGTTTTTCAACCATCCGGACAACCCGCTCAATGGTCTGTACCACACCTTGACCATCATGGTGGTCGCCAACGTGGTGCACTACTACACGTCGTGCCACTTGACGGCGCTCACATCGCTCAAGAGCATTGACCGTGAATTCGAGGCGGTTTCTGCTTCGCTCAAAGTGCCGCAATACCTCACCTTTTGGCGCGTCACCTTGCCGGTTTGCTTTCCGGCTGTGCTGGACATCTCTCGTTACCTTTTCATCAACGCCATGACCACCGTATCTGCGGTTGTTTTCCTCTACTCACCGCAAACACTGCCGGCATCGGTGTCCATCCTCAACCTTGATGAGGCTGGCGAGCTCGGGCCCGCCGCTGCGATGGCAACGATCATCGTGCTGACCTGCCTCGTCGTCAGCTTGCTGTACGCCGTCGTCGCGCATTTCCTATTGCGTCGGCATCAGGCTTGGCGCCAATTCAAACAATAGACCTTGGGAAAACTTATGTACGTCATTGATCGCGACCCCTTGTTGTTGACGCCCGGACCACTGACCACCTCGCTGCGAACCAAACAGGCGATGCTGCATGATTGGGGCTCGTGGGATGCCGCCTTCAATCGCATGACCGCAGAGGTTTGCAGCCAGCTTGTTGCCATCGCACACGGTGCCGGCAACCACGTTTGTGTACCTTTGCAAGGCTCCGGCACCTTCTCGGTGGAGGCGACTTTAGGAACCCTGGTGCCACGCGACGGCAAGGTGCTGGTACCTAACAATGGCGCCTATTGCGCGCGCATCCTGAAACTTCTCACTTACCTTGGCCGGCAAGCGGTTGAACTCCCCTTTGCCGAAGACCAACCTGCCGATCCACAAGCCATTGAGGCGGCGCTGATGGCCGATCCCACCATCACGCACGTGGCGCAAGTCCATTGCGAAACGGGCACCGGCATCATGAACCCGCTGGCCGATATTGCCAGGGTGGTGGCGCGCCATGGCCGCAGTTTGATCATCGATGCCATGAGCTCCTTTGCTGCCATTGACATTGACGTGCGCACGACGCCGTTTGATGCGCTGATTGCCTCGTCGGGCAAATGTCTCGAAGGTGTGCCTGGTATGGGTTTTGTGATCATTCGCCAATCCAAGTTGGAGGCCAGTGCCGGCAATTGCCACTCTCTGGCCATGGATTTGTATGACCAGTGGACTTACATGCAAAAGACCAGCCAGTGGCGCTTTACGCCGTCCACCCATGTGGTGGCTGCCTTGCATGAGGCGTTGGCGCAGTTTCATGAGGAAGGTGGGCTCCCAGCTCGCGGTGGGCGTTATGCGGCGAACTGTGCTGCATTGACCGACGGCATGCGCGGCATTGGGTTGAAATCATTCCTGTCACCATCGGTACAGTCGCCCATCATTGTCACCTTCCGCGCCCCAGAGCATCCGGGCTACAACTTCAAAACGCTTTACCAGGGGGTGCGCGATCGGGGGTTCATCCTTTACCCTGGCAAGCTGACCCAGGTCGAAACCTTTCGGGTTGGCTGTATTGGTGCACTGATGCCCATAGACATGCGTCATGTGGTCCAGGCCGTGGCCGACACACTGCGCGACATGGGTGTTCCGGTTCTGGCTTGACGCCGGTTGCAGACTAACAGCACACAGATACCTTCTGCGCCGGATCGCGGACACTGAAATCTACCGGCTAAACACCGGCCAACTTTGGAGACAGCACCTCATGCACCCACACATTGAAGCCGTGATTTTTGACTGGGCCGGGACGATCGTTGATTTCGGTTCCTTTGCACCGACGCAGATTTTTGTTGATGCTTTCAAGCAGTCTTTCGATTTTGATCTTTCGCTGGCCGAAGCCCGTGGTCCCATGGGCTTGGGTAAATGGCAACATATTGAAGCGCTGGGCAATGACCCTGTCGTCGGAAAACGCTGGCAGGAAAAATTTGGGGCAGCGATGCGTCACGCAGACATTGATCATATTTATCAGACCTTCCTGCCGCTACAGGTGGAAAGGGTGGGTGCCCACGCCGACTTGATTCCGGGTGCGCTGGGAACGGTGGAAGGCTTGCGCGCACGCTGCATCAAGATTGGTTCGACCACGGGCTATCCGCGCCAGGTGATGACCCAGTTGATGGCTGTGGCCACCACCAAGGGCTATTCGCCAGATTGCACCGTGTGCGCCGATGACCTGAAAGCAGGTGCTCGACCAGGGCCATGGATGGCGCTGCAATGCGTTCTTGACCTCAAAATCAGCAGTGTTGCCCACTGCATCAAGGTGGATGACACATTGCCTGGCATTGCCGAGGGTGTCAACGCCGGTATGTGGACCGTTGGGGTCGCGCTCTCAGGTAGCCCCGCCGGATTGACGCTTGCCGAGTACGAGGCGGCCTCGAGCGATCAACTTGAAACCATCCGATCCAGCGTTGGCGCAGAATTCAAGGCTGCCGGGGCGCACTACGTGATAGACAGTGTTACTGACTTACTGCCTGTTTTGGACGAGATCAATGCGCGATTGAAGCGCGGAGAGCGCCCGTGACAAGACCAGACAAGGTTATGCAGCAAAGCTGCTTGAACCCGCTTTGGCTGGATGCCCTGCATGCCAGAGCCAACTGTCCGCCCTTGCGGCCAAGACAGGACTTATTGCTCAATGGAGAGCGGATTGGGTCCGTTGAACGGGATTGTTTCAAGCAAATTGTTCCAGATGGCCAGCGCCTGAAAACGGACGCGTTTGTGCTGGAGCGCAGTGCCGATGACTGTTGGCACATCACCGGGCAGGGCACACAAGCCCTGGCTTACATCGCGCAAGCCTGTCGCACAGAAAATATCGGCTGCGTTCGCGAGCAGTGGCGCGACGAGCTGTTGGCGGTGTTCAGTCCTGAGAACCGTCAATTAGCCTGTGTCGAGCGTGGCGTCGCTCGCCTGCTTGGAATCGCGACGCGCGCAGTTCATTTGGTGGGATTCACATCAAATGGTCATGTCTGGGTTCAGCAGCGGTCACTTGATAAAGCGATTGATCCCGGTCTGTGGGACACGACGGTAGGGGGGCTGGTGCCTGCATCGGACAACTTGACAAAAGCACTGGTACGTGAAACATGGGAAGAAGCTGGGATCAAACTTGATGTTGTTCAGCAATTGCATGCCGGTGGCCGCGTGATCGTGCAGCATCCCAATGCCCGGGACGGCGCCATTGGCTACGTGGTGGAGCAGATTGACTGGTTCGCGGGCGTGATTCCCGATGGCATCACGCCCATCAATCAAGACGGTGAAGTGTCGCAATTTGCCTTGTTGCAGCCACTTGAGTTGAAATTACAAATGGAAAGCAATGTGTTTACATTGGATGCGTCATTGATCCTCTCCCATGCCTTGTCACATCACTGAAACGGCGGCTAAGCACAATGATTGTTCCTTCAACATCAAGAAGCGGATCAAAGTGCCATGTACAACGACGAATCGACAAAAATCTCTGCCTCTGGTCTTCGCTATCTGGTCAAGGAGAACGGCACGCCATTCCAAGCCATGGGAGCGCCCGGTGAAACGCGGAGTTGCATCAAATGCGGTAAACACAAGGCACGTAGCAAAGGCAGCATCCAACGGTATCTGAATTCCTTGATGTTTTTTTGCTTTGACTGCCGTCCCGTCAAAAAAAGCAATGAAAAAAAATGAGGCGCCGGTTGCAGTTTGCGAATTGTCAAAACCGGATTTCTGTAGGCAGAGAAACTTGGGTTTGGGAAATCAGATGTTTTTTCATCGACCAGGAGCCAAATCATGTTTCGAGATCGCCTGGATGCGGCCAAGCAGTTGGCCGACCGACTCAAAAGCTACCGGGACAAGCATCCGCTGATTCTGGCGATTCCGCGCGGTGCCGTGCCCATGGCCAAGATCATCGCCGACCAGCTTGGTGGCGAGCTTGACGTGGTACTGGTGCGCAAGCTGCGCGCGCCGCAGCAGCTCGAGTTGGCCATTGGCTCAGTCGATGAGAGCGGCTGGACCTACCTGGCTGACTACGCCAGAGCCTATGGCGGCACTGCCGACTACATCGAGGCCGAAAAACGCGAACAGTTGGCCACCCTGCGCCAGCGCCGTACCAAGTACACGCCGCTCAGGCCACCCATCAGCCCGACGGGTCGCATCGTTATCGTGATTGACGACGGGCTGGCCACGGGCGCCACCATGATCTCCGCGCTACATGGTCTGCGCGCCATGAAACCCGCCAAACTGATTTGTGCCGTGCCTGTGGCACCGCCCGATACATTGGCCAAGGTGGCTGAGCTGGCTGATGAGGTGGTGTGCCTTGAAGCGCCTGACTTTTTTCAGGCCGTGGGCCAGTTCTATCGTGACTTTACGCAGGTTGATGATGACGAAGTGATCGAGATTCTGCGGCGAGTCTGATCGCTGTTGTCAGTTTTTGCCTGGCGCCACGGCCTTTATAGCTGCCAGAAATTGACTGTCCGGCATGGCAGCCAGGGCCTTGATGCCGGCGCGTACCAGTTCACTTTTCTTGATGGATTTTCCCAGTGCGTCGGCGCGCAGCTTCAGCGCATCGAGCATCAGGTATTCCAGCTTTGGAATAATGAAGCTGTCGCGCACCAATTTGATTTTTTTGGGTTTGAGTAACTTTCTGGAGGCTGGTCTGGCAGCAGCCGAAGCAGGTTTGACAGTCTTGTCTGCAGGCTTGGCCACCGGCATGGGCTTTTTGCTGCTTGACGTCACGCGTTTGACAGGGGTCTTGAAAATGAGAGGCGCGACTTTTTTGGCGACTGTAGGGCTGGCTACAGGTGCCGTGGCTTTGCTTATGTCAGGATGCGCGACAGAATCGGTCGTTTGGGTGCTTGGTGTGTTCGTGCTCATCGAATCAAGCAATCAATAAATTTCAGGTACCAGAATTTCATTGGGGATGGGTAGGCGCACATAGTCGTCGTTGTGCTCGCGCGGCGGCAACATGATAGGTGGATGTTCCACTTCGTGGTAGTCGAACTGGCTCAGCAAGTGGTGAATGCAATTGAGCCGGGCTTTTTTCTTGTCGTCGGCCTGCACCACCCACCAGGGGGACTCCGGGGTGTGGGTGCGCTCAAACATCACTTCCTTGGCTTTGGTGTACTCCTCCCAGCGGCGGCGCGACTCCATGTCCATCGGGCTGAGTTTCCACTGCTTGAGGGGGTCATGAATGCGTCCCAAAAACCGGATTTGTTGTTCTTCATCAGACACTGAAAACCAGTACTTGACCAGTTTGATGCCAGAGCGCAGCAGCATTTTTTCGAACTCAGGCACGGAGCGGAAAAATTCTTCATATTGTTCGTCCGAGCAGAATCCCATGACCCGCTCGACACCCGCCCGGTTGTACCAGCTGCGGTCGAACAAGACCATTTCACCCGCGCCGGGCAAGTGCGCCACATAGCGCTGGAAGTACCACTGGGTTTGCTCGCGGGTGTTCGGGGCGGGCAAGGCAGCGACCCGGCACACCCGCGGATTCAGGCGCTGTGTGATGCGCTTGATGGTGCCCCCTTTGCCGGCGGCATCACGCCCCTCGAACAAAATCACGATTTTTTGGCCGGTTTTAACGACCCAGTCCTGCAGCTTGACCAATTCGGCCTGAAGCCGGATCAGTTCCCGGAAGTACAGTTTCCTGCTATTCCTGTACTCCTCGGATTCGAAGTCCATCGCCCGCCCGGCAGCGGTATCGAGGTTCCGATCCTCAAGCTCGAGTTCAAATTCTTCGTCGTTGCTGTCAGCCAGATCGCGACGAATGCGTTCAATAAGATTTCTTTCATTGAAATCCAAATCGAGCTCCCGTGAAGGTTCTTTGTTATTGCTTGACACAGCTTTGCTTATTTGGAAGAGGGTTCAAGTGAATCCTGGGGGACGTTAACCAAAGCCTGCACCATGGTGCTGGAGTCGACCAGGCGTAGTTTGCTGGCGTAATGCCGGTCAAGTCGCCACTCGTTGAGGATTTCCATCGCCAACTCGAAGCGTTTGTTGTCGAGCTTGTAAAGCTCTGCGACCGAGATGCTGGATTCACTCTCAAGCGCGAGGACCAACGCGGCAATGATGTGTGCAGCAGGGTCGCTCGGGCTGGCTTCAATCAGTTTGCGGGCTTTTTTGATGGCGAGCATATGTTTTTCCGTTCAATTTGTCATGGTTTCTCTTGCGAGCATAGCTGATCAGCCTCAATATTTTGATGACACTTCAATGACACCGACATAAACGGTGTTTTGTCGCTGTGTCTTTCTGTTAAAGCAAGGTTTGTCGCGGTTCTGACACACTGACGTCATTGGTAAAAGTGAAAAAATCGAATTGCCCGTGGCCAAACTGGGCAGGAACCTGACCATGGTTTGTGATCAAATTGTCACAGTATTGACACAAAGCCTTTTTAAACTTCGTCTCGAAGCACAAGAGGTGCTGAATCGTCCCAAACCAACTGGAGAAAATCCGATGAAATTGAAAACACTGGTCGCGCTGATGGGCGCGGTAACTGTCAGCTTTGTGGCTCAATCTGTGATGGCTCAAGCTGTCCAAGTCGATCCGGCTTTACCCAACTACGAAAAATCTTCTGGCGTATCTGGAAATTTTACCAGTGTGGGCTCCGACACACTCAATAACCTGATGACTTTGTGGGCAGAAGAATACAAGCGCCTGTACCCCAACGTGAACATTCAGATTCAAGGTGCCGGTTCGTCCACTGCGCCGCCGGCCCTGACCGAAGGTGCCTCCAATTTTGGCCCCATGAGCCGTATGATGACGGCCAAAGAAGTTGAGGCTTTTGAGAAAAAGCACGGCTACAAGCCCTTCCCGGTGCCTGTGGCGATTGATGCCTTGGCCGTTTACGTTAATAAAGACAACCCGATCAAGGGTATGAGTCTTCAAGAGGTTGATGCTGCCATGTCTGTGGGGCGTAAGTGCGGCTTGGGTACCGACATTACCAAGTGGGGTCAGTTGGGCATGACTGGTGAGTGGGCCACTCGCGACATCGCCTTGTATGGTCGTAACTCGGTCTCGGGCACTTACGGTTACTTCAAGGGACACGCGCTTTGCAAAGGTGACTTCAAGCGCGAGGTGGCTGAACAACCAGGTTCCGCCTCTGTGGTGCAGTCGGTAGCTACGCAGATCAATGCCTTGGGTTACTCTGGCATTGGTTACAAAACTTCTGGCGTGCGCGTCTTGCCGCTTTCCAAAAAGGTGGGTCAGCCCTACGTTGAGGCTGATCCCAAGCACGCGCTTGATGGTACCTATCCTCTGGCTCGCGTCCTGTACGTTTATGTGAACAAAAAGCCCAACACGGCGCTGAACCCGCTGGAGCGTGAATTCTTCAAGATGGTGCTGTCGCAGCAAGGCCAAAAAGTGGTGATCAAGGACGGTTTTGTCCCGATGCCTGCTGCCATGGCTGCGAAGGCAGTGGACAGTTTTACCAAATAAACCCAATCGAGTCGCAGCATCGCGTGCACAACGCGAGTCCGCTGCGGCTCCTTTCATTAGGAGATATCCATGTCTTTTTCTTTTGAACGCGCCAGCCTGTCCGTCGTGGCCTTGGCTGCGTTGACTTTGGTTGGCTGCGCCAACCAGGCTCCCACAACAGCGTCGAAAGCAGCATCAACGTATGCTGCTGCACCGGCTAAGGCCGAGGCCTCCGCAAGCGAATATTACGTGGTGCTGACCGAAGAGGGCCGGTTCTACGCTTTTGGTGACTTTAAGACCTATCAGCAGTTCTTGGCCCATGGCGAAGTTGCCCTGACTCGCACGCGTATCGGTGCCGGCCCCGACGGCAAGACCGTGGTGTTCGGTCTCACCAAAGCCGATGTCAAAGCCAACAAGCCCACCAAAGGTGAATTGGTTTTTGATGGCAAGCTGTCTGGCGGTACTGATTTCTACGGTGAAGTGTTTAAAGAAGGTCGTTTTTATGTCTTTGATGACCTCAAGGACATGAAAGAATTTGCCGCTGTCGGTGAAGTGCCCTATGCCTTTACCGATATTGGTACGGGCCCACAGGGTAAAAGCTTGGTTTGGGTGATGAACAAAACCAGTATCAAAAAGGGTCGCCCTGAGGCGCGCATTGCTCGTTTCAAGACGATTCGCGCTGCCAACTGAAAAAGACCTACCCCTCTGGACAGAGGGGTTTTCGCTTGCTGCACGTAAGGCAACGGCCTTCCTGCAGCAAGTCATTTTTGCTGGACTAACAAATGAACACTACCATCAACGCCAAGAGTCAGACCGCCCAAAGCGTTGATCTGGCCATGGGGCGGCGCATGTTCTCCGACAAACTGTTCAAACAGGTGATGTCTGCCGGGGGCGTTGGCGTGATTGTCGCCGTGTCGGCGATTTTTTTCTACCTGGCCAGTGTGGTTGTCCCTGTATTCATGCCGCCCGGTATTGAGGCACGAAACAGTTATGAAGTGCCGGGCGATGTGACGCAAAAAACCGTGGCGTTCACCGGCGAAGAGCAGCGCGAAATCGGTTTGCGCATTGGTGCGGCGGGCGCTCTGGCGTTTTTTGCGTTTGACACGGGCGAGTCGCTTGGGTCCACCCAGATCGCCCTTCCTGAGCAAACTCAGGCAACCTCGTTTGCGATGGGCGACCTGAGTACTTTTGCCTTGGGCTATGGTTTGTCGAATGGGCAAATCGTCGTGGCCAAGGCAGGGTTCAAGGTGACGTTTCCTGACGGCAAGCGTCAAATTAATCCGGAAATCGAGTACCCGTTGGGTGAGCAGCCACTGGCATTGGACGAGCAGGGCGCTCCGATCATCCAGCTAGGTTTGCAACAATCGGCAGACGGGACCGTACTGGCCGGCCTGACGCAAGACGGTCGCCTCATCCTCTCGGGTGTCAACGTTAGTACTAACCCGATCACCGGCGAAGAAACCAGCGAACAACAGAGCTCGGTGATCTCTCCGGCACCGGCCGATGTGCGAAAGATTCTGATCGAGTTCAAGCAGCGTGAGATGTACGTGCTCTCGGGTGACCGTCACTTGGTGCGCTTCGACATCAGCGACAAATCTGCCCCCAAAGAACTTGAAACCATTGAACTGGTTCCAGAGGGCGAAAAGGTGACCTCCATGACAATGCTCAGCGGTGGCTTCTCGCTCATCGTCGGCACCGACAAAGGCAATTTGGCACAGTGGTTCCTGGTGCGCACCGAAGACGTGAATTTCAAGTTCAAGCGCATCCGCGAGTTCACGCCGATGAAGGCGCCCATCACGGCGATCGCCCCGGAGTTTCATCGCAAAGGCTTTATGGTGGGTGACGCGAGCGGCACCGTGGGCAGTTATTTTGCAACCTCCAACCGTTTGTTGTTCTCGGAAAAACTCAGCGACAAGCCAATCACCGTTCTGGGCTATCCGCCACGCGGAAATGGCTATTTGGTGCAGGACGAAGCGGGCAAGGTGTATTCGGCAACGGTGGACAACCATTACCCCGAAGTTTCTTTTTCTGCTCTATGGCAAAAGGTCTGGTATGAAAGCTATGAAAGTCCTGATTTCGTTTGGCAGTCCTCAGCCGCCAATTCCGACTTTGAACCCAAATTCAGCCTGGCACCCCTGACGTACGGCACGCTCAAGGCTGCTACCTATGCCATGCTGGTGGCGGTGCCGCTGGCCTTGCTTGGGGCGATCTTCACTGCCTACTTCATGTCAGCCAGACTGCGCACCATTGTCAAACCAACCATCGAAGTGATGGAGGCACTGCCCACCGTGATTCTGGGTTTTTTGGCCGGTCTCTGGTTGGCACCTTTTGTGGAAAATAATCTGGCGGGGGTGTTGCTGTCAATTGTCTTCTTGCCAGCGGGGTTTTTGCTGGCGGCCTACACCTTCCATCTGCTGCCCGCCGGTCTGCGCCTGAAGGTTCCGCCAGGCTGGGAGGCTGCCATGCTGTTGCCGGTGCTGGTGGTGATGTTCTGGTTTTTCTTCAGTATCGGGCACCCCATTGAAGCAGTGTTATTTGATGGTGACATGCCTAACTGGCTGAGCAACACGATGGGCATCGGTTACGACCAGCGCAACTCTTTGGTGGTGGGTATCGCCATGGGCTTTGCCGTGACGCCGACCATCTTTTCGATTGCTGAAGACGCAGTTTTTTCGGTGCCCAAGCACTTGACCTCTGGTTCGCTCGCCTTGGGAGCCACGCCGTGGCAGACGCTGGTGGGCGTGGTGCTGCTGACCGCAAGCCCGGGCATTTTCTCGGCCGTCATGATTGGCCTGGGGCGCGCCGTGGGCGAAACCATGATTGTGCTGATGGCCACGGGCAACACGGCCGTGATGGACTTCAGCCTGTTCAGCGGCTTCCGCACGCTGTCGGCCAACATCGGAGTTGAAATGCCAGAAGCCGGTGTTGGAGAAACGCACTACCGTTTACTTTTCCTGTCAGCGCTGGTGCTTTTTGGCTTCACTTTCGTGGTCAATACCGCCGCCGAGCTGGTGCGTCAGCGCTTGCGCGAGAAATACAGCACTATTTAAAGGAGTTCCCATGAAAGACTGGTTTAAATCCGGGGCGCCCTGGGTCTGGTTAACAGGTGGTGCCGTCGCACTGTCCGTTTTGATGGTGGTGGGCGTTCTGTCGCTCATCGCTGCGCGCGGCCTAGTCCACTTCTGGCCCAAGATGGTGATTGAAACGACATTTCAGGAACGCGATGGCTCCTCATCTCGCCTGATCGGCGAGATTCGCGAGACTGAAGAAGTATCAGTGCGTCGCCTGGTGGCGTCTGGTTTTGATATTAAGTCATCCAGCCTGTTCGTCAACCGCATGCTGGTCAAGTTGGGTAACCGCGATGTGACAGGCGTGGACTTTCGCTGGTTCCCTGAGCCTTTGTTGGGTGAGTTGACTTACCCCAAAGATGTGGTTGTGATCGAGCGTCGCGAGTGGGGTAATTTTTATGGTCATCTTAAGGCAGTCAAAGAGAGTGATCAAGTCGTGGCAGAGGGGGATGCCGCCTGGCCCGAACTACAAAAGCGCTTTAACAGAGCCACTGATCTGTTTGACCAGATCTACAAAATTGAGAAGAACGACATCGGCGACATTAATTATCGCCTTGAACAATTGCGCCTTGAGCAGCGGCGCGCCGAGCTTGGGAGCGGACTGACCGACGCGATCAAAGCCGATCTGGCCAAACGCCGTGTAGGGCTTGACGCTGAATTCCTGGTATTGCAGGAAACGCTTCAAAAGCTGCGCAGCGCCATTGGGCGCGACACCTTGGTAGCCGAAATTCAGGATGGGCAGACCAAGGAGCTTAAGCTGGCTATGGTGGCCGACCTCTATCAGCCCAACACCATGACACTGTTCCAGAAAATGGGCCACTACGTCAAGAAGTTGACCGAGTTCCTGGTGGAGGACCCGCGCGAAGCCAACACCGAAGGTGGTATCTTTCCAGCGATTTTTGGCACTGTGCTGATGGTGCTGATGATGTCCGTGATCGTCACGCCCTTTGGCATCATGGCGGCGATTTACATGCGCGAGTATGCCAAGCAAGGTCCGCTGATTCGCATCATCCGCATCTCGGTGAATAACCTCGCCGGTGTGCCTTCTATTGTGTACGGTGTTTTCGGCTTGGGCTTTTTTGTGTACTTTCTGGGTGGCAACATCGACCAGTTGTTTTTTGCCGAGGCTTTGCCAGCGCCGACGTTTGGCAGCCCCGGTATCTTGTGGGCTTCTCTGACGTTGGCGATCCTGACCCTGCCGGTGGTGATTGTTTCTACTGAAGAAGGGCTTTCACGGGTGCCGCGTTCGGTGCGCGAAGGCAGCCTGGCGTTGGGCGCGACCAAGGCTGAAACGCTGTGGCGCACCGTGCTCCCCATGGCCAGCCCCGCCATGATGACCGGGCTGATTTTGGCAGTGGCACGCGCCGCCGGCGAGGTGGCTCCACTGATGCTGGTGGGTGTCGTCAAGCTCGCGCCGGCTTTGCCGATGGACGGCTATTTTCCGTTCTTGCATTTGGAGCGTAAGTTCATGCACCTTGGCTTCCATATTTACGACGTCGGGTTCCAGAGCCCCAACGTCGAAGCCGCTCGACCGCTGGTGTACGCCACGGCCCTGCTGCTGGTGATTGTTATTGTGGTGCTTAACATCTTCGCTATTCGACTACGCAACCGCCTTCGCGAGAACTTCCGCGGCCTGGAATCTGTGTGAGCTTCACCCAGAAAAACTCAGCCTCAGCTGCGCCATTTGAAAACTTAACTTCTACTGCCATGACCGATATGACCGCCATCAACTCTCCTGTACAAGCGCCCCGGCCAACCATGCCGCAACGCGATGCCGCTTTCGTCGCTGCTGGGCCTCTATCCGAGCAGGAAAATTGCATTGAGGTCAAGAACCTCAATCTCTTCTATGGTGACAAGCAAGCGCTGCAAAACATCACCATGAATATCCCCACGGGCAAGGTGGTGGCTTTCATTGGTCCCAGCGGTTGCGGCAAATCCACACTGCTGCGTTGTTTCAACCGTATGAACGATCTGGTGGACAGCTGCCGGATTGAGGGCAAGATCATGCACGAAGGCCGCAACATCTATGACCGCAATGTCAACGTTGCACAACTTCGGCGTCGTGTGGGGATGGTGTTCCAGAAGCCCAATCCGTTCCCAAAGTCCATCTACGAAAATGTGGCCTATGGCTTGCGACTGCTGGGCGTCAAGAACAAGGATCAACTGGACGAGGCGGTGGAGAAGTCTCTCAAAGGCGCTGCTTTGTGGGAAGAAGTGAAGGACCGTCTCGAGACCAACGGGTTGAGCCTGTCCGGAGGGCAACAGCAGCGACTGGTGATCGCTCGTGCCATTGCGCTCGAGCCCGATGTACTCCTGCTCGACGAGCCTTGCTCGGCCCTCGATCCCATCTCAACGGCCAAAGTTGAAGAACTGCTGCACGAACTCAAGAGCCGTTTTACCATTGTGATCGTGACGCACAACATGCAACAAGCGGCTCGCGTATCAGATTACACCGCTTATATGTATTTGGGCGACATGATCGAATACGGACCGACTGAACAGCTCTTTCTAAAACCCACCCGAACCGAGACCGAAGATTACATTACAGGCCGTTTTGGTTAAACAACAAGGATATTGCCATGAGTGAAAAACATCTATCAAGTCAATTCGACAGCGAACTCGGCGCTGTTTCCACCCGAGTCATGGAGCTGGGTGGTCTGGTCGAGTCGCAGATTCGACAGGCAATTTTTGCGCTGTCGCAGTTCAGCGTCGAGGTGGCCGACCAGGTCACAGAGACCGAGACTCGGGTTAACGCCATGGAGATCGAGATTGACCGCGATCTTTCCAGCATCATTGCCAGGCGCCAGCCGACAGCGCGCGATTTGCGCCTGCTGATTGCCATCTCCAAGACCACCGCCAACCTTGAGCGGGTGGGCGATGAAGCCGCAAAAATCGCCCGCATGGTGCGCTCTATTATCCAGAGCGGCTCGCCGCGCTCGCTGCCGTCGCTGGAGTTGCGTGTGGCGTCTGACATGGCCTCCGCCCTGCTGCGCAAAGCGCTGGACGCCTTTGCCCGGCTCGATACCGAAGCAGCGCTGGCCATTCTCAAGGAAGACGACCTGATCGACAAGGAGTTCGATGGCTTTGTGCGCAAACTGGTCACCTACATGATGGAAGACCCGCGCATGATTTCGCCAAGCCTGGACTTGCTGTTCCTGGCCAAGGCCATCGAGCGCATCGGCGACCATGCCAAGAACATTGCAGAGCTGATCATCTACATCGTTAAAGGGGCTGACATTCGCCACACACCGATGGCTGAAATCGAGTCGGTGGTGAAATGAGGCGCTTGCCTGGTGTGTTGGTCGTTGAAGATGAACCCGCCATTGCTGAGCTGATTTCGGTCAATCTGCGCCACAACGGCTTTCGGCCGATCTGGGCCATGGACAGCACCACGGCACAGGCGGAACTTGATAACTCGCTGCCCGATGTGATTTTGCTGGACTGGATGCTGCCCGGCGAAAGCGGGTTGGCATTGGCCAAACGCTGGCGTGCGCACCCCCGCACCAAAGCGGTTCCCATCATCATGCTGACTGCGCGCGGCGACGAGGTGGACCGGGTGGCGGGGCTTGATGCCGGTGCCGACGATTACATTGCCAAACCGTTTTCCACCAAGGAGCTGCTGGCGCGCATGCGTGCCGTGCTGCGCCGCCGCGCGCCCGAGCGTGATACGGGCGTGGTGAAGCTTGGTGAGTTGAGTCTTGATGCGGCTACCTACCGCGTTACCTACCATGGGCAGCCGGTTAAGCTCGGGCCCACAGAATTCAAGCTCTTGCATTACCTGATGAGCCACGCCGAACGCGTTCACAGCCGTTCTCAGTTGCTCGATAAGGTCTGGGGCGACCACGTTTTCATCGAAGAGCGAACGGTCGACGTACACGTCAAGCGCCTGCGCGAGGCGCTGGGTGAGGCCGGTCAGATGGTGGAAACCGTGCGCGGCGCTGGCTATCGGTTAACAGCGCAGGCTGTGCTGCCAAAACCGGCTTGAATCAGGCGCCTGGATGCTTGGTCGGTTCATTCTTTTTTCAGGCTATCTGACGGCAGGGGCGTTGCTGGGTCTGTGGTTTGAGGTGTATTGGCCCGAGAGCCATGCCGTCATGATCGGCCTGGTGCTTGCGGCTTCTCTCTGGATGGTGCAAGACAGCGCTCGTGCTGACCAGTTTTTAAACTGGTTGCGCCTGGACAGTGCCGCTGGTGGCGGCCCAAAATCTGGTGTTTGGGAAGAATTCACCGAGCGTGTGCGGCGCATGCTGCGCGAGCGCGAGCGCCAAACCCAAGAGAGCCAGGCGCGGCTGAAGGATTTCCTGTCTGCCATGCAGGCCTCGCCCAACGGTGTCATGCTGCTTGATGGCGAGGCCCACATCGAGTGGTGCAACCAGACCGCCGCCGCGCATTTCGGTCTCGATTCACAGCGCGACGTGATGCAGACCATTGGCAACCTGGTGCGCGATCCGGGTTTTGTCGGCTATCTTGCGGCGCGTAATTTTGAGACCAGCCTAACCATGCCGGGGCGCAACAGTACGTCCTCACGGCCGGTCACGCTGTCGGTGCAACTGCATCGCTATGGCGATGGGCGTAAGTTGCTGCTGTCGCGTGACATCACGGCGGTGGAGCAGGCCGAGGCCATGCGGCGCGATTTTGTAGCCAATGTATCCCACGAAATTCGCACACCCCTGACGGTTTTGGCGGGTTTTGTGGAGACCCTGCAAACGCTCCATCTGAAAGAGGGGGAGCGGCAGCAGTATCTGGCGCTGATGGCGCAGCAGGCCGACCGGATGCAAACCCTGGTCAGCGATTTGCTCACGCTCTCAAGGCTTGAAGGCAGCGCCCCGCCGGGGCTGGACGCTCGCGTTGCTTTGCCGACCCTGATGCGCCATCTTGAGGCGGATGCCCAAGCTTTGTCGCAGGTGATAGGGGCAGTGGGTGAGGCCGATCACCAGTTTGTGTTTGACTGTACTTTTGATGGCAATTTGGCCGGCTCGGCCAATGAACTCCTCAGCGCCATGGGCAACTTGGTCAGCAACGCGGTGCGCTACACGCCAGTGGGAGGACGTATCAGCGTGAGCGTGCGGCTTCGGGCTGACGGCTGCCTGGTCTTCTCGGTGGCCGATACCGGGCCGGGCATTGCTGCGGAACACCTGGGGCGCCTGACCGAGCGTTTTTACCGCGTGGATCGCAGCCGCTCGCGCGAAACCGGCGGCACTGGCCTGGGCCTGGCCATCGTCAAGCATGTGGCGCAACGCCATGGGGCCGTCCTGTCAATTGACAGCACCGTTGGCAAGGGCTCTTTGTTTAGCCTGATTTTTCCGGCTTCAAGGGTGGTGCCGGCTGCTGCACCGGTTGGCGCTGATACAAGTGCAGGGAGTCTTTCCGTTCTGCCGGATGCCCCAGCGAACGCCGCAATTGCCAGCTCGATCCCTGCTTGATGTCAGCGTGCCGGCTGGCTGCGCCAATGTCGGCGATCAACCATTGGCATTCACTTGTGGCGTCAAGCGCTTGCAGTTCCAGCGCTCCATGAAATTGAAACGCCGCGATCTGGCTTTTGCGCAGGCCCAGCATGGCCACGCAGCCGGGTGACGGTGGCATCGCCGAAGTGACCAGCTTGACCATGGGCGCGTAGCTTCTGGCAAAGTCGAGTAAGGGCAAACTCAAGGTCATCAGCAGCAGCCAGTTTAGCGCGACGCCGCCTGCAGGCAGCACCATGCTTTTCCAGATTGCTTTCGGATGTCTGCCAACTCGCCATTTGACCAGCCAGATCCATACCAGCGTGGCGCAGACCGCGATGGCAAACGGCGTGAATGAAAAGCTCGGTACAAAGCCCGGTGCCAACCGCGCCACATTGGCGGCCGGTTGTGCCGGCACGCCGGTCTGCATGGCAATCCAGACCACCCAGATGACCAGCGCCCAGCCAGTGAAGAAGATCAGGGTAAACCAGTCGATCAGTGCACCCACGCTGCGGCTCAGCGTGGGCAGGGCAAAGGCGGCCAGTGCAGCCAGCGCGGGCAGCGCCAGCAGCAGCGAGCGATCGGCTGCGCTGGTGGTTAATGTCGCCGCGCTGGCAATGGCAACGAAGCAAACAGGCAACCAAAGGTGCAGTCCGGTAAAGCGCGCGCTGACGAGTTGTCGGCGCCAGCGCCACAGCGTCCAGAGGGCCAGCGGCCAGGCAGGCCAGGTAAACCACAGAAAAAGCTGGCCCAGGCTTTGCCACTGCGACAGCCTGGCTTGGGGCAGTTCTATGCGCCAATGCCATAAGTTCAGCACCGTGGCCAGGCCTGCACAAGCCAAGCACAATGCCACCAGTCCCAGCGCCCTGATTTGATTGCTGGTGGCGCCCGACCTGTCTGACGGAGTTGCCAGCAGGTACAACGACGCGCTGCCGAGTCCGAGCGCCAAGGCCATGAACGCCGCGCCTGACAGCGTGAGCCCCACCAGTGCCACAGTGGCGCTGATGCCCGGCGTCCATTGGCGATAGGGCAGGGCCGCGGTGGCGTAAAACAGCAGGGCGGTGAAGCAAAGTTGCGCTAATGCCGGCGTGGTTTCATGGGCCAGTTGTGCCAGCCCCAGGCAGGCAATGAAAGCCAGCAAAGCACCGTCGGCGATGGCGCGTGCGTAGTCCGTTGGCTGTGCTTCACCGCCAAAGGCAAAGGCCACCGGCTGGGCTTTCGGGCTGCGTGCCAGGTAGTAGGTGCCGTACCAGGTTGCCATCAAGGTCAGCGCCAGCAACGCCATGAAGGGCAAGCGCGCGACCAGATCAGAGGGCAGCCAGCCGGGCGCCAACTGCATGGCCCAGGCGCCCAGCCAGTAGGGCAGCAAGGCATCGACGTCGGGCCTCAAGCCCCCCAGCGTGGGCTGCCACCAGTCAGAGGTGCCGCGGGCCAGCTCTGCCATGTAGCCGAAGGTGGCGATGTCGTTGTATTTCCAGGGAACACGCCCCAGAAAACCGGGCAACAGGTAAGCCAGGCAAAACAGCAGCAGCGCCAGGCGCGGCAAGCGCTTGACGGCAGCTTGCGCAACGATGGCGGGGGTGGGCTGGTTCACGGTGCGTGTGGCTTGGTGAGCGCTTGGGTCAGTACAAAGAAAAAGGCAGCACGGCGTGACCCGGCTGCCTTAAGCAAAGCGCTCTTAGTGGCTTACTTGGCTGCAGTCTTACCGAAGCGGTTGCGGAAGCGCTCCACGCGGCCGCCCATGTTGTCCACCGATTTTTGCGTACCGGTGTAGAAGGGGTGCGACTCGCTGGAGGTATCGAGCTTGAAGAGTGGCAGTTCGCGACCATCCTCCATCGTGATCTTGTCCTTGGCGTTGGCGCAAGAACGGGTCACGAATTTGAAACCATTGGACGAGTCCAGGAAACAAATCTCGCGGTAATTGGGGTGAATGCCTTCTTTCATGTCTTCTCCATCAGATGCGTTAGCCGCGACAGCCCTTGCGCAAACCCATTGTGCAATTCAAAGCTGCTCGTACTTGTCGCGAAAAGCGCAGATTATAGTTCAGTCGAAGCACGTGGCCGGCTTAGCCGCCGCGGCGCATCATGTCGAAAAATTCGCTGTTGTTTTTGGTGGCGCGCATTTGCTTGAGCACCATTTCCATTGACTCGACCTCATCCATGTTGTACAAAAATTGGCGCAGGATGCGCGTTTTTTGCAGGATTTCGGGCTGCAACAGCAGTTCTTCTCGGCGCGTGCCGCTGCGGTTGAGTTGAATGGACGGGAAAACACGCTTTTCGTACAAGCGCCTGTCCAGGTGAATTTCCGAGTTACCCGTGCCCTTGAATTCTTCAAAAATCACTTCGTCCATACGGCTGCCGGTGTCCACCAAAGCAGTGGCGATGATGGTCAGCGAACCGCCTTCTTCCACGTTGCGCGCGGCGCCCAAAAAGCGTTTAGGGCGCTGTAGTGCATTAGAGTCAACACCACCGGTCAACACTTTGCCGGAGGACGGCACCACGTTGTTGTAGGCGCGCGCCAGGCGGGTGATCGAGTCCAGCAAAATCACCACGTCTTTTTTCAGTTCGACGAGACGCTTGGCGCGTTCGATCACCATCTCGGCCACGTGCACGTGGCGCGCTGCTGGTTCATCAAAGGTGGAGGCAATCACCTCGCCCTTGACGGTGCGCTGCATTTCGGTCACTTCTTCGGGCCGCTCGTCAACCAGCAGCACCATCATGTGGCTGTCAGGGTAGTTGGCCGAAATGGCGTGGGCGATGTGCTGCATCATCACCGTCTTGCCGCTCTTGGGCGGCGCAACCAGCAGCGCGCGTTGGCCTTTGCCAATGGGTGCAATGATGTCGATGACGCGCCCGGTAATATTTTCTTCACCCTTGATGTCGCGCTCCAGGCGCATCTGCACGTTGGGGAAAAGTGGCGTCAGGTTCTCGAACATCACCTTGTGCTTGTTGTCCTCCGGGCCACCACCGTTGACTTTTTCCAACTTGTTCAAGGCAAAGTAGCGCTCGCCGTCCTTTGGGGTACGCACTTCCCCTTCGATCATGTCACCGGTGTGGAGGTTGAAGCGGCGCACCTGGCTCGGGCTGATGTAAATGTCGTCAGTACTGGCGGTGTAGCTGGTGTCGGGGCTGCGCAAAAAGCCGAAGCCGTCGGGCAAAATTTCAAGCACACCATCGGCAAAAATCTGCTCGCCGGCGCGTGCGCGCTTCTTGATGATGGCAAACATCAGCTCCTGCTTGCGCATGCGGCCCGTGTTTTCGATCTCGAGATCTTCGGCTTGTTTGAGGACTTCTGACACGTGCAGTGCCTTGAGTTCGTTTAAATGCATGGGTTAGCTCGGTGAGTGTTTGGAATTTGCCAGCAAGGAAATGTTTTGACGCTTGGGACTTGTGAGGATTCAAGTCGCATCGGTTTTGCGCCCGTGTCTCGAGCTTGTCCCTTGGTAGGGGAAAGCGAGTGGCGTGAATTATGACAGGAAAAAAACCCGGCGCGGACGGCCGGACTCGGGGCAGATGCGCGGCACCTGCAAAAATCGGCTCAGGCCAATTGCTGGTCGATGAAAGCGGTGAGTTGTGCCTTGCTCATGGCGCCTACTTTGGTGGCAGCCAATTGCCCGCTTTTGAAAATCATCAGCGTGGGAATGCCACGAATACCAAACTTGGCTGGGATGTCGCGGTTTTCATCGACATTCATTTTGGCGATCTGCAATTTGCCTTCATAGGCGGCCGACACTTCGTCCAGAATCGGGGCAATCATTTTGCATGGACCGCACCATTCGGCCCAGTAATCTACCAACACCGGTACATCGGCTTTCAGCACATCGCCTTCGAACGACGCATCGGACACATGTTTGATCAGTTCACTGGCCATGGTTATTTCCTAAAAAAGTGGGTTTAAAAAGAATACAGTGTAGAAATTGTGACAGAAACCAAAACAGTGCACTCAAAAAACTCAGATAACAAGACGAAGAACGTGGTGGTCCTTGGTGCCGGCCCGGCAGGTTTGATGGCCGCCGAGGTTTTATCAGGCGCCGGTGTTGCGGTGCAAGTGTTCGACGCCATGCCCAGCATTGGTCGAAAATTCTTGCTGGCGGGCAAGGGCGGCCTGAATTTAACGCATTCCGAGCCTGCCGATGTGTTCGCTTCGCGCTACGGCCAGCGCCGCCAGCAGATCGAGGTATTGTTCGGTGCCTTTGATGCTGCCAGTGTGCGCGCCTGGGCGACCTCGCTGGGTATAGACACGTTTGTGGGCAGTTCTGGGCGAGTGTTTCCCGTGGATATGAAGGCAGCGCCGCTGCTGCGGGCTTGGCTGGGGCGCTTGCGACATCCCAAAAAAGGCTGCCCCGTCGAATTCATGATGCGGCACCGCTGGGTTGGCTGGCATCAACCCAGCGCGCAAGCGCAAGAGCCTGCTGATGGGACACGCAACACCTGGCTCGACTTCGATACCCCGCAGGGCCCGATGTCGGTGCAGGCCGACGCCGTGGTGCTGGCCCTGGGCGGCGGCAGCTGGGCGCGGCTTGGCTCCAACGGTGCCTGGGTGCCGTGGTTGCAGGCCCGTGGCGTGGCGGTAGCGCCCTTGCTGCCGTCCAACTGCGGCTTTGATGTGCAGCGCGGCTGGAGCGATTATTTTTCCAGTCGTTTTGCCGGACAACCGTTCAAATCGGTGGCGGTCACCTACACCAGCGCACAGGGTCACACGTTTGCCCGCAAAGGGGAATTTGTGGCCACGGCCACCGGGGTCGAGGGCAGTTTGATTTACGCAGCATCGCGATGGTTGCGCGATGACATTCTGGCACTTGGCAGCGCCACATTTCAGCTGGATTTGCGGCCTGATTTGTCTTATCAGCGGGTGTTGGCCGAGGTGCTGCATCCGCGCGGCTCGCGTTCGCTGTCGAGCCACCTCAAGAGCCGCCTGCACATCGACGGTATCAAAGCGGCTATCCTGCATGAGGTGTTGAGCAAGGCGCAATTGGCCGACCCGGTCGCGTTGGCTCACGCGATCAAGGCTTTGCCCATCACCCTGTCGGCCGTGCGCCCGATCGACGAAGCCATCAGCAGCGCCGGCGGCGTGCTGTTTGAGGCCATGACGACGCAACTTATGCTTGAGTCTTTGCCTGGTGTCTTTTGTGCCGGGGAAATGCTCGACTGGGAAGCGCCCACGGGTGGCTATTTGTTAACTGCCTGCCTGGCCAGCGGTTTTAGCGCAGGGCAGGGCGTGTTGGCATTTCTCGGGAAAAAATAGGGTTTTCGGGCTGATCAACAATGTATTGCCTCGCTGGATATCTGAGGCGCTATTCACGGCCATTGCCCAGGAACAACAGCAGTCAGGGTCGTGCAAGCTCAGCGCCCATAATTATGAATTCAGTTTTACATAACCAACGGAGACAGCCCATGACCAATTACGCCGAATTCCACCAACGCTCAATCACAGACCGCGATGCTTTCTGGGGTGAACAAGCCCAATTGGTTGACTGGAAAGTCCAACCCACCCATATCTGCGATTACAGCAACCCGCCGTTTGCCAGGTGGTTTGCCGGTGGCGTGACCAACTTGTGCCACAACGCGGTGGACCGTCACCTGAAAGACCGTGCCGACCAGGCTGCGCTGATTTTTGTCTCGACCGAGACCAATCAGGAAAGGGTCTATTCGTTCCGGGAACTGCACGCTGAAGTGCAGCGGATGGCCGCCATCCTTAAGGGTTTGGGCGTGACCAAGGGCGACCGGGTTCTGATCTACATGCCCATGATCGCTGAAGCAGCGTTCGCCATGCTGGCCTGCACACGCATTGGCGCCATCCACTCGGTGGTGTTTGGCGGTTTTGCCTCCGGCTCGCTGGCCACGCGCATTGAAGACGCCGCGCCCAAGGTCATCATCAGTGCCGATGCGGGTTCCCGTGGCGGCAAGCCGGTGGCTTACAAACCGCTGCTCGACGAGGCCATCAGCCTGTCGAGCTACAAACCCGAATCGGTGCTGTTGGTTGATCGCGGCCTGGTGCCGATGGCCATGGTTGCGGGGCGTGACAAGCTGTGGGCCGACCTGCGCGAACAAAACATGAACACCGTGGTGGAGTGCGAGTGGGTCGATGCCACTCACCCCAGTTACACGCTTTACACCAGCGGCACGACCGGCAAGCCCAAGGGCGTGCAACGCGACACCGGTGGTTATGCCGTGGCGCTGGCCGCCAGCATGAAACACATTTACTGCGGCGAAGCGGGCGAAACCTATTTTTCGACCAGCGACATTGGCTGGGTTGTGGGCCACAGCTATATCATTTACGGGCCGCTGATTGCCGGCATGGCCACCATCATGTACGAAGGTCTGCCGACGCGTCCTGATGGCGGCATCTGGTGGAGCCTGATTGAAAAGTACAAGGTCACGGTGATGTTCAGCGCCCCCACCGCCATTCGCGTGCTGAAAAAGCAGGACCCGGCCTTGCTTAAAAAATATGACCTGTCAACGCTCAAAGCCTTGTTCCTGGCGGGTGAGCCGCTCGACCAGCCCACCGCGCAGTGGATCAGCGAGGGCCTGGGCCGACCGATTGTCGACAACTACTGGCAGACCGAAACGGGCTGGCCGATCCTGAGCATTTGCAAGGGTGTGGACGATTCGCCGACCAAGTTCGGCTCGCCCGGTAAGGCGGTGTATGGCTACGATGTCAAGTTGCTCGATGAAACCACTGGTGAAGAGCTCAAGGGCGCCAACCAGAAGGGCGTGGTCGCCATCGAAGGCCCGCTGCCGCCCGGTTGCCTGCAAACGGTGTGGGGCGACGATGCGCGCTTTGTCAGCACCTACTGGACAACGATTCCCGGGCGCATGATTTACAGCACCTTCGACTGGGGCATTCGCGATGAAGAGGGCTACTACTTCATTTTGGGCCGCACCGATGACGTGATCAACGTAGCCGGCCACCGCCTGGGCACCCGCGAAATCGAAGAAAGCATCTCAGCCCATCCAAATGTGGCCGAGGTTGCAGTGGTGGGTGTGGCCGACCAGCTCAAGGGCCAGGTCGCCATGGCGTTCGCTGTGGTCAAGGACGCCAGCCTGATCGCCGACGAGGCCAGCGCGCTCAAGATGGAGGGCGAAATCATGAAAATCGTCGATAAAGACCTGGGTGCCGTGGCACGGCCAGCCCGCGTGCGCTTTGTCACCGTGCTGCCCAAGACCCGCAGCGGCAAGTGTCTGCGCCGCGCCATCACGGCAGTGTGTGAAGGTCGTGACCCTGGCGACCTGACCACCATGGACGATCCCGCTGCCTTGCAGCAGATCAAGGATTTGATCAATTCCTGATCAAGGTCAATCTAAGTCTGTAAGGATTGTGCTGCTTTTCGGTGGCACAATTCTTTTCTTGCATTAGGCCCTTCCAACGCCACTGTCGCATCCGCCAAACGGTCAAGCCGTGACGCGGGAGGTTAATCAACCACGAGCTTTAACCAGCCAAAGTTTCCCCAAGGGAAATGAAAGTCAGCGAAACATGAGTGAGACCAACACGGTTTACCAAGCCTACCAGGCAAACACCTACCTCTTTGGCGGCAACGCGCCGTACGTCGAGGAGATGTACGAAAACTACCTCGAAAACCCCGGTAGCGTGCCAGATTCCTGGCGCGAGTATTTCGATGCTCTACAGCACGTGCCAGCCGTCGATGGGTCCAACGCCAGGGATGTGCCGCACCAACCCGTCATCAATG
The DNA here is from genome assembly GCA_002789915.1 of Comamonadaceae bacterium CG_4_9_14_3_um_filter_60_33. Taxonomy (GTDB): domain Bacteria; phylum Pseudomonadota; class Gammaproteobacteria; order Burkholderiales; family Burkholderiaceae_C; genus Rhodoferax. The sequence continues at coordinate 25,187 of PFUD01000023.1, read as the reverse complement.
CGTTTGCCGAGCGCGCCAAACAGGGCGGCACCAAAGTGGTGGTGGCCGCCGGTGCCGACTCCGACCTGGGCCGCAAGCGCGTTTTCGTCCAGCAACTGATCGCTGCGCACCGCAACGTCGGCTCCAACTGGGCTGATCTGGATCCGCTCAAGCGCACCGAGCGCCAACCGATTCCCGAGCTTGAGCCCTCGTTCTACGGTTTTTCCGATGCTGACCTGGAAACCGTTTACAACACCAGCAATACTTTCTTCGGCAAGGAAGTGATGGCGTTGCGCGATTTGCTCAATGCGCTGCGTGAAACCTATTGCGGCTCCATCGGTGCCGAATACATGTACCTGACCGATCAAACGCAAAAACGCTGGTGGCAGCAAAAGCTCGAGAGCGTGCGCAGCAAGCCCAACTTCAATGTCGAAGAGAAAAAACACATTCTCGACCGCCTCACCGCCGCTGAGGGTCTGGAGCGCTTTCTGCACACCAAGTATGTGGGTCAGAAACGCTTCTCTCTGGAAGGCGGCGAGAGTTTCATTGCCGCCATGGATACGCTGATTCAGCAGGCTGGCGCCCAAGGCGTACAGGAAATTGTGATCGGCATGGCGCACCGTGGCCGCCTCAATGTGCTGGTCAACACGCTGGGCAAAATGCCCGCCGACCTGTTTGCCGAGTTCGACCATTCCGCCCCTGAGGAACTGCCCTCGGGCGACGTCAAGTACCACCAAGGCTTCAGCTCGGACGTGACCAGCCCGGGCGGTCCGGTGCACCTGAGCCTGGCGTTCAATCCGTCGCACCTCGAAATTGTCAACCCGGTGGTCGAAGGTTCGGTGCGCGCGCGCATGGACCGCCGCGCCGACCCAACCGGCCGCCAGGTGCTGCCGGTGCTGGTGCATGGCGATGCCGCTTTTGCCGGCCAGGGCGTGAATCAGGAAACCCTGGCGCTGGCGCAAACGCGCGGCTACAGTACTGCGGGCACAGTCCACATCATCATCAACAACCAGATTGGCTTCACCACGTCTGATCCGCGCGACATGCGCTCCACGCTGTATTGCACCGACATTGTCAAAGGCGTTGAAGCGCCGGTGATTCACGTTAACGGGGACGACCCCGAAGCCGTGGTGTTGGCCATGCAATGGGTGCTCGACTTCCGCATGGAATTCCACAAGGACGTGGTGCTCGACATCATTTGTTTCCGCAAGCTCGGCCACAACGAGCAGGACACACCAGCACTAACGCAGCCGCTGATGTACAAGAAAATCGCAAGCCACCCCGGTACCCGCAAGCTGTACGCTGACAAGTTGGCAGCGCAAGGCCTGGGCGACACGCTCGGCGACGACATGTTCAAGGCCTTCCGTGCTGCGATGGATGCCGGCAAGCACACGATTGACCCGGTGTTGACCAACTTCAAGAGCAAGTACGCAGTGGACTGGACCCCGTTTCTGGGTAAAAAGTGGACCGACGCTGGCGACACCGCCGTTCCGATGGCCGAGTGGAAGCGCCTGGCAGAAAAAATCACCACCATTCCACCGAGTGTGCATCCGCATCCGCTGGTGAAAAAGGTGTACGACGACCGTGCCGCCATGGGGCGTGGCGACATCCCGGTGGATTGGGGCATGGGCGAGCACATGGCATTTGCCTCGCTGGTGGCCAGTGGTTACCCGGTGCGCCTGTCGGGTGAAGACTGCGGCCGTGGCACCTTTACCCACCGCCACGCGGTGATTCACGACCAAAGCCGCGAAAAATGGGATGTCGGTACTTACGTGCCACTGCAAAACGTGGCCGAAAACCAGGCGCCGTTTGTTGTCATCGACTCCATCCTGTCAGAGGAAGCGGTGCTGGGATTTGAGTACGGCTACGCCTCCAACGATCCCAACACGTTGGTGATCTGGGAAGCCCAGTTTGGCGACTTTGCCAATGGCGCCCAGGTGGTTATCGACCAGTTCATTGCTTCTGGCGAAGTGAAGTGGGGCCGAGTCAACGGCTTGGCCATGATGCTGCCGCATGGCTACGAGGGCCAGGGCCCGGAGCACTCCTCGGCGCGTATTGAGCGTTTCATGCAGTTGGCGGCAGACACCAACATGCAATTGGTGCAGCCGACCACCGCCAGCCAAATTTTCCATGTGCTGCGCCGCCAGATGGTGCGTAACTTGCGAAAGCCGCTGGTGATCTTCACGCCCAAGTCGTTGCTGCGCCACAAGGACGCCGCGTCGCCGTTGGCTGAATTCACCAAAGGCAGCTTTCAGACCATCATTCCGGATCAGAAAGTGCTCAAGGGTGACAAGGTCAAGCGCGTCGTGGCTTGTTCCGGCAAGGTGTATTACGACCTGGCCAAGAAGCGTGAGGAAATGGGTTCTGTGGACGTGGCCATCCTCCGCGTGGAACAGCTCTACCCGTTTCCGCACAAGGCTTTTGCCACCGAGCTCAAAAAGTACCCCAATGCCAGTGAGGTGGTGTGGACGCAGGACGAGCCACAAAACCAGGGCGCCTGGTTTTTTGTGCAGCACTACATTCACGAGAACATGCTTGAGGGGCAAAAGCTGGGTTATTCCGGTCGGGCAGCAGCAGCATCCCCCGCTGTGGGCTATTCGCATTTGCACCAGGAGCAGCAAAAAGCGCTGGTTGAAGGCGCGTTTGGCAAGCTCAAAGGCTATGTCCTGACGAAGTAAGGACGAGCCTCCCCACTTAAAACTGTTTGTGGCGGGCACTTCGCCCGCCTTGCAAACCCTCAAGATCATTTTTGAAAGAATTGTTATGGCAATCGTAGAAGTCAAAGTCCCGCAACTGTCTGAATCCGTGGCCGAAGCCACCTTGTTGCAGTGGAAGAAAAAAGTAGGCGACGCCGTCGCTGTGGATGAAATCCTGATCGACGTTGAAACCGACAAGGTGGTGCTGGAAGTGCCCGCACCCTCAGCGGGCGTGATCATTGAAATCGTCGAGCCCGATGGCAGCACCGTCGCTGCCGAGCAGCTGATTGCCCGCATCGACACCGAAGCCGTTGCTGGCGCCACGGCGGCGCCAGTGGCACCTGTGGTGACGGCGATGGCCGCGGCTGCGGCGCCTGCTGCTGTTGCGGCGGCGCCTGCTGCTCCCGCCAGCGCGTCGATGGCGGGCGTGGCCATGCCTGCGGCTGCCAAGCTGATGGCTGATAACCAGTTGGCTGCGGGTTCTGTGGCGGGCACCGGTAAGGACGGTCGCGTCACCAAGGGCGACGTGCTGGCTGCGGTGGCCGCACCCAAGGTGGCTGCTGCGCCTGTCATGCCCGCTGCCAAACCGGCGGCTCCGTTGCTGGCGCAAGTGGCAGCACCTGCCAGCAGCCTGGCTGAGCAATTGGCTGGCCGCCCGGAACAGCGCGTGCCCATGAGCCGTCTGCGCGCCCGTGTTGCCGAGCGCTTGCTGCAATCGCAATCGACCAATGCCATCCTGACCACGTTCAACGAGATCAACATGGCGCCGGTGATGGACATGCGCAAGCGCATGCAGGAACGCTTCGAGAAAGAGCATGGCGTCAAGCTCGGTTTCATGAGCTTTTTTGTCAAGGCGGCAGTGCATGCCCTGAAAAAATTCCCGGTGCTCAACGCCTCGGTCGACGGCAACGATATCGTGTATCACGGTTACTTTGACATCGGCATTGCCGTGGGTTCGCCGCGTGGCTTGGTGGTGCCGATCTTGCGCAACGCCGACCAGATGAGCTTTGCCGATATTGAGAAAAAAATTGCCGAATACGGCAACAAGGCGCGTGACGGCAAGCTCGGCATGGAAGAAATGACCGGCGGCACGTTCTCGGTCAGCAATGGCGGCACCTTTGGCTCGATGATGTCCACCCCGATCATCAACCCGCCGCAAAGCGCCATTCTGGGCATTCATGCCACCAAAGACCGCGCCATGGTGGAAAACGGCCAGGTGGTGGTGCGCCCCATGAACTACTTTGCCATGAGCTACGACCACCGCATCATCGACGGCCGTGAAGCCGTGTTGGGCCTGGTGGCCATGAAAGAAGCGCTGGAAGATCCGGCCCGTCTGCTGTTTGATATTTAATCAGGATTTTCTATGAGCAAGCAATTTGATGTGATCGTGATCGGTGGCGGCCCGGGTGGCTATATTGCCGCCATTCGCGCTGCCCAGTTGGGCAAAAACGTGGCCTGTGTCGATGAGTGGAAAAACGCCAAGGGCGGCCCGGCGCCAGGCGGTACCTGCACCAACACGGGTTGTATTCCAAGCAAGGCGCTGCTGCAGTCGAGCGAGCATTTCGAGCAGGCCGGCCACCACTTTGCTGACCATGGCATCACGGTCAAGGGTCTGAGCATGGATGCGGCCAAAATGGTGGCGCGCAAGGATGCCGTGGTCAAGCAAAACAACGACGGCATCCTGTACCTGTTCAAAAAGAACAAGGTCAGCTTTTTCCACGGCCGAGCCTCTTTTGCCAAGGCTGTCGAGGGTGGCTATGAGATCAAGGTGGCGGGTGCCACTGAAGAAACCCTGGTCGGTCAGCAGATCATTGTGGCCACCGGCTCCAATGCCCGCGCGCTGCCGGGCGCGCCTTTTGATGAAAGCATGGTGCTTTCCAACGATGGCGCTTTGGCCATGACCGCCGTGCCGAAGAAACTGGGTTTGATCGGCTCGGGTGTGATCGGCCTGGAGATGGGCTCAGTTTGGCGCCGTTTGGGTGCTGAGGTGACCATTCTCGAAGGCTTGCCAGACTTTCTGGGGGCCGTCGACCAGCAGATTGCCAAGGAAGCGCACAAGGCGTTCGTCAAGCAAGGTCTGAAAATCGAACTCGGCGTCAAGGTCGGTGAGGTCAAGGTTGGCAAGAAAGGCGTCAGTGTGGCCTGGACCAATGTCAAGGGCGAAGCGCAAACGCTCGACGTCGATAAATTGATTGTGTCGATTGGCCGTGTGCCAAACACCATCGGCCTGAATGCCGAGGCGGTGGGCCTGCAACTTGACGAGCGCGGTGCGATTGTGGTTGACGGCGACTGCAAGACCAACCTGCTCGGCGTCTGGGCGGTGGGCGACGTGGTGCGCGGCCCGATGTTGGCGCACAAGGCTGAGGAAGAGGGCGTGGCAGTGGCCGAGCGCATCGCTGGTCAACATGGCCATGTCAATTTCAATACCGTTCCCTGGGTGATTTACACCAGTCCCGAGATCGCCTGGGTCGGCCGCACCGAGCAGCAGCTCAAGGCCGACGGTGTGGCTTACAAGGCCGGTACTTTCCCGTTCCTGGCCAACGGCCGCGCGCGCGCTTTGGGCGACACCACCGGCATGGTGAAGATGTTGGCCGATGCCACCACCGACGAGATTCTGGGTGTGCACATCGTCGGGCCCATGGCCAGCGAGTTGATTGCCGAATGCGTGGTGGCGATGGAGTTTCGCGCCAGCAGCGAAGACATTGCGCGCGTTTGCCACGCCCACCCAACGCTGAGCGAGTCCACCAAGGAAGCGGCGCTAGCCGTTGAAAAACGTACCCTGAACTTCTGAATCGGCACGACGATGGCGGCCTGGGCTTGGGTAACAGGTTCAGGCGGTCATCTTTCTGCTTTTGGTGCCAAGTGACAGTCAAAAAAACTTACCAGGCCGAGTTGCTGGCGCGCGGCTACAGCGCCGACCCGGCGCAATTGCGCGCTGTGCAAGCGCTGGAGACCTGTGCGCGGGAGTGGTCGCACTACCGCGAGCGCCGCTCCAATACGCTCAAGAAGCTGATCCACCATCCACCCATTCCGCGCGGCGTTTACATGTACGGCGGAGTTGGCCGCGGCAAGAGCTTTTTGATGGACTGCTTTTACAACGCGGTGCCGCTCAAGCGCAAGACCCGGCTGCATTTTCATGAATTCATGCGCGAGGTGCACCACGAACTGGCTGCCATGCAGGGTACGGTGAATCCGCTGAATTTGCTCGCCAAACGCATGGCGGAAAAATTTCGCCTGATCTGCTTTGATGAGTTTCATGTGTCAGACATCACCGACGCGATGATTCTGCACCGCTTGCTGACAGCCCTGTTCGAGCATGGCGTGGGCTTTGTCACCACCTCCAACTTCAAGCCCGATGATTTATACCCAGGTGGTCTGCATCGCGACCGCATTTTGCCGGCCATTGCCTTGCTCAAATCGCGGCTGAACGTGATCGACGTTGATAACGGCACCGATTACCGGGGCCAGACGCTGGCCCAACTTGAGCTTTATCACTCGCCACTGGGGGAGGCGGCAGAGGTAAAAATGCTGGACGCTTTCGAGCGCTTGTCCGAATCCCAGGACGAAGACCCGGTGCTGCAGATTGAGTCGCGCAAAATTTATGCGCGGCGCAAGGCCGGCGGTTTGGTGTGGTTTGACTTCAAGACCCTGTGCGGCGGCCCGCGCTCGCAAAACGATTACCTTGAAATAGCCAGCCAGTTCCACACCGTGCTGCTCAGCGACGTGCCGCGGCTGCAGCCGCGGATGTCCTCCGAGGCGCGACGCTTTACCTGGCTTATCGACGTCTTGTACGACCGTCGCGTCAAGCTGATCATGTCGGCAGACGTTGCCGCCGCAGCACTCTACACCGAGGGCTTGATGAGCAACGAGTTTGTGCGTACCGTGTCACGCCTGCAGGAGATGCAGTCGGCTGAGTTCCTGGCCATGGGGCGCCGCGATGTCGATACTTGTTTGACCTGATCCCACAGGTGTCAGCTCAAGCGCTTGCGACTTCGAACTTGATGACCGCCAGCGACAGGTTGTCGCCGCTACCATGCGCGCGGGTTCTGGCTTTTTCTATCAGAAACTCCGTGGCTTCCCGGGGCGACAGCGCTTCCAGCACATTGCCCAGTTCTTCATCGGTGAAATAGTGCCAGACGCCGTCGCTACAGACCATCAGGGTATCGCCCACCGACATCTTTGGGATGTGATGAAACGCCATGGTTAATTCGTTGGCCGAACCCAGACAACCCATCAAGATATTCGATTTAGGATGGCTTTGGGCGACTTCCTCGGTGATTTCACCGTAGTCCACCAGCATTTGAACGTAGGAATGATCCCGTGTGCGCTTGATTAATTGCTTGTTGTGAAACAAGTAGATGCGCGAATCGCCGGCATGGACCCAATGGCAGTCGCCTCCCGGGTTCAGCAAAAACGCGGCGACGGTGCTGTGGGGCTCTTCTTCAGACGAAATGGCGATCAATTTAATGACCGTATGGGCTTCGTTGAGCAATTGCTTCAGGGTGGCTTGCGGGTCGTCGGTGGCCGGATCGTAGCGCTCGAACAGCTGGCGTGCCGTGAGCATGACCTGGTCTGAAGCCTTGCGTCCGCCGCTGCGCCCACCCATGCCGTCGGCCAATACGGCCAACACACAGCCCTTGACTCTGGCGTGGCTGAGTAAAAGCACCTGGTCTTGCTGGTAGTCGCGATCGCCTTTGTGGATGCCGGTCGAGGCCGTGAGTCGGTAGGCGGGCGGGGTCATGCGCTTACCAAATCTTCCACCACGGGTCGTTTTTTGCTTTACCGCCCTGCACCAGATAGGGCGTCTGCGGGTAATTCTTTTCGAGCACGCGCTGCGTGTCATCGCGCAAGGCAGTCATGCCCAGGGCATCGTAAGACTTGACCATAAGGAACAGGGCTTCTTCCAGGGCAGGCACGCCCTGGTAGTCAACAATGGCGGTCTGGGCTCGGTTGATCGCCGCCAGGTAGGCACCACGCTCGTAGTAGTAGCGCGCCACGTAGACCTCGGATTGCGCCAGCGAGTTCACGATGTAGTTCATGCGCTGGCGCGCCTCTGGTGCGTAGCGTGAATCGGGGAAACGGCTGACCAGTTCCTTGAACGACTCGAAGGAATCCTTGGCGGCTTTTTGATCGCGTTCTGCCAGGTCCTGGCGGGTCAAGCCTGAAAAAAGCCCCAGATCGTCGTTGAAATTAACGATGCCCTTGAGGTAAAGGGCGTAGTCGAGCGCCGGGCTCGACGGATGCAATTTGATGAAACGGTCCAGCGTGGCGACGGCCAGCACAGGCTCACCGGCCTTGTAATGGGCATAGGCCTTGTCGAGTTGGGCTTGTTGTGCCAGCGGCGTGCCAGCGGCGCGACCCTCGAGTTTCTCCAGCAGCGGGATGGCCTTGTCATAAGCGCCGCTGCTCATTTCGTCCTTGGCCTCGGCGTAAATTTTGTTGGGGCTCCATCCCACCGTTGGGTCAACTGTGGTGGTGGAGCAGGCGCTCAGCAAGACCACGCTGCCTGCCAACATCCAGGCACAAACGGCACATAATTTGGCATGAGACATAGCGAAAGACTTTCTTGAAAAAAACAGCATTGATTATATCGGGCAGCCCCACCCTGGACGAGCTGGAAGGCGGTGCGCAGGCCGAGTCGGAAGTCGAGCAACGCCCGCTGGTTTTTACTGCCGCCCATCATGGTATGCGATTGGACCGGGCCCTGGTTGACCTGGTGCCAGAATTTTCCCGCAGTTATTTGCAGCAATTGATCGATCTGGGGGGGGTCAGCGTCAACGGCCAGGTGCAGGTCAAGGCCGCCCACAAGGTCAGGGCCTCAGATAATGGCATGATCGAGTTACGGCCAACACCGCAAAGCCAGGCCTTCAAGGCCGAAACCATGGCGCTTGATGTGGTTTACGCCGATGCGCATGTGCTGGTCCTCAACAAGCCTGCCGGTCTGGTGGTGCATCCGGCACCCGGCAACTGGGCGGGCACTCTGATGAACGGGCTGCTGGCCTTTGACGCCAAGGCTTTTGATTTGCCACGGGCGGGCATTGTCCATCGCCTGGACAAGGACACCAGCGGCCTGATGGTGGTGGCCCGTACCCGCAGCGTGATGGACGCGCTGGTCAAGGCCATTGCCGCGCGCGACGTCAAGCGCCAGTACCTGGCCATAGGGCAGGGCGCGTGGTCGGGTGCCGGGCACTGTGCGGTTGATGCGGCCATTGGCCGGGATCCGGCCAACCGCCTGCGCATGGCGGCAGTCGATCTGACACTGCACCCGGGAAAACCGGCCAGAACCGACTTTGACCTGCTCGCCAATGCCGACCGCGCCTGTCTGGTGCAGTGCACCCTGCACACCGGCAGAACCCACCAGATCAGGGTACACATGGCCAAGTTGATGCACCCGCTGGCCGGCGATGCACTGTATGGCGGTTCGATGGCGCTTGGCATTGGCAGGCAAGCCTTGCATGCTTACCGGCTTGCCTTTGAGCACCCGGTTACAGGGCAGTCGATGGCCTTTTCTGCCGCGTTGCCCGATGATTTTGTGCAGGCGCTCATCCTGCTGGGGCTCAAGTACAATCAAACAAGCTTCTAAATTGTTGTTCCCCCAAGCAACTGATGCGTCACCGAATGCTTTTCGGTTTGCCACGCCACTTCCATTCTTTTGTTCTGATGTCTGTTTTGGCATCGCTTTTCACTGTTAACCTCACGACTGCGACACCATGAAAACGTTGGATGCCAAGTGCATTCTTGAGGCTGCCTTGATGTGCGCCCAACAGCCCATGTCGACGCACGACATGCAGTTGCTTTTTGGGCAAGCACACAGCGTGGCCGACATACGTCTTTTGCTGATCGAACTTCAGCAGGACTGGTCGCAGCGCGGGGTGGAACTGGTGCAACTGGCCAGCGGCTGGCGCTTTCAGAGTCGTGCCGAAATGCGGCCCTACCTGGATCGTCTGTATCCGGAAAAACCACCGCGCTATGCCCGCGCCTCGCTGGAGACGCTGGCCATCATTGCTTACCGCCAGCCTGTTACTCGGGGTGATATTGAGGACATTCGTGGCGTTACAGTGAATTCGCTGACGGTCAAGCAACTCGAAGACCGAGGCTGGATCGAGGTGATTGGGCATCGCGATACCGTCGGCAGGCCGGCGCTGTTGGCCACCACGCGGCAATTTCTGGATGACCTGGGGCTCGCTTCGCTGGACCAATTGCCCTTGCTGGGCGACTCGGTGTCGGTCGCGGAGGGCTTGGACCTGGCACTGGCGGCCAGCCCTGAACTGAATTGGTCTGACACTGCGGCATCCCTCGAGGTTGAAATCACGGTGACGAACATGGAATCAAAGGAATCAACATGAAACATGAACAGGCAGCATCTCCGGCGTCTCCGGTGATCCGGTTCGAAGACGTCGTCTCGGGTCAATTCGATGCCGAAGACACGCAGGTCTCAGCCCCGCCCAAAAGGGTGCTGGCGCCGCAGCCGGAATCGCCCAAGCTGCACAAGGTGCTGGCGCAGGCCGGCATGGGCTCGCGGCTGGAGATGGAGCAGTTGATCATGGAGGGCCGCATTACCGTCAACAACGAGCCGGCGCACATCGGCCAGCGGGTTCAGTTCGGCGACCACGTCAAGGTCAATGGCAAGCCGATCCGTTTCAGGATCGAGCCACCGCCGGCCCGAGTCATTGCCTACCACAAGCCGGCGGGCGAAGTGGTGTCCAACGACGACCCGCAAAACCGACCCACTGTGTTTCGCAAGTTGCCCAAGTTGTTCCAGGGCAAGTGGCAGGCCGTGGGCCGCCTGGACCTGAACACCGAGGGCCTGCTGCTGTTCACCAGCTCTGGTGAACTGGCCAACAACCTGATGCATCCGCGTTTTGGCCTGGAGCGGGAATACGCCGTGCGCGTGCTGGGCGCCTTGAGTCCGGAAGAAAAGCAGCGCCTGCTCGACGGTGTCAAACTCGACGATGGCCTGGCCAATTTTGGTTCGATCGAGCCCGGTGGCGGTGAGGGTGCCAACTGCTGGTACCGAATTACCATTTCCGAGGGGCGCAACCGGGAGGTTCGGCGCATGTTCGAGGCCGTGGGCCACGCCGTGAGCCGTTTGATCCGCATCCGTTACGGTGCCATGGTGTTGCCGCGCGGCCTCAAACGCGGCGCCTGGCTGGAGCTCGACGCGGCTGATATCAACGCGCTCACGCAAAAAGCCAGGAACGCGGCGGCGCCAGTCAGCGCAGATGCCCAGTTGGCTTTGCCCGATGAAGACGCCACCCTACAGCGGCCACCGCGTTCACCCTTGCGCGGTCGTCGCCCCGCCGGGCGCAACAATAAGCCCGCCAACAATGCCAACAATGCGAACTCGCCAGCAAAGTCCCAACCGGACCCTTTGAAAACCAATTTTGGCTACATCGGTGCCGACAGTTTCAGCCGACAACGGCAGGAGCAGGGCAGCAAACGCGGGGCGGGCTCCGGTTCATCGGGCGCAAGACGCATCGGCAAAAGTCGTTGAACCATGGCTTTGGCCCGGCAAGCGGGGCAAAGCCAAGCAGATCAGGTTAACATCCAAGGCTTTGACAAAAAAAACGCCAAACCTTACATTTATCAGGAAAAATCATGACCCTTGAACGCACCCTTTCCATCATCAAACCCGACGCCGTCGCCAAAAACGTGATCGGCCAAATCTACGCCCGCTTCGAGGCCGCAGGCCTGAAAATCGCCGCTGCCAAAATGGCACAACTGTCGCGCGCCGAGGCCGAGGCCTTTTACGCCGTGCACAAAGCGCGCCCTTTTTTCAAGGATTTGGTGGACTTCATGATTTCCGGTCCGGTCATGATTCAAGTGCTCGAAGGCGAGAATGCCGTGCTGAAAAATCGCGAGCTCATGGGCGCCACTGATCCGAAAAAGGCCGACGCCGGCACCATTCGCGCCGATTTTGCCGACAGCATTGATGCCAACGCGGTGCACGGCTCCGACGCGGCCGAAACCGCTGCCGTTGAAATGGCGTTTTTCTTCCCCGGCATGAATATTTACGAGCGTTGATTTTTGGCATGACGGTTAACCTGCTCGATCTCGATCTTGAGGGCCTGACCGTCTTTTGCGAGCGGTTGGGCGAGAAGCGCTTTCGCGCCGTGCAACTCTTTCGCTGGATTCACCAAAAGGGCGCGCGTCGATTCGAAGACATGACCGACCTGGCGAAATCGCTGCGCGAAAAGCTCAAGACCAGCGCCCGGATCGAGCCATTGGCGGTCGTCTCGCAGCATATTTCGTCGGACGGCACCATCAAGTGGTTGTTCGATGTGGGCGGTGGCAACGCCATTGAGACGGTCTTCATCCCCGAAGAAGACCGTGGCACCCTGTGCATTTCTTCCCAAGCCGGTTGCGCCGTCGGATGCCGGTTTTGCTCAACTGGGCACCAAGGCTTCAGCCGCAACCTCACAACCGGTGAAATCATTGCCCAGCTTTGGTTTGCCGAGCATTTCTTGCGGCAACACCTGCAGCGCAACGAGCGCGTCATTTCCAATGTGGTGATGATGGGCATGGGCGAGCCACTACAGAACTACGGTGCGCTGGTGCCTGCGCTGAAGGTCATGCGCGATGACCACGGCTACGGCTTGTCAAGGCGCCGGGTGACGGTATCCACCTCGGGCATCGTGCCCATGATCGACCGGCTGGCGCAAGACTGCCCGGTGGCGCTGGCCGTGTCGCTACATGCCCCTAACGATGCACTGCGCGACAGCCTGGTGCCGCTGAACCTGAAGTACCCGCTGGCGCAGCTGATGGCGGCGTGCCATCGCTACCTGGCTTTTGCGCCGCGCGATTTCGTTACCTTTGAATACTGCATGCTCGACGGCGTCAACGACACCGATGCTTGCGCTCGTCAGTTGGTAGAGCGGGTCAAGGCCCACCCGGGGGCCTGGTGCAAATTCAATCTGATTCCATTCAACCCCTTTCCGGCCTCCGGCTTGCTACGTTCTAAACCGGAACGTGTGCAGGCGTTCGCCAGAATCCTCAACGACGCAGGCATCACCACCACGGTTCGTAAAACCCGCGGTGATGACATCGATGCGGCTTGCGGTCAACTGGCTGGCGACGTCAAGGACCGCACCCGGGTGATGGTCCGGATGGAACGCAACAGAACCTTGCGGCCGCATTCGCAGCAGGATTCGGCCAGCACCGTCTCAGGAGAATTATCGTGAACCGATTGTTGATAATTTTTCGGTGCGACTGCTTGTGGCCGGGTTTGTTGCTGGCCCTGCTTGGCAGCGCCTTGTTGACCGGTTGTGCCAGTACCTCAGAGTATGGTGCGAGTGGCCGCACCGATCTTGTGACGGAATCAGACGAATCCAGCGACCGAAAAAGAGCGCGCATTCGGGTGGAGTTGGCGATGGGCTACCTGGAACAGGGCAAAACAGCCATTGCGCTCGACGAAGTCAAACTGGCGCTGGCTGCCGACCCCAATTTTGCCGATGCCCACAATTTGCGGGGGCTGATTTACATGCGTCTCAATGAATTTTCGCTGGCGCAGGACAGTTTCATGAAGGCGCTCTCGCTGCGTCCGCGCGATCCCAACATTCTGCACAATCTGGGCTGGTTGCGCTGCCAGCAAGAGCGCTATCCCGAGGCCCTGGACGATTTTTCCAAGGCATTGGCAAACCCCGCTTACGGCGAGCGCGCCAAAACCTTCATGACCCAGGGACTCTGCCAGATCAGGGCAGGGCAGCGGCGTGAGGCCGAGCAGAGCCTGCTTAAATCGTATGAGTACGATGCAGCCAATCCCGTCACCGGTTACAACCTGGCCAACTTGCTGTTTCAAAATGGTGAATTTGCCAGGGCCCAGTTTTATATCCGGCGCCTCAACAACAGCGAATGGGCCAATGCCGAGACGCTGTGGCTAGGCATCAAGGTAGAAAACCGGATGACCGATCGGGTCGCGATGCTGCAGCTCGCCAATCAACTGGACAAGCGCTTTCCGCAGTCAAAAGAAGCGGCTTCTTACCGGCTTGGAGCGTTTGATGAATGAGCCAATCCAGCGTGATCAGCCGGTGCCTGCCGCAGGTCCGGTGTCTGGCAGCGCCTCGGCCGGTTCTATGCTAAGAGCCGCGCGAGAGGCCCAGGGCCTGCAGGTTTGCATTTTGGCGGCCATGCTGAAAGTGCCCGTGCCCAAGCTCGAAGCTCTCGAAGCTGATCGTTTTGATGACTTGATGGACGTCGTTTTCGCGCGTGGTTTGGCGGCCAGCATGTGCCGCGTGCTCAAAATCGACTCAACAGCCGTTATGGCAGCACTGCCTAAAAGTGAAATTCGCCGCGTCAAGACCAGCCTTGCAGGCCTCAATACGCCCATAAAAACCGGCCGATTTGCACTGGGCGAGCCCCTGGCAAGCCGCTTGATCAGCCCTCTGAGCATTGGCGCTTTCTCGTTGGTCCTGGGGATTTTGGCAATTGTCTTCTGGCCTGAGATCAACCGTCTGGATGCCGTTTCGCGCAGCGAAGTAGCCCTGTCTGAGAGTCCGTCCGGTCAGGTCACCACGGCTGTCACGCCGCTTATTTCTGCAGCCACCAGCCTGCCGGCCGATACCAGCGCCCTGTCGCAGGCCGCGCAGGTACAGGTCACGCCAGTTCAAGAGACCAGCACACGCCCCGACGCGGAGACGGCGCCGGCCTTGATGTTGCAAGCTCGTGATACTTGCTGGGTCGAGATCACGGACGCCAACGGCGTCGTGCAATTGCGCCGATTGCTGGAAGCAGGTGAAGTGCTTCAACTTGACGGTGCCTTGCCCCTGTCGGTGGTGCTGGGGCGGGCGGATAAAGTGGATGTGACCGTGCGCGGGCAGCCTCTGGACGTGGTGTCCATGAGCAAAGCCAATGTGGCCCGATTTGAGGTGAAATGATGCAAGCCAGCCAGCCAATTCCAATGTCCATTGCGGCGCCGCGCCGTTCACGCCAGGCCCGCGTTGTCTGGGGCCAGCGCACTGTGACCGTCGGCGGCGACGCGCCGGTGCGGGTGCAGTCCATGACCAACACCGACACGGTCGATGTGATTGGTACCGCGATCCAGATCAAGGAACTGGCGCTGGCCGGTTCTGAGCTGGTGCGCCTCACTGTCAACACGCCTGAGGCCGCGCAAGCGGTGGCGCCCCTTCGTGAGCAACTCGATCGCATGGGCATCGACGTGCCGCTGATTGGCGACTTTCATTACAACGGCCACCGGCTGCTGACCGATTACCCCGAGTGCGCCCAGGCGCTGTCCAAGTACCGCATCAACCCCGGCAACGTCGGCAAGGGCGACAAGCATGACCGCCAGTTTGCCGTCATGATCGAAGCCGCCATCCGTTACAACAAAGCGGTGCGTATTGGCGTCAACTGGGGCAGCCTGGACCAGGAGTTGCTGGCCCATTTGATGGACCAGAACAGCCGACGCAACCCGCCCTGGGGCGCCAAGCCGGTGATGTATGAAGCGCTGATCACCTCGGCTTTAGATTCGGCGCAGCAGGCAGTCGATTTGGGGCTCGACCCAAACCAGATCATTTTGTCGTGCAAGGTCAGCGGCGTGCAGGACCTGATTTCGGTCTATCGCGAATTGGCACGGCGCAGCAACTACGCGCTGCACCTGGGCCTGACCGAAGCCGGCATGGGCACCAAAGGCGCAGTGGCCTCAGCCGCGGCCTTGTCCATTCTGTTGCAGGAAGGCATTGGCGACACCATTCGCGTGTCCTTGACGCCGCAACCGGGCGAATCGCGCACCCAGGAGGTGGTGATCGCTGCCGAAATTTTGCAGGCGCTGGAATTGCGCTCCTTCGTGCCCAGCGTGACAGCCTGCCCGGGCTGCGGCCGCACCACCAGCACCACTTTCCAGGAACTCACCCAGCAGATTGAAACGTTTTTGCGCGCCCAGATGCCAGTTTGGCGCAGCCAGTACCCGGGCGTTGAAAATTTGAAAGTGGCGGTGATGGGCTGCATCGTCAACGGCCCCGGCGAAAGCAAGCAGGCCGACATTGGCATCAGCCTGCCCGGCACCGGCGAGGCGCCCGCTGCTCCGGTGTTCATTGACGGCGAAAAACGCATGACGCTGCGTGGTGAGCGCATCGCCCAGGAGTTCCAGGTGATCGTTGAAGATTACGTGAAAAATCGCTTTGGCGCGCCAGAAGCAATGCAGCTTTGATTTGAATGTCCATGACTGAACCTATCTCCCAAAAAATAGAAAAACTCACCGCCGTCAAAGGCATGAACGACGTGTTGCCGCCCGACTCGGCTGCCGTCGAGTGGTTGGAGGCCAAGGTGCGCGCGCTGATGGCACGCTACGCCTACCGCAATATCCGCACGCCCATCGTTGAGCGCACGCCGCTGTTCATCCGGGGCCTGGGTGAGGTGACCGACATTGTCGAAAAAGAAATGTACTGCTTTGAGGACCGGCTCAATGGCGATTCGTTGACGCTGCGCCCCGAGGCCACCGCAGGCGTGGTGCGCGCCGCGCTGGAGCACAACCTGCTCTATGACGGCGGCAAACGTCTGTATTACATCGGGCCGATGTTTCGCCATGAACGTCCGCAAAAAGGCCGCTACCGCCAGTTTGATCAGATCGGCGCCGAGGCGCTGGGCTTTGCTGGCGCAGAAGTTGATGCCGAACTGATTCTGATGGCGCATGCGCTTTGGCAGGAGATCGGCCTGCTTGACGTGCGTCTGGAGCTCAACAGCCTGGGCCAGGCGTCTGAGCGGTTGGCGCACCGCAAGGCGCTCATTGCCCACTTTGAGCAGCACGCCGAGCAGCTCGACGAAGACGCCAAACGCCGCCTTTACAGCAATCCGCTGCGTATCCTCGACAGCAAAAACCCGCACATGCAGGCGCTCATTGAAGCCGCGCCCAAATTGCTCGACTTTCTGGGCGCTGAGTCGCTGGCGCATTTCAAGGCGCTGACCGACATCTTGCAAGCCAATGGCGTGGCCTACACCGTGAACCCGCGCCTGGTGCGCGGCATGGACTACTACAACCTGACGGTGTTCGAGTTCGTTACCGACCGCTTGGGTGCGCAGGGCACGGTCTGTGCGGGCGGCCGCTACGACTACTTGTTTGAGCAGTTGGGCGGCAAACCGGCCCCCGCCGTGGGTTGGGCGCTGGGTGTTGACCGCGTGCTGGCGCTGGCCAAAGAGTCGGGTTTGCCCGACGTGAGCCCGGCGCTGGACGCCTATGCCGTCGTCACCGATGCCTCGGCCTTGCCGCTGGTGTTGTCAACGCTGCAAGCCCTGCGCGCGGCGGGCACCAGCGTGCAGATGCATGCCGGCAGTGGCACGGCCATGGGCAGCATGAAGAGCCAATTCAAACGCGCCGACGCCAGCGGCGCACGCTTTGCCCTGATTTTTGGCCCGGACGAAATCCAGGCCCGTCAGGTCACGGTCAAACCCTTGCGCGACGCCAGCGCCGCCCAGCAGGTGCTCGCGCTGGCCGATGTGGCCAACTGGGCCGCCACCCTACAATCAGCCGCTTAATCGGAACCCCCATGGCCAAACAATTAGACCTCGAAGAACAAGAACAACTCGACCAGATCAAGCATTTCTGGAAGCAGTACGGCAATGCCATCACCTGGGCGATCATTGTCGTTTTGGGCGCCTTTGCCAGTTGGAATTTTTACAATTATTGGCAGCGCAGTCAGGCCCAGCAGGCCGCTGTTCTTTTTGATGAGATGGAACGTGCCGTGCAGTCAGCTGATGCGGCGCGCATGGACCGCGTGTTTGGCGACATGAAAGACAAATTCACGGGCACGGCCTATGCCCAGCAATCAGGTTTGCTGGTGGCACGGCAGTACATCAATCTGAACAAGCCCGATGCCGCCAAGGCTGCGTTGACCTGGGTGGCCGACAAGTCGTCTGATGCGGGTTACCAGGCGCTGGCGCGTTTGCGTCTGGCTGCGTTGGCCATTGAGAACAAGAATTACGATGAAGCCCTGGGTCTCTTGAACCGCGCTTATCCGGCTAGTTTTGAGGCGCTGGTGGCTGATCGCAAGGGGGATGTCTATTCCTTGCAAGGCGACAAGGTCAAGGCACTTGCCGAATACAACAAGGCTTACCGCCTGTTCGATCCTCGCACCGAATACCGTCGTCTGGTCGAGGTCAAGCTGAATGCTTTAGGCGTCGATGTCGGTCTTCAAGCGCAAGTGGCCACTGCGGCCGGAAAGTAATTCATCATGGCAAAGTATTTCTCTGTTGGTTCCTTGCGCCCACTGCTGGCGGTGGTGCTGGCGGCCGCCTTGTCGGCCTGTTCCAGTGGCCCCGACCAGATCAAGCCAGCAGAGCTGGGTGCCAATCCAGCGCTGCTTGGGGTGCGCACTGCCTGGAACAGCAAAATTGCGCCGGTTGATTTCCCGTTGCAGATCAAGGTAGATGGCGCAGCTGTCACGCTTGCCGGCGCTGATGGCGTGGTGCAGTCGCTCAATGCGCGCACCGGTGTGTCGCTCTGGCGTGTTTCAGTGGGCGCGCCAATTTCGGCCGGTGTAGGCAGTGACGGCCGCTTTGCCGCTGTGGTCACGCGCGCCAACGAACTGGTGGTGCTGGAAGCCGGCCAGATTTTGTGGCGCGCGCGTTTGCCGGCGCAGGTTTTCACCGCTCCGCTGGTGGCTGGCGAGCGCGTCTTTGTGCTGGCTGCCGACCGTGGTGTGACAGCTTTCGACGCCCGCAGCGGGCGCAAGCTCTGGCAGCAGCAGCGCCCCGGCGAGGCCCTGGTGTTGCGCCAGGCGGGTATTTTGATGCCCATGGGCAATACTTTGGTGGCCGGGCTGGCAGGTCACCTGGTTGGCATGAACCCACTCAATGGCAACGTGGTGTGGGACGCGGCACTGGCCTCGCCGCGCGGCACCAACGACATTGAACGCCTGGTGGACTTGGTGGGCGGCGTCAGCCGTCAGGGTGATGAGGTCTGCGCGCGCGCTTTTCAAAGCGCAGTGGGCTGTATTGATACTCAACGCGGTTCAGTCATCTGGAAGCGCCCGGCGGTTGGCAACATGGGCCTGCAAGGCGATGAAAGCCAGGTTTACGGCGTCGAAAGTGATGGCACTTTGCTGGCCTGGCGCCGCAGCGATGGCGAACCGGTCTGGACTTCGGAGCGCCTGCGTTACCGAACTTTAAGTGCGCCACTGGTGTTGGGACGCTCGGTGGTTCTGGGTGATGCCACCGGATTGGTGCACTTTGTGTCGCGCACTGACGGCAGCTTGTTGACCCGCCTGAGCACCGATGGCTCGGCCATTGCCGTCACGCCGGTGGTGGCTGCGGACACCCTGGTGGTGGTCACGCGCAATGGCGGTGTGTATGGTTTTCAGCCTGAATAGCATGCACTCTTTCACGGATATTTCGGCATGAAACCTGTATTGGCATTGGTCGGGCGACCCAACGTCGGCAAATCGACCTTGTTCAACCGCTTAACCAAATCGCGCGATGCCATCGTGGCAGATTTCGCAGGTTTGACGCGTGACCGGCATTACGGCAACGGCAAACAAGGCAAGCACGAGTACATCGTGATCGACACCGGCGGCTTCGAGCCCGATGCCGATGCCGGCATCTACAAGGAAATGGCCAAGCAAACGCGCCAGGCCGTGGCCGAGGCCGACGTGGTCATTTTTCTGGTCGACGCCCGCGCCGGTGTCTCAGCGCAGGACCACGACATTGCCAACTACCTACGACGTCTGGGCAAGCCCTGTTTGCTGGTCGCCAACAAGGCCGAAGGCTTGGTCGCCAGCGGCCAGTTGGTTGAGTTCTATGAATTGGGGCTGGGTGAAGTGCACCCGGTGTCGGCCGCCCATAACCAGGGCGTTCGGCCGCTCGTTGATCTGGCTTTGCAAGCGATTGCGCCTGCTGAAGAAGAGGCTGAAGAGGAAGAGCAACCCGGCGTCATCAAGCTGGCGGTCGCCGGTCGGCCCAATGTCGGCAAATCTACCTTAATCAACGTCTGGCTGGGCGAAGAACGCCTGGTGGCGTTTGATTTGCCCGGCACCACGCGCGATGCGATTTCGGTGCCGTTTGAGCGCAATGGGCAAAAGTTTGAATTGATCGACACGGCGGGTTTGCGCCGACGCGGCAAGGTGTTCGAAGCCATCGAGAAGTTTTCAGTGGTCAAGACGCTGCAGGCTATCGAGACCGCCCACGTCGTGCTGTTGCTGATCGACGCCACCCAGGGTGTGACCGACCAGGACGCTCACATTGCCGGCTACATTCTGGAAAATGGTCGTGCCGTGGTGCTGGCCGTCAACAAATGGGATGCTGTGGACGAGTACCAGCGCGAACTGGTCAAACGTTCCATCGAAACCCGCCTGCCTTTTTTGAAATTTGCCAATCTGCACTTCATTTCGGCACAAAAACGCCAGGGTCTGGGGCCTTTGTGGGCTTCCATTGCGCAGGCCTATAAGGCGGCCAACTGCAAGATGTCAACGCCGGTGCTGACGCGCTTGCTCCTCGAGGCGGTGCAATTCCAGAGCCCCAAGCGCGGCGGCATGTTCCGGCCCAAACTGCGCTATGCCCACCAGGGCGGCATGAATCCGCCTGTCATCGTCATTCACGGCAATTCGCTCGAGCATGTGACCGATGCCTACAAGCGTTTTCTGGAAGGGCGTTTTCGTCAGGCCTTCGATCTGGTCGGCACGCCCTTGCGCATCGAGTTCAAAACTTCGACCAATCCGTTTGCAGACAAGACAGCGTAAACCGCATCGGTTGTTGCATTCAGTCAATTTCTTGAGGATTTAGCTGGCGGTCACCGGGAATGCGGATGTCACTGTGGTATCGTCACTGCTTCTTAAATTTCCGAACACGGAGAATATCGTGAATAACAAAGGCCAACTCCTACAAGACCCATTTCTGAACACTTTGCGCCGGGAGCATGTGCCCGTCTCAATTTATTTGGTCAATGGCATCAAGTTGCAAGGTCAGATCGAATCGTTCGATCAGTATGTGGTGTTGTTGCGCAACACCGTGACGCAAATGGTTTACAAGCACGCCATTTCGACCATTGTTCCCGGTCGGGCTGTCAATTTCTCAGTCGCCGAGGGTGACCAACCTGCAGCAGCCTGAGCGCCCCATCACCCCCGCCCTGCTGGTGGGGGTCGATTTGGGTCTTCCCTTTTTTGATACCGAACTCGAAGAGCTGGGTCTGTTGGCGCAGACCGCTGGGCTCACACCCGTGGCGCGCCTGACTTGCAAGCGCAAGGCGCCCGATGCCGCCCTTTTCATCGGCAGCGGCAAGGCCGACGAAATCAAGCAACTCGCCATCCAACTGGGCGTGCAGGAAATTCTTTTCGACCAAAGCCTCAGCCCCGCGCAACAGCGGAATTTAGAGCGTCACCTTGAGCTGCCGGTCAATGACCGCACTCTGCTGATTCTGCAAATTTTTGCCCAGCGCGCGCGCAGCCACGAAGGCAAACTACAGGTCGAACTGGCCCGCCTGCAGTACCTGAGCACCCGCCTGGTGCGGCGCTGGTCGCACCTGGAGCGGCAAAGCGGCGGTATTGGCATGCGCGGCGGGCCGGGTGAATCGCAGATCGAACTCGACCGGCGCATGATCGGTGACAGCATCAAGCGCATCAAGGAGCGGCTCGTCAAGGTCAAGCGCCAGCGCACCACGCAGCGGCGCCAGCGCTCGCGCCGCGATGCTTTCAATATTTCGCTGGTGGGCTACACCAACGCCGGCAAGTCCACGCTCTTCAATGCGCTGGTCAAGGCGCGTGTCTATGCCGCTGACCAGTTGTTCGCCACGCTCGACACCACCACCCGGCAGCTGTACCTGGGCGAATTGGGGCGCGTGGTGTCTTTGTCGGACACGGTCGGTTTTATCCGCGACCTGCCGCACGGGCTGGTCAACGCGTTTCAGGCCACTTTGCAGGAAGCCGTCGATGCCGACCTGTTGCTGCATGTGGTCGATTTTTCGAGTCCCAACCACGTTGAGCAAATCGCCGAGGTGCAACGCGTATTGTCTGAAATCGGTGCCGCTGACATCCCGCAAGTGCTGATTTTTAACAAGCTCGATCAGATTGACCCCGCCCTGCGCCCCACAGCGCTGCAGGACCTCTACGATCTGGCAGGCGTTGCCACGCCGCGCGTGTTTTTGAGTGCGCAGACTGGGGACGGCGTGCCCTTGCTGCGCCAATTGCTGGTGGAGAAAATCAAGAGTGCTTCAGGTTCGTCCACGGCGCCAGATTTCCATGCTGACCATGAGGCTGACGCCAATTTCGGCACAATGGCGGTAAACAAAGATGAGTGATCCGATGAAACTTCAACGACCGACTTTTAGCCCGGCGCTATTGCCATCCCGGCTGCGGGGCATGTTCAATCTCAATGACCCGCGTTGGGGGCGTTCGGACGACAAGCCGGCCGACCCTGATGCGCAGGGCAACGCGCCGCAACAACCCCCGCACGACGACAATGCGCCGCCACCCAACCAGGCCCCGCAGGGTCCCAGGCGCGGCGGCAACCAGGGCCCGCCGGACCTCGATGAGTTGTGGCGTGACTTCAATCGCAAACTCGGCGGCCTGTTCGGCAACGTCAAGGGTGGCGGTCGCGGTGCCACTCCCATCCGCGGTGGCGGCGGTGATGGTTCGGGCGGTGGCGGTGGTTTCCAGCCCGACATGAAAAGTGCAGGTATCGGCATGGGGCTGGTGGCCGCGGTCGCGGTGCTGATCTGGCTCGGTACCGGCTTCTTCATCGTGCAGGAAGGTCAGCAGGCCGTGATCACCCAGTTTGGCAAATACCACTCTACCGTGGGGGCCGGTTTCAACTGGCGCCTGCCGTACCCGATTCAGCGCAGCGAGCTGGTTTTCGTCACACAAATCCGCTCGGTCGATGTCGGGCGTGATGTGGTCATCAAGGCCACCGGTTTGCGCGAATCTGCCATGCTGACCGCCGATGAAAACATTGTCGAGATCAAGTTTGCCGTGCAATACCGACTTAACGATGCGCGCGCTTTCCTGTTTGAAAGCAAGGACCCGGCTGGTGCGGTGGTGCAGGCTGCCGAAACGGCCGTGCGCGAAGTCGTCGGCAAGATGAGAATGGACAGCGCTTTGTCTGAAGAGCGCGACCAGATCGCACCGCGCGTGCGCGAAATGATGCAAAGCATTCTGGACCGTTACAAAGTGGGTATCGAAGTGGTCGGTATCAACTTGCAGCAAGGTGGTGTGCGCCCGCCCGAGCAGGTGCAAGCTGCTTTTGATGATGTGCTCAAGGCCGGCCAGGAGCGTGAGCGCGCCAAGAATGAAGCTCAGGCCTATGCCAACGACGTCATCCCGCGCGCCGTGGGTGCGGCTTCGCGCCTGAAGGAAGAGGCCGATGCTTATAAGGCGCGCATCGTGGCGCAGGCTGAAGGTGATTCGCAACGCTTCAAGTCGGTGCTGGCGGAGTACCAAAAGGCGCCGCAGGTGACGCGCGACCGCATGTACATCGACGCCATGCAGGGCATCTACAGCAACGTGACCAAAATCATGATCGATTCAAAGCAGGGCTCGAACCTGTTGTATTTGCCGCTTGACAAGATCATGCAGATGACCACCCAGCCACCCCAAGGCAGCTCTTCCGTGCCGTTGACGAACTCGCCCAGCCCAGCCAATGCCGCTGCTGGCGTTTCGGATGCGCGTACCCGCGATGCGACACGTGACCGTTCTCGTTAAACCCGTTAGGAGCCAGGCATGAACCGCTTAGGATTTGTTTTTTCAAGCATTATTTTTGTGCTGGCCATTCTCAGTTCAATGCTGTTTGTGGTTGACCAGCGCCAATTTGGTGTGGTGCTGGCCTTGGGCCAAATCAAGGAAGTCATTACCGAGCCAGGGCTCAACTTCAAATTGCCACCGCCCTTCCAAAACGTGTCCTACATCGACAAGCGCCTGCTCACGCTCGACAGCACTGACAACGAGCCGGTGCTGACCGCCGAGAAGCAGCGCGTGGTCATCGACTGGTACGTGCGCTGGCGCATCTCCGAGCCCACTGAGTACATCCGCAATGTCGGCACGACCGAGGCGGCCGGCGCGAGCCAGCTCAACCGCGTGGTGCGCAACGCCTTCCAGGAAGAAGTCAACAAACGCACCGTGAAAGAGCTGTTGTCGGCCAAGCGTGAAGAAGTCATGCAGGACGTCAAGGCTGAGGTCTTGAGCCAGGTGCGCGGTGCCAAGCCCTGGGGTGTTGATGTGATCGATGTGCGTATTACCCGGGTCGATTACGTGGACGCCATCACCGAATCGGTGTACCGCCGCATGGAAGCCGAGCGCAAGCGCGTGGCCAATGAGCTGCGCTCCACAGGTTTTGCCGAGGGCGAAAAAATTCGCGCCGACGCCGACCGCCAACGCGAAGTCACGGTGGCCAACGCCTACCGCGACGCGCAGAAGTTCAAGGGTGAAGGCGATGCCGAAGCAGCGCGCCTGTACGCCGATGCGTTTGGCCGCGATCCCCAATTCGCCCAGTTCTACCGCAGCCTGGATGCTTACAAAGCGTCTTTCACCAGCAAGAACGACGTGATGGTGCTGGATCCCTCCAGTTCGGACTTCTTCAAGTCCATGCGCGGTGGCGTGGTCGCCAAACCGAACTAACAACTGGGGCTGGCTTGGACAGCAGCACCTTTTGGCTGGCGATGGCGCTGGTGCTGGTGATCGAAGGGTTCATGCCTTTCATGTCGCCCGGCACCTGGCGCCAAACCTTTGTTCAAATTCTCAAATTGAGTGATGGCCAACTGCGATTTTTCGGCTTGTGCAGCCTGCTGAGCGGTGTGGCCTTGATTTGGTGGCTGACCTGAGCGTTTATCGGGTTTTTGCCCAGTAAAATTGCGTCTTTAACAGCCTCTAAAAATCACATGTCCGCCTGGGTTCTGCCGGATCACATTGCCGATGTCTTGCCTTCCGAGGCCCGCCACATCGAAGAACTTCGCCGCGACTTGCTCGACACCGCCCGTAGCTATGGCTACGAGTTGGTCATGCCGCCTCTGCTCGAACACCTCGAATCGCTACTCACCGGTGCCGGCGAGGCGCTCGACCTGCAAACCTTCAAGCTGGTCGATCAGCTCTCGGGCCGCATGATGGGCCTGCGTGCCGACTGCACGCCGCAAGTGGCGCGCATTGACGCTCATTTGCTCAATCGCGCCGGGGTCACCCGCCTGTGTTACTGCGGCCCGGTGCTGCATACCCGCTCCAGTTCCCCTCACGCCACGCGTGAACCGCTACAGCTGGGTGCCGAGCTCTACGGCCACGCCGGGCTGGAGGCCGACATCGAAATCCTGACGCTGGCTTTTGACTGCCTCAAGGCGGCCCGGGTGCCGTCTCCCAGCATCGATCTGGCCGACGCCAGGCTGGTCAAGGCGCTGCTTGCCGATGTGCCGCTGAGTGCCCCCCGGCTGGCTGCCCTGCACGCGGCGCTGGCGGCCAAAGACAGCGCAGAACTCAACGCCGTGGCCCGTGATTTGCCAGACGTTTCGCGCCAGGGCTTGCTGGCACTGGTGCAACTGTACGGTGACGAAAGCGTGTTGGCTGAAGCCGAAAAGGCCTTGCCGCCCCTGCCCGCAGTACGAGAAGCGCTACAGGG
>PFUD01000144.1 GCA_002789915.1 Comamonadaceae bacterium CG_4_9_14_3_um_filter_60_33 | reverse complement strand
CGACAGTGCATGAGCGTCACGGTTGCACACTTTCATTAAAAAAGCGCACAGCCACCGTGTTGGCCGGTATCCGGGCTGGTGGAATCAACCTTGATCGCCTTCCCAAGCGCGTGTTCAGAACGCTCAGTGACAATGATCAAAGCGGCATCAAAAAGATGCGTCCACTTACCGTTGCGGGGGCAGCGCAGGTTAGGTTGGCTTGTTAAAGCTTCACCCTCCTGCTTCCCGTTGAACTGCTTCGTGTGAACCACGATGCGAGCACCAACGGCGCAATTTTAGTGTGGTATTGCCAAATCACTATTTTTAATCATTTGGGGTCAGGGCACGTCGCTGCGCGAGTGGCCTGACCCGCAAAGTCCCAACAACTTTTGGCGGTACGATCGGTGCCCTATGCTCTCAGCAAATCATGACATGAATCAACAGCTTGCCATTCATCTTGGCGGCATGTCTGTGGATCGCACCATTTAGAGGTACGGCATGAAAGTCAAATTCTGGGGAGTCCGTGGCTCCATCGCCTCGCCCGGCCCCAATACCGTGCGCTACGGCGGCAACACCACGTGCATTGAGATTCGCACCGACAACAACGAACTCATCATCATTGACGCCGGCACCGGCATTTTCCCACTGTCCCAAACTCTGCTCAGCGAGTTACCAGTCACGGCCAATGTGCTGATTACCCATTCGCATTGGGACCATATTCAGGGTTTGCCTTTTTTCGTGCCTAACTTTATTCCGGGCAACAGCATGCGTCTGCATGGCGCTTTTGATCCCATCTCCGGCAAGGGGATAGAGCAAGTCATGGCGGTGCAGCTTCAGTACAGTTACTTTCCGGTACGCGAAGAGGAAATGAAGGCGAGCATCGAGTACGTTACCCTGTCGCCTGACCAATGCATCCAGATCGGCAGTGCCACGGTCACGACGTATCTGATGTGTCATCCAGTGGTTGACTTTGGCTACCGGATTGAAGCAAACGGCAAATCGCTGTTTTTCACCGGCGACCATGAACCGCCCCATAACCACCTCGCCCCGGGCGACGCGGGTTTTGCCCAGTTGCAGCAAGAGGTAGAGGCCAGAAACTCTTATCTGTGGAAGGCCATGCAGGGGGTGGATGTGTTGATTGCTGACGCATCCTACACCACGGCCGAATATCCAGCCAAAGTTGGCTGGGGCCACGGCACTTACCATTCGAGCATCGATTACGCCAGAAAGGCCGGGGCCAAGCACCTGTTTTGCACCCACCATGAGCCCACGCGCAGCGACGACGCGCTGGAGGTGGCCTTTGCCGAAGCTGTTGCGGAACACCCGCGCCAGGCTGGGGACCCTATCTACCGCCTGGCCCGCGAAGGCGAATGCTTTGAGTTCTGAAACATCAGTTTGAGTTTTGCCATGTGCCTGGTCAATTACCTGAATCGGCAAGCGCTGCATGACGTGGCAGCGACGCGGCAGCTTGAACAGCGCTTGCAGCAAGCGCTGCCTGAGCACACCCTGATGGCGCGCGCCGGTCTGGCGGTGGCCAGGTTGGCACTGGCCATCGCACCACATGCCCAACGCATCTGGATTGCCGCCGGCCTCGGCAACAACGGCGGCGATGGCATCGAGGCTGCACTTCATTTGCAGCGCTGGGGCAAGCGCCCGCTGGTGAGTTGGCTTGGTCACCCGGAGCAGGCATCGGCTGACACACGCCTGGCGTATCAAAACGCGCTCGACGCAGGTGTGCCATTTGTTGATGGTCCGCCGTCGCACTTCGAGCTGTGCATTGATGCCTTGCTGGGTATCGGCTCGCAATTGCGCGAACCTGTTGGATTGATGGCCGACTGGATGCATCGGATCAACACCTGCGCTGCGCCCGTGCTGGCGGTGGATGTGCCCAGCGGCTTGCAGGCCGACACCGGTGTCGCCAGCCGTTGCCATGTCAAAGCGAACTACACCCTGAGTCTGCTGACGCTCAAGCCCGGCTTGTTCACGGCACAGGGCCGCGATCTGGCCGGAAGCGTCTGGCTGGACGACTTGCAACAGGATCAGGTCAACCCGAGCGCCCCGCCACCCTCGCCACCCAGCGCCTGGCTGGCGGGCCGAGCACTGACCACCAATCGCGCCCATGCTAGCCACAAAGGAAGTTATGGCGATGTGGTTGTGGTGGGCGGCGCAAGCGGCATGTCGGGTGCGGCACTGCTGGCGGCATCGGCGGCGCTGCACGGTGGCGCCGGGCGGGTGTTTGTCAGTCTGTTGAATGACCAGCCCTTGCGACTCGACACAACCCAGCCGGAGTTGATGTTCCGGAAACTGGGCACGCTGCCGCTTGAGACGATGAGCGTGGTGTGCGGCTGCGGAGGCGGAACCGCAATTGCCAAGCATCTGCCGGAACTTTTAAAGTCTGCCAAACAGCTTGTGATTGATGCCGACGGCCTCAATGCCATCGCCCAATCTGCCCCACTGCAAGGCCTGCTGGCTGAGCGTGGCCTACAACAGCGCGCCACCATCCTGACACCGCACCCGCTGGAAGCGGCCCGGCTGCTGGCGTGCAGTGCAGCGGACATTCAAGCCGACCGGTTGACATCAGCGCAACAACTGGCCCGGCGTTTTGCCTGCACCGTGGTGCTTAAGGGTTCCGGCACGGTGATCGCCCAAGCCGATGCATTGCCGGTCATCAACCCCACCGGCAATGCCCGGCTGGCCACGGGCGGCACAGGGGATGTGCTGGCGGGTTTGACCGGTGCGCGCCTGGCAGGCGGCCTCGGTGCTTTCGACGCCGCCTGCCAGGCGGTGTACCAGCATGGCGCGGTGGCAGACCATTGGCCGCAAGCGCAGGCGCTGACTGCCTCGCAACTGGCCCGGGCACTGACAGTTTGAGTGTTTTTAGCCGCGCCCAGCAAACGGCATGTTGGTCGCCATCACGGTGTGGAACATGACGTTGGCCTGCAGCGGCAAGTTGGCCATGTAAAGCACCGACTGGCCCACAATGGCCACATCCATCACCGGCTCAACCGCGAGCGTGCCGTTGGCTTGCAGAATGCCGGTTTG
>PFUD01000093.1 GCA_002789915.1 Comamonadaceae bacterium CG_4_9_14_3_um_filter_60_33 | reverse complement strand
GCGCGGTTTGCACTGCGGCGCGGGCCATGGCCACATCGGCCTCAGCGAGCTTTTGGGCGGCCTGCGCATTGACAAATTCTTGCTGACTGATGGCTTTGGCTTCGAGCAGCGGTTTGAAGCGCTCGGCTTGGGCACTGGCCTGCATCAGATTGGCTTCGGCTTTAGCCACACTGGCCTGCGCACTGGCCAATGTGGCCTGATACGGACTGGCGTCAATTTGAAACAGCGCCTGGCCAGCGCGCACGCCGCTGCCCTCTGTGAAAAGGCGCTTTTGCACGATGCCCGCAGCACGGGCGCGCACTTGCGCCACACGCGAGGCTTCCAGCCGTCCGGGCAGTTCCGTGATCAGGCCCACATCGCTGGCTTGGACCGTAACCACACCCACCTCAGCGGGTGGCGGTGCGCCACCTGGGCCACCAGGGGCGGCTGCGGGAACGTTGCCTTGGCCACAGGCCGCCAGCAGCAGGGTCAGCCCCAGTGCACTGGGTGTCCAGATTCGACTGAAAGAGGCGGATCGGTCAAAGTTTGGACTGGTCGCGGGTATGCAGAGGTGCAGCATGGTGAGTTCCTGGAAAAGAAAGAAAGCCCAGCAGAGGACACTCGCAGGGTGAATAAACATGTTTGATTTTTTCAAAATTATACATACAATAATGTATGTAAATTAATGACCCTGTCAAACCAAGAAGCCCATGGCCCGCCGCACTAAAGAAGATGCCGAAGAAACACGCCACCAGTTGCTGGAGGCGGCGCAGCGCGTATTTGCCGAGAAAGGCGTGTCGCGCACTTCGCTGCAAGACATTGCGCAAGCCGCCGGTGTGACGCGCGGCGCCATTTACTGGCACTTCAAAAACAAGGCCGAGCTGTTCAACGCGATGATGGACAGCGCCATTTTGCCCATGGAGCAAACCATGCAGCAGATGGGCCACGATGCGGCGCAAGACCCGCTGGCTGAGCTGGAGAGCGCCATGTTGCAGACCATGTACAGCATTGAATCGGACGCGCGCACCCGCGCCATTTTTGAAGTGGCCACCCTGAAAGTGGAATATGTTGACGAGCTGCTGGCCGTCAAACAGCGGCATGTGACGTGCTATGAGGACGGCACACGTCAGATGCAGCGCAGCCTGGAAGACGCTGCCGCCCGACGCGCCATCACTTTGAGCATGCCGTCGGCCGTCGCCGCGCAAGGCCTGCATGCGCTGATGGTCGGGTTGATTCACACCTGGATGCTCAACCCGGCTGCCTTCAAGTTGGTGGCGGTGTCGCAGGCGGCGATTCGCACCTATCTGGCGGGGCTGGGCTTGCGACCTTGATCCCCTAAACTTGGCCGCTATGGCTAAAGACTTCTGTGTGTTGGGAATCGAGTCCTCGTGTGACGAAACCGGGGTGGCGCTGGTGCGGGTGAGCGGCGCGAGTCTGCCGGTGCTGCAGGCTCACGCGCTGTACAGCCAGATCGAGATGCACCAGGCCTATGGCGGCGTGGTGCCGGAACTGGCTAGCCGCGACCATATTCGCCGCGTGCTGCCGCTCACGCAAGAGGTGCTGCATGAGGCGGGTCAAGCTTTGCAGGAGGTCGATGTGGTCGCCTTTACCCGCGGACCGGGCCTGGCCGGCGCCTTGCTGGTGGGCGCCGGCGTGGCATGTGCCCTGGGCGCTTCGCTGGGCAAGCCGGTGCTCGGCGTGCATCACCTCGAAGGGCATTTGCTGTCGCCGTTTCTGAGCGCTGATGCGCCCGAGTTTCCGTTCGTGGCCTTGCTGGTGTCGGGTGGGCACACCCAGTTGATGCGGGTGGACGGAGTTGGGCGCTACCAGATTCTGGGCGAAACCATTGACGACGCCGCGGGTGAAGCGTTCGACAAGTCGGCCAAGCTGTTGGGCCTGGGTTATCCGGGCGGCCCGGCTCTGTCCAAATTGGCAGAAATTGGCAACCCGGCGGCGTTCAAGTTGCCGCGCCCTTTGCTGCACAGCGATAACCTGGACTTTTCCTTTGCCGGCCTGAAAACCGCCGTGATGGTGCAGGCCAAAAAACTCGCTGTGGCTCAGAATTGTGCTGTAGAGGCGCTGCCCAAGGCGGTATTGGCCGATCTGGCGGCATCGACCCAGGCGGCGATTGTCGAGGTGCTGGTGAAGAAATCGCTGGTTGCGCTGCGGACAACCGGCTTGCAGCGGCTGGTGGTCGCTGGCGGCGTGGGCGCCAACCGCAGCTTGCGTGACCAACTCAACCGGGTTTGTGCCCAGCGCGGCGTGCGCGTGCATTACCCCGAACTGCATTTGTGTACCGACAACGGCGCCATGATCGCCATGGCTGCAGCCATGCGCTTGCAGTCGGGTATCGAGACGGCCAGTGAAGTTTATGCCTTTGATGTCAAGCCGCGCTGGCCGCTCGATGCCCTTTAACCGAGATTGTTCATAAAGAAGCATCAGCACCTTGGTGCTTGAAAACGCAAAGCTTGGCCTTCGTTCAAAAGCTTGTTGTAATAAATAATTACAAATCAAGTCCTGTGGCTTCTCTGCCTGTACACTGCGGACCGTTTTAACGATGCAGCCGCCTGCCGCGGGTTTGGCGAGTGACAGGGCTGCGGCCTATGGGAAATGTTCAATGTTTAAAAAAATGATGGTTCGCGCCGCGCTGGGGCTCACGGTTTTGACAGCTGTACCGCTGGCTGCGTTGGCCCAAAGCGCAACTGCACCGGTGAAAATTGCCATGATCGAAGGCTTGAGCGGTCCGTTCGGCAACACCGGCGAGGCGGTGTTTCGCAACCTGGTTTGGGCCGTGGAGCGCATCAACGCGCGTGGCGGTGTGACGCTGGCGCTGGCGCGTTACGACAGCAAGGGCCAGGCCGAGGAGGCGTTGTCGGCGCTCAAATCGGCCATCGACGATGGCGCCCGGTTCATCATGCAGGGCAATTCATCGGCCACAGCCGCCGCGTTGATTGACGCCATCAACAAACATAATCAGCGTGAACCTGCCAAGCGCGTGCTGTTTTTGAATTATTCGGCGGTTGATCCCATCTTGACCAACGAAAAGTGCAGTTTCTGGCACTTCAGGT
>PFUD01000013.1 GCA_002789915.1 Comamonadaceae bacterium CG_4_9_14_3_um_filter_60_33 | reverse complement strand
TGACGTGGCGCCCCGTGTGGCCGCGTTGATCGCCCACTTTGACGACCTCAACCGCGCCCACGCCGCCGTGCTCAAGGCCAAACAACAGCTTGAACTGCTCACGCCCCTGGTAGCAGACTGCGACCGCCATGCGGCGCTGCTGGCCGCAGCCGACGAGCTGCGCGCCTGCCGCGACGGGCTGCGTGATTACTTTAGCCGCCTCAAACTCGGGCTGATTGCGCTGCGCCTGACCAACCTCAATGACGAGTTGCGCCGTGAAACCGTCAAAGTGGACCAGCTTGAGGAGCAACGCGAACAGCAGCGTTTGCAAGAGCGCGAGCTGCGTCAGGCGCTGGCCACCAGCGGTGGCGACCGGTTGGCTGCGTTGGGCCGCGAGATCACCCAGCGCCAGCAAGAGGTGAGCCGCCGCCGCGCCACCGCAGCCCGCTACGACGAACTGCGCTTGGCACTCGACTTGCCGCCGGTCGCCAGCAGCGACGACCTGCTGGCGCGCCAGAACAGTTGCGCCGAGCTGATAGCCACTGAGACCACGCGTGCCGACGCCGCACAAAACCAGATCACCGAGCGCAGTGTGGCGCTCACCCAAGGCCGCCAGGCGCATGGCCTGCTGGTGGACGAAATCACCAGCCTGCGGGCGCGGCGCAGCAACATCGATGCCCAATCGATTCGCATGCGCGCCGAGCTGTGTGCCGCCCTCGGTCTGGATGAAGACACGATGCCGTTTGCCGGTGAGCTGATCGAGGTGCGCGAGGACGAGCGCGACTGGGAGGGCGCAGCAGAGCGCATGCTGCACAACTTTGGCCTCTCCTTGCTGGTGCCCGATGCGGTGTATGCGCAAGTAGCGCAGTGGGTGGATAAAACCCACCTCAAAGGTCGCTTGGTTTACTTCAGGGTGCGCGCAGATGTGCGTGCCCAGGCGGCCACCTTGCATCCCGATTCGCTGGTGCGCAAACTCGTCGTCAAGCCCGACTCGGTGTTTTATGCCTGGCTGGATCGCGAGCTGTGCCAGCGCTTTGACGTGGCCTGCTGCGCCACTCAAGAGCAGTTTCGCCGCGAGCTGCGCGCCATCACCCGCGCTGGCCAAATTAAATCCGGCGGCGAGCGTCACGAAAAAGACGACCGCCATCGCCTGGACGACCGCAGCCGCTATGTGCTGGGCTGGAGCAATGCGGCCAAACTGGCTGCCCTTGATGCCAAGCGCCGGGTGCTGGAGGCCGAGCTGGCGCAAACCGGCAGCCAGATCACGCTAGCCCAGCAGCAGTTGGCGCAGTGCCAAAGCCGCTTGGCCCTGCTTGCCAAGCTGGTGGAATACGGCGACTACAGCGCGCTCGACTGGGCCACACCCGCAGCCATTGCCGCCGTGCTGGACGAAGAACGTCGCCAACTGGAGTCTGCTTCCGACGTCTTGCAAACCCTGGCTGCGCAGCTCAAGGCACTGGAAGCCGCGCAACTGCAAACCGAGCATCAAAGCCGTGAGCAGCGCGACAAACGTGCCAAAACCGAGCAAAAAATCACCGACGTCAGCAAGCTGCAAACCGACACCCAAGCGCTATTGACCGCTCCCTCGCCACAAGCCGAGCAGGGGGAAGCGCCCCCAGCCAGCAGTCAACGCTTGGACCAGTTGCGCAGCCAGATTCTGGGCACCCAAACCCTCACACTGGAGTCTTGCGACAACCGCCAGCAGGACATGCGCGAGGCACTGCAAACCATGATGGATGCCGAGGAGCGTAAGGCGCGCCATCTGGTCGAAAAAATTGTTGATGCGATGCGCAATTTTCGGCACCGTTTTCCGCTCGCCACCCAGGACACCGATGCCTCAGTGGCTGCCGCCGGTGAGTTTCGCGCCCTGCTCAAGCAGCTCGCGGTGGATGACTTGCCGCGCTTTGAAGCCAAGTTCAAGGAGCTGTTGAACCAAAACACCATCAACCAGGTGGCGCAGTTCAGCGCGCAGCTCAACAAAGAGCGCGAAACCATCAAGGAACGGCTGGCGCTGATCAACCAGTCGCTCACGCAAATTGACTACAACGCCGGGCGCTTCATCGAGCTGCAAGCCCAGGTGACCCCCGACCCGGAGGTGCGCGACTTTCAAACCGACCTGCGCCATTGCCTGGACAACGCCATCTCAGGCAGCGCCGCCAGCGATGACGGCCAATACTCCGAGGCCAAGTTTTTGCAGGTCAAAGCCATCATTGAACGCCTGCGCGGCCGCGAAGGCCAGACCGAGCAAGACCGCCGCTGGGCTGCCCGGGTGACCGATGTGCGCAACTGGTTTGTCTTTGCCGCCAGCGAGCGCTGGCGCGAAGACAACCGCGAGCATGAGCATTACTCTGACTCGGGTGGCAAATCCGGCGGCCAAAAAGAAAAATTGGCGTACACCATTTTGGCTGCCAGCCTGGCCTACCAGTTTGGCCTGGTGCGCGGCGAGGTGCGCTCGCGGGCGTTCAGGTTTGTGGTGATCGACGAAGCCTTTGGCCGCGGCTCGGACGAATCCGCGCAGTTTGGCCTGAAACTGTTTGCCGAGCTCAATCTGCAACTGCTGATCGTCACGCCGCTGCAAAAAATCCACATCATCGAACCCTTTGTGGCGAGTGTCGGGTTTGTCCACAACGACGAAGGGCGCGACTCGAAGCTGCGCAATTTGACGATTGAGGAATACCGGACGCAAAAAAATGCCTTGCAGTCGGCGGCATTGGCGGCCGCTTCGCAAGACCCCGCAACATGACTTGGACCCGCCCCGCCGACCTGCGCACGCAGGTGCAAAAGCTGTGGGACAAGGGCGATTTGCTGCGCGCGCTGATTGACCCCACAAGTTGGCAACCCAGGCGGCTGCGGCTGGTGGTGCCCGATAGCAATGAACTCAGCGCGCAGCTTGACGCAGTGCGCGCCTGGTTGCCTGAGCTACAGGCGGTGCCACAGGTGCGTTTGGTGTGGCGCGACTTCACGCACCGGCTGCTGGGCAGTAGCAGCCTGCCTGCCGAATGCTGGCTTGATTCGCTGCCCAATGCGCTGGCCCTGATCGGCAAGACCCGCGAGGCGAGGCGGTTCGATGCGCTATTGCAGACCACACGCGCTTATGACGCGAACCTGTTCGCGTGTGTGTTGCCGTGGTTGCAACGGCGCCCACTGGCCACGCTTGCTTTGGCTGAAGAGTGGCCGCGCTTGCTGTCGGTGCTGAGTTGGCTACAGGAGCATCCGCGGCCTGGCATATACCTGCGCCAGGTGGATTTGCCAGGTGTTGACAGCAAATTCATCGAGTCGCAGCGCGGTGTCTTGACCGAGCTGCTTGACCTCTGCCTGCCACTGCACGCCATTGACGCCAGCGCCACGGGTGCGACACAGTTTTGCCGCCGTTATGGCTTCAAGGACAAGCCGCTGCGCATTCGCCTGCGCGTGCTCGACCGTTCGCTGGCGTTACCGGCGTTGGGGTCAGACCAGGACATCACGCTCACCCAGACCGACTTTGCCCAGTTGGCGCTGCCGGTGCAGCGTGTCTTCATCACAGAGAACGAGGTCAACTTTCTCGCCTTTCCCCATGTGCCCGGCAGCCTGGTGATTTTTGGCGCGGGCTACGGGTTTGACGTGCTGACGCAGGCCCGTTGGCTGCGTGAATGTGCCGTGCATTATTGGGGTGACCTTGATACCCACGGTTTTGCCATTCTGGACCAGTTGCGCGCCCACTTGCCGCATACGCAGTCGCTGCTGATGGACCGCGCCACCTTGTTGGCGCATCGCATGCAATGGGGCGTGGAGCCGCAACCGTTGCTACGTGATTTGCCGCGCCTCACAACCGATGAATCTTTGGTTTTTAACGACCTGCGCGACAACCGCCTGCAAGCCAATGTGCGGCTGGAGCAGGAGCGCATCGGCTTTGGCTGCTTGCAGCGGGCGCTGGCTGCATTGCCAACCATGGCAAACTCGGCCACAAATTGACTGCTTTCCTGATCAACCAGCTCCCTTACCCAAATCAATCATCTCACTGACCATGAACTCAAGAAAACCTGATCCGTATCAGCCATGCCCTTGCGGTAGCGGACGCAAATACAAATTTTGCTGCCATGCCACAGGTCTGGCTGTCGTTAAGGAACATCCTCAGACGCTGATCAAAAATTCGCTTGACTACCCTGTGACGCAGTGCTTTGTGAATCGCAACTGGCAAGAGCAAGGCCTAGCCACTGTTTTTGTGATTCGCCAATTGCCCAATTCGAAATACATTGCCGGGGTCTATCTGGTGGACGTGTATTGCCTTGGTGTCAAAGACGCTTTTTGCAACGCCAATTTGGCGTCTTTGGAAATTCAAAAAATGCAGGCCAGTTCAGGGCTGCCCATGGTTGAAATCGATTATGAAGACGCACGCAGCCTGGTTTTGGGTGGCCTTGACTACGCTAAACAACATGGCTTTGAATCGCACGAAGATTGGCATGATGCGTGTTACGTGATTGACCCGGAGCGCGCTTTTGTTCCCAAATTTAGCTTTGGCAGCGGTGGTGCGCCGCTGTATGTTCAAGGCCCGTTTGATGATGTAGAGGCTAATACTCAAAAGGCAAAAGGGATGAATCAAAAATGCTTCTCGCCGACCTCCTCAAAGACAGTGCCTACAAGCTCACGCAATTCAAGCCTGCACAAATTGCCGCGCCCATGGGCGTGTGGAGCAATGGCGAGCAAATATCGTTCTACCACCGCAAAGACCCCAACTACTTTGAAGATATACCTGGGATTCCATCAGCGCACGAAAAGTTGTCAGATATCTTGTCTGAACGTTGGACGATTGACGACTTGGTGCGACTGGACAAACTGGTTATCGAGAGAAAGTCGCTCAAAGACCTGATTCTGGAAATGGAAGGTGGCTGTGGTCAACTCCAAACACGTGCAGCGCGGACAGGTCAACATGGGCGATGCCGGCTTTGCCAACCTGCCCGACAAAACCAATGCCGTCATCATTCAGCAAGGTGACGTGTTGATGACCGGAACGGGCGTGGGCACCATTGGCCGCGCTGCACCTTGTTTGCATCCTGAAAAAGCGCTGCCAGATAACCATGTCACGGTGCTCAGAACCGATGCTATGAGCCCGATTTGCTTGGCCTTGTATCTCAATTCCATCGCTGGGCAATATCAGGTCGACCAACATTTCAAAGGCTCATCAGGCCAAATTGAGTTGTATCCCGCTGACATTGCCAACTTTTGGTGTCCCGAGCTGGATCAGTCCACACAACAAAAAATCGACAAACTGGCGCAGCAAAACCTCACCCTCAAAGCCCAACGCACCCGTCTGCTTGAAGCCGCCAAACGCGCGGTAGAAATCGCCATCGAGCAAGACGAAGCGGCAGGCATGGCCTATCTGGCGCGGAAAGGAGCTTTGCCATGAGTGCTACCACTGCCAAAAAAATCATCATCATCGCTGGCCCCAACGGCGCAGGCAGAACCACCTTCGCCCGTGAGTTTTTGCCCACTGAAGAGCAGTGCCTTCAATTCGTCAACGCCGACCTGATTGCCGCTGGCCTGTCACCCTTTGCCCCTGAAGCCGCCGCCATTCAGGCCGGGCGACTGATGTTGTTGCAAATTGCAGACCATCTGAAGCATGGCCGCAGCTTTGCCCTGGAAACCACCTTGTCCAGCTTGAGCTACGCTCGCCAAATTCCACAATGGCGCGCGGCAGGCTACGCGGTAGCGCTGCACTTTTTAGCTTTGCCAGATGCAGACATGGCCATGGCACGGGTGGCGCAGCGGGTGCGCCAAGGTGGGCACGACATACCTGCTCTGGTGATTCGCCGTCGCTTTGCCGCCGGGCTTGTCAACTTGCCGCGTTACTGTGCCTTGGTGGATGTGTGGGATGTGTATGACAACAGCGGCCCCCAACCTTTACTGTTGAACGAAGGAGCTATGTAATGCCAGCAACTGATTCAAAAGACGCACCTATTTTTGCCACCCGCAGCCAAGTCACCGCCGCACTGCAACGCGCCGCTGAGCGGGCGCGCTTGATTGCCGAACAAACTGGCACCCAACTGGTGGTTGTGCCGGCGCCCAAGGCGACACCCAAAAAGGAGAAGTCAACATGATCGGCTGGATGAATTGCAAGATGTTTGGCATTTCCGAACAACTGCCACAGTTGGCTACCCGTACAAAGTCGCCCACGATCTCTGTTTTTCCTGTGGGAGCCTGACCCATGCGTCTTTTCCACTTCATTGAAATCGAAAACTTCAAGCGCTTTGGTGACAAGCAGCGTATTGAACTGGATCACCCCGCCGTGCTGATTGGCCCCAACAATTGCGGCAAAACCAGCGCCATTCAGGCGCTGGCGCTGTGGTCGCAGGCGCTGCAAACCTGGTATGACCTGCGCAAGGATTCATCGGCCAAAGAGCGCACGGCCGCACCGTTGAACCGCTTAAGCATTGTGGCGGTGCCGGTGCAGCGCATTCGCTTCTTTTGGCACAACACGGTGGTGCGCGCAAAGCGCGAGGACATCTGGGTCACGATCACGGTCGGGGTTGAGTTTGAAGGAAAAATTCATCCTATTCCCATGCGGTTTAGCAACCGGGGTGATGAAGTGGTGTACTGCAAGCCGCGCGATGCGGTGTTGGCGAACCCAGCGCTGCTGGCCTATGCCGCCAGTTTGCGGGTTGAATTGCTCTACCCCATGTCAGGCCTGGAAACTGAAGAGGCCGTATTGCAGCCGGGGCGCATCGACGTGTTGCTGGGGCAGGGGCAAACGGCGCAGGTGTTGCGCAATTTGTGTCTGATGGTGGCCAAAAATTCACCGACTGATTGGACACGGGTGGTTCAATTGATGCACAGGCTCTTTAACGTGACGCTTGATACACCGCAAGAAACCAGCCGCGGCGCGATCGAGTTGCACTACACCCAGCCGGGCGTGCGTGATGCGCTGGATTTGGCATCCAGTGGGCGGGGCTTTCAGCAAATGTTGCTGATCTTCGCCTACTTGTACGCCCACAAGCGCAGCGTGCTGCTGGTGGATGAGCCCGACGCCCACCTGGAGATATTGCGCCAGAAGCAGGTCTATGTGCTGTTGCGTGACATTGCGGCAGAAAACCAGTCGCAGGTGGTCATGGTGACGCACTCCGAGGTGATTTTGGATGAGGCTTTGGACAACAACTTGACGCTGCTGCTCGACGGTCAAGCGGACGATTTGGCCGCCAAAGCTGACATTCGCAACAGTCTCAAGCACTTTGGTGCAGATCACTACATCAAGGCCCGCGAGCGTGGCTACGTGCTGTACGTGGAGGGCGGCACGGATGTGGACATGCTGCGTGCTTTGGCTGAGCGGCTCAATCATCCGGTGGCAAGTGGCTGGGACGAGTGCATCAATTCGTTTTACGTGCAAAACAACTACCCTGACAAGTCAATGGTGAGCGAGTTGGAGCGCGTAGAGGGCGGCTTCGGCATCACCCCGCGTGATCATTTCAACGGGCTTCGGAATTTGATTCCAACGCTCAAAGGACTGGCCATTTTGGACAACGATGGCCGTGACCGACGCGACAGCGTCGAAGGCGCTTTGCAATTAGCGTACTGGAAACGGTACGAGGCCGAAAATTATTTTGTGACCCCTGATGTTTTGCGGCGCTACGCCATTCAACAGTATTCGGACCTGACGCTCTTTGACGGGTTCGCTGCAGAAATTGATACAGTGCTGGATGCGCTGATCCTGGCGCAGATTTTTGACTCGTTGGAAGCTGACTTTCAGGCCTGGAAGCAAGCACCATCAGAAGCTGCGCGCGTCGTTTGGGAAGCCAAGACCCAGCGTTTTAAGTTGAGTACTTTTGCTGAAGCTTTTTTTAGACAACTGGCTGCCAGGGTGGGCGGTGGCATGTTGCTTAAAAAAGGTGAATTACATCAACTGGTTGCGTACGTGGATCCCAAGGCAATTGCTGCAGAGGTATCTGAAAAACTCGATCTGCTTAAAAAACTGTTTAAGTCGTTGCACAGCGACGGTGTTGCTTGAGTCAACCTTCCAGGCAAGCATAAGCAACTCGCTTATTCATATCAACTTCGTCGCTTTAGCGACATTCAAAAGGACTCCAATGACCACTTTGTTACCCCTACTGACCGATCTGCGTAACGCCGTTTTCTCCCAGGCGCTACAGCACAAGATTGACAACAAAACCAAGCCGCTGGGTTCACTGGGCCGACTTGAAGCGTTGGCCCTGCAATTGGGCGAAATTCTGGGCACTGACAGCCCGGTGCTCCAAGACCCACAATTAGTGGTTTTCGCTGGCGACCACGGCCTGGTGCGTCGTGGCGTGTCGGCTTACCCCAGCGATGTGAGCTGGCAGATGGTGGAAAATTTTCTGGCGGGTGGCGCGGCAGTGAGTGTGTTTGCGCGCGCTAACCAGATCGCGCTCACCGTGGTGGATTGCGGCGTCAATCACGACTTTCTGGCGGGTTTTCCTGCTGGCGCTGTTCGTCCGGGTTTGTGTGTGTGCAAGGTCGCCGGCGCTGAACACGGCACGGCCGACTCAAGCGAACAAGCCGCCATGACCGCACTGCAATGCCAGCAAGCCGTGCAACATGGCGTTGCGCTGGTCAAGACGCTGCCCGGCAACGCGCTGTTGTTGGGTGAAATGGGCATTGGCAACACCTCGGCGGCGTCGCTGCTTCTGGCACGTTTGGCAGGGCTTGACATTGCGCTGTGCACCGGTGCCGGCACCGGTCTGGACGCCGCCGCCGTGCAGCGCAAGACTGCCATTTTGCGCGAGGTGTTAGCCCGCCACCCCAAGGCCACAGCACCGCTGGACGCACTGGCCGCGTTTGGCGGTTTTGAGATCGCCACCATGGTTGGTGCTGTGCTACAGGCCGCGCATGAGCGCCGCGTGATTGTGGTGGACGGTTTCATCGCCAGCAGCGCGGTGCTGGTGGCGCATGCGCTAGAGCCGCAGGTTCTGCAACGCTGCGTGTTTGCCCACCGCTCGGGTGAGCGCGGTCACGAGTTCATGCTGCAGCATCTGGGCGTGCAGGCGCTGCTGGACTTGGGTTTGCGTTTGGGCGAAGGCTCGGGTGCCGCACTGGCATGGCCGCTGCTGCAAGCCGCCTGCGCCATGCTGCGCGAGATGGCCAGTTTCGAATCCGCCGGGGTGTCAGAAAAAACGAATGCAGACGTTACTTTGGTTTGAGTGGAAGGCGCCGCGAATTTCCAACCGGTAGCCCGGATGAAGCGAGGCGCAATCCGGGACGCATCGTTTGCCACACCGTGACGGCGTGCCCCAAAACCCCGCGTTCCGCTTGTGCTTCATGCGGGCTACAGGCCGCAGCTAACTCATGGCCGCTCAATCTCCAGCATGATCTCATTGCGCCGGAACATCGGCAGCGTCCAGGGTGGGTTGTAGCGCGCCAGTTGCGGGCTGCCGAGGGCTTTGATTTTTTGCTCTGCCAGCCAGGCCACCAATTCGTCAGTTTTGCGCTGGATGCGGGCCTCGGTGTTGAAGCCGGAATAGCGCAGCACCGCCCAGGTTTTGGCGGGCACCTCACGCAGGGTCACCGCCGGGTTGTTGGGCTTGGGCAGGCTGGCCAGCGTGTACTGGCTGGGCATCACAAAATGCATGCGCCATTGCGTGGCGCCTTGCAGGGCGGGCAGGCCGGTGCTATTGGCCGACTGGGTGGCTAGCGGCTCCATCGTCACCGGGGCCGTCATGGCAATTTTTTGCGAGGGATTGGTCAGCGGTTCCATCGTCACCGGCGCGGTCATGGCAATTTTTTCAGACGACGCGTCCGAACTCGGCGTCACGGACTGGTTGTTGCCAAAAATGTAGTCGGCAATGGCCCTGAAACCTTTCCCCGAGGCCGCGTCCATGTCACCCTCCACGGTGGTCTCGGCGATCACGAATGCCGGGTAGCGGCGCAGCTCAATTTTGTCGTGCTG
This sequence comes from Comamonadaceae bacterium CG_4_9_14_3_um_filter_60_33, assembly GCA_002789915.1. Taxonomy (GTDB): domain Bacteria; phylum Pseudomonadota; class Gammaproteobacteria; order Burkholderiales; family Burkholderiaceae_C; genus Rhodoferax. The sequence continues at coordinate 19,250 of PFUD01000013.1, read as the reverse complement.
CGACAGGACTTCAAATTTGGGTTCTTCAGTGGCCATGGCAGCAGCTCCTGGCAGCGCCAGGGCCACCAACAATAAGATTTGGTGTGTCGTTTTCAATCGGTATTGGCGGCAGGCGCCCCAGGTTCAGGGTTGGTTGTTTCAATTTCAGGATCAAGGCTTTCCGTGGCAGGGCGGCACATTTGTTCGCCGTCCCATTGCTGGCCGCACCAGCAGCGTCCGTTGGCATCAATCAGGCAAGTGCCGGTGCCACAGCAGCGGGTATCTTCGGTCATGGCGTCATCTCCAGAAAGTGACTAAAAAAAAGGAAAATGCTAACAGCTTGAGCCCATGGCAGTGGGGCTGACAGCTTGCAATGCCATCGCGCGTAAGGGTTTGTTCATCACTAAGCGCAACGGCGGCGGGTGCGAAAAAAGCTGATAGCCTTAAGCACTCTATTTGACGCCAGCTGGCGTCTCTCTTTGGGTCCAGTGCATGCCTTCATTTCTGCTTCAATTCATTCGCCACTATTTGCTGAGTCTGCAGTTTTTCACTCGCATGCCGGTCACTGGGCGGTTGGCGGACTGGGTGGGTTTCAGCCAGGCCATGCTACGCGCCAGCGCGGGCCACTTCCCGGGTGTTGGCGTTTTGATTGGTGGTTTGCTGGCGCTTTTTACCGCTGGCTTGCTGGCCTGGTTGCCGCCCACCGGCTCGGTGTCGCTGGTGGCAGCGGCACTCGGCACGGCGCTGGGTGTGTTGCTGACCGGCGCGTTTCACGAAGATGGCTTGGCCGACGTGGCCGATGGTCTGGGCGGCAGTGCCGACCGCGACCGCGCTTTGGTCATCATGAAAGACTCGCGCGTTGGCGCATTCGGTGCCATCGCCGTGGTGCTGATGCTGTTGTGCAAGGTGTCGCTGTTGGCGCTGCTGGGGGACGTCAACGGGGCGCTGCTGGTGGCCGCGCTGTTTGTGGCACATGTGGTGTCGCGCACCTGGCCTTTGCTCACAATCCGCTTGCTGGCGCATGTGGGTGATGCGGCGGGTTCCAAGTCGAAGCCGCTGGCGGACCAGATCAGCGGGGCAGCCTTGGGCACCGGTTTGATCTGGTGCCTGTTGGCGTTGGCCCTGGTGATATATGTGCAGGGTGCCACTGAATTTATCGCCATCAACATGACCGATGAAGGCTTGTTGCAGGCGTTGTTGAACGCCTTGATGGCGTCTTTTGTCGCGTGGGCTGTGATGGCGCGTTGGTTCTGGCGACGCCTGGGCGGTTTCACCGGTGACTGCCTGGGCGCCACGCAGCAGGTTTGCGAAGTGGCGTTTTACCTCGGGCTGGGGCTGAGCCTGTGATCTGGCTGGTACGCCACGCGCAGCCTCTGATTGCGCCCGGCGTCTGCTACGGCGCGCTGAATGTGCCCGCAGATGCGGATGCCACGCAGCAAGCGGCTCGCAGTCTGGCGCAGCGTCTGCCGTCCGGGGCTCGGGTGCTGGTGTCGCCGTTGTTGCGTTGCCAGCAATTGACCCAAGCCCTGCAAGTTTTACGGCCAGATGTGAGTGTTTGTACTGAGGCAAGGCTTGCTGAAATGAATTTTGGTAGTTGGGAAGGCCAGCGCTGGGACGCTTTGCAGTCCGAAGCCTTGGAGGCCTGGACCGGTAACTTCTGGCGTCACTCGGTGGGTGGCGGTGAGTGTGTGGCCGACTTCATGGGCCGGGTGGCTGAAGTGTGGGACGCTGCCATGGCGGCCAGCATCGCTGATGTGCCGCAGGTCTGGATCACTCATGCCGGTGTGATTCGGGCTGCGCGTTTGATTGCGTCCGGCCAGCGCGAAGTGCATGCGGCGGCAGATTGGCCAGTGGCTGCGCCCGGTTACGGGCAGTGTTGGCGTTACCAGGCGCCGTCGGTTTGGCTGCAAGATGCCGAGTGACGCTGGCTGGATGCCGCCGTAGCCTCTGCCATGGCCGCAGCGCGCATTGGGTATCTAACTCCGCTCATGTCCCCCGGTTCGGGCTGACGCCCGAACCTCCTCCTTGACTTCGCTGCGTCAGATACCCAACGCACGCTGCTCGGTGATCAGTGCCAGGCACCTTGGAAGGCCCCATCACAAACGCCAGCACATCAACGTTAGCGTTTCGGCTGCGGCGTTTTGTTTTTGAAATCGCAATACGGCGCCACCGCGCATTGCCAGCACTGCGGCGTGCGCGCCTGGCAGACGTAGCGGCCCAGCAAGATCAGCCAGTGGTGGGCGTGCACCCGGTAGGGCTCGGGAATGCGCTTTAGCAATCTTAATTCGACCTCAAGCGGCGTCTTGCCCGGTGCCAGCCCGGTGCGGTTGCTGACGCGAAAAATGTGTGTGTCCACCGCCATGGTGGGCTCGCCAAACGCCACGTTGAGCACCACATTGGCCGTTTTGCGGCCCACGCCGGGCAGCGCTTCCAGCGCCTCGCGCGTGCGCGGCACCTCGCCGTTGTGGCGCTCCACCAATATCTGGCAGGTTCGCAGCAGGTGTTTGGCCTTGCTGTGGTACAGGCCGATGGTCTTGATGTAGCCCTCAATGCCGTTCAGACCCAACGCCAGCATCTTTTGTGGCGTGTTAGCCACCAAAAACAGGCTTTGCGTGGCCTTATTGACGCTGACATCGGTGGCTTGGGCCGACAGCAGCACGGCGGTCAGCAGCTCGAACACGTTGGTGAATTTCAGCTCGGTCTGCGGCTGTGGGTTGGCGGCTGCCAAAGTGGCAAAAAAATGCGCTATGTCGGATTTTTTCATGCGTTCTTGAGGCTTGGTGCGTTTATTGCTGTGCCGGTTTGGCAGGGCTTGACTTTACCTGTTGCCAATCGGTGAAAATGTGCGATCCGCTTCTCCAGACCCCAAGTTCTTTCATTTTTGTGAGCGCACCCCATGCAATTCGCTACCCGACTCGACGCCATCGAAACTTCTGCCATCCGTGAGTTGTTCAAGCTGCTGGGCAAGCCCGGCATCATCAGCTTTGCCGGCGGCTTTCCTGACCCCGCGCTGTTCGATGCCGAGGGCATTGCGCAAAGCAGCGCGGCGGTGCTGGCGACCAACCCGGGCCCGGTGCTGCAATACGGTGCCACCGAGGGGTACCAACCGCTGCGCGAAGGCATCAGCGGCTTCATGGCCGGCAAGGGCAGCACGGTGAGCCCTGAGGGCCTGATCGTCACTACCGGCAGCCAGCAGGCGCTGGATCTGATCGGCAAGACCATGATTTCGCCCGGCGACACGGTGATTGTGGAAGCGCCGACCTTTTTGGCCACCATCCAGTGTTTCAGGCTCTACGGCGCCCACCTGATCGGCGCGCCCATTGATGCCAACGGGGTCGATGTGGACCAGCTCGAAGCGCTGATCGACGAACACAAGCCCAGACTGGTTTACCTGATCCCCACTTTTGGCAACCCGAGCGGCGCCACCCTGAGCCTGGCCCGGCGCAAGCGTATTCTTGAAATTGCGGTGCGCACCCAGACCCTCATTGTCGAAGACGACCCTTATGGCGAGCTTTACTTCGACATGCCGCCGCCACCGAGCTTGCTGGCCTTGAGCGACAGCGTAGCCGGCAGCCGTGACTGGCTGGCGCACTGCGGCAGTTTCAGCAAGATTCTGAGCCCCGGTCTGCGCGTGGGCTGGCTGATTGCGCCGCCCGAGCTGCTGGCCAAGGCCACCATGTGCAAGCAGTTCAGCGACGCCCACACCAGCAATTTGACGCAGGCCATTTGCGCTCACTACCTCACTTTGAACCGCCTGAACGGCGCACTGGCCGTGGTGCGTAAGACCTACGCCGAGCGCGCGCGCGTGATGGCCGAATCGCTGCGCAGTGAACTGGGTGATGCGATTGCCTTTAACCAGCCGCATGGTGGCATGTTTTTCTGGGCGCAACTGAGCGGTGCGGCCGGCACCAGCATTGACGCTGCTGCATTTGCGCAGCGCGCCATCGCCGCCGGGGTGGCTTTTGTGCCGGGCGCGCCGTTTTATGCGCACGACCCCGACTTGGCTACGCTGCGGCTGAGCTTTGCCACCGCGCCCCTGGCGCAAATCCGCGAAGGCGTGGCGCGTTTGGGGCAGGCGCTGACATGAACGCCAACAAGAAAACGGCCGCAGCAGCGACGAAGTCGGCGCCCAAGCCACCAGCGCGCGTGCGTCTGCCTATCGACCTGGCGCTGCAAGGTGGCGGTGCGCAAGGGGCCTTCACTTGGGGCGTGCTCGATCGGTTGCTGGCAGACGATCGGTTTGAGATTGCCGGTATCAGCGGCACCAGCGCCGGCGCCATGAACGCGGTGGCCATGGCCAGCGGCTTGATGCTGGATGGGCGGCGCGGCGCGCAAGCCACGCTGGCCCGCTTTTGGGAGCGGGTGGGGGCGAGCGCACCGTTCTCAACCCTGCGGGCACTGCTGCCGCAAATCACGGAGTCGCCCATGCAGCAGTGGTGGCAAAGCAGCATGGCGTTCTGGTTGCAGCCTTGGCAGCAGCAGGCGCAGCGCTGGGCGTCAAGCTTGTCGCCCTACCAGTTCAACCCGCTCAACCTCAACCCGTTGCGCGACATCCTGCGCGACACGGTGGACTTTGAGTGCGTGCGCGCCTGCAACAAGGTGCTGCTGTTCATTGCCGCCACCGAGGTGCGCACCGGGCACCTGCGCCTGTTTCGCGAGCACGAGCTCACCGCCGACGCGGTGCTGGCCTCGGCCTGCCTGCCCTTGTTGTTTCAAGCGGTGAAGATCGACGGCGAGGCTTACTGGGACGGCGGCTACGCGGGCAACCCGTCGCTGATGCCGCTGATTCAGCAAAGCCCGGCCGACGACCTGATCCTGGTGCAGATCAACCCCACGCTGCGCGACGAGGTGCCGATGAACGCTGGCGATATTTTGGAGCGCATCAACGAGATCAGTTTCAACGCCAGCCTGCTCAAGGAACTGCGCACCCTGATGCTGCTCAAGCGTGCTGTGGGTTCTGCCCCGCTGGCCCCTGACGGCGACCCGCTGCTGGTACGCCTGCAAACCCTGCGCCTGCATCGCATTGCGCCGCCTGCACCACTGGCGGGGCTGGGCAGCAGCAAGATGCGCACCGACCCGGCGTTTTTGCAAGGCCTGGCCGAGCAGGGGCGCGCCGCGGCTGACGCGTGGCTGGCGCAACATGGCGCCGATCTGGGCGTGCGCAGCACGTTTGATGCCGAAGAGGCCTGTTTGCCATGAGTTTGATTGGCATGCTGCTCGCGGCGGCGTTCAGCCCCGATGCGCCACTGTTGGCCAGCTACACGCAGGTCTTCATGCCGGCGCTGATTTGCCCAAGCGGCTGATACCGGGAACGATTGCGCTGGGCGCGTTTACCTTCACCATGACCGCGCTGCCCGGGTCGCCGGCGATCCAGAACGCCATCCCGATGCCGTACTTTGGCACCACGCCGTTTGCCGCACCCGGGCTGGGCTTGGTTGGCGGGGTCATCATGCTTGGCATCGGCCTGTGGTGGCTGCAATGGCGCGCCGGGCGGGCTGCCAAGGCGGACGAAGGCTATGGACAGACCGATGTACCCGGCAAGCCAGATACTGCAGGCGCGAACGAAGATGTCGCTGCGAACCATCAGCCCAACACAGGCCAGCCCGGCAGCTTTGCGCTGGCGCTGGCGCCAGTGGTGGCGGTGATCGCGCTCAATTACTGGTTGTCAAGCCACGGCTTGACGCGCATCGACGCCAGCTACCTCGCAGAGCCGCGCTTTGGTGCGACCACGCTGGAAGCGGTGCGCGGCATGTGTGCGGTGTTGTCAGCATTGGCGCTGGCCATTTTGCTGCTGTTGGCATTGCAATGGCGGCGTCTGCCGGGGTTGAAAAAAACGCTGGAAACCGGTGCCAGCAGCTCGGTCATGCCCTTGCTCAATACCGCGTCGCAGGTTGGTTTTGGTGCGGTGATTGCGTCACTGGCCGGCTTTGCGCTCATCCGCGACGCAGTGCTGGATATTGCCCCAGGCAACCCGCTGGTGTCGCTTGCGGTGTCAGTGAACTTGCTGGCGGGCATCACTGGCTCGGCGTCGGGCGGCATGACCATCGCCTTGCAGACCCTGGGTGAGGCCTGGCTGGCGATGGGCCAGGCGGCAGGCATCTCGCCCGAGCTCTTGCACCGGGTAACGGCAATCGCTACCGGCGGGCTTGATGCGCTGCTGCACAACGGCGCGGTGATCACCCTGCTGTCAATTTGTGGGCTGACGCATCGCCAGTCGTACGTGGACATTCTGATGGTGGCGGTGCTGGGGCCCATTGCCGCCTTGGTGGCGGTCATCTTGCTGGGGACTTGGTTTGGCAGTTTTTGAAGTCGGCGTCTGGGGCCGAGCAGGAACCGGCCGACGCTGTCAATTAGGTCACCCGGCAAGCCCAGGGGGTTGTTCATGCAGCTGGTTCCTGAAACAAATGCACCCGGTTGCGGCCTTCGGCCTTGGCCTGGTACATGGCGGCATCAGCCCACGCCAGCAGGTCCTGCGCCCGGGTGCGATCACCCATAAAAACAACCACACCCACGCTCACCGTGCACTGGTGCGTCAAGTCGGCTATAGCCAGCGGCTGCCTGTTGAGGCTGTAAGGTGCTGACAGCGTGTTGCGAATTTTTTCCGCAATGTCCATGGCCTGTTTTGTTGACTCTGTTTGCAGCAGGCTGAGCTCCGGTATCAACACAATAAACTCATCTCCGCCAAAGCGAGCCACCGTGTCGGTCTCGCGAACACACTGCTTGAGTCGGGCTGCTACCTCGATCAACAAGGCGTCGCCAAAGACGTGGCCATGGCTGTCGTTGAGCGGCTTGAAGTTGTCCAGGTCAAGAAACATCAGGGCGCTGTAGCTGCCGTGGCGTTTGCTGGCTGACAAGACCTGTTTCAGGCGGTCATCCAGCAGCCGACGGTTTGGCAGCTGCGTCAGCGCATCGTAAAACGCCAGTTGTCTGATCTCATGCTCGAGTTTCTTGCGCTCGGTAATGTCATGAATAGACACATGGATTGCAGGCTCGCGATCGAAGTCAATGGCAGTTCCCTGAACCTGGACATCAATCACGGCGCCGTCCAAGGTCAAAAACCTGGCCTCGGTGAAGGGCGCAATGTTTTCCTGGCGAATGATGCTTTTCATGCGCTCGATTTGGGCCGCCCGGTCGTCCGGATGGATTAGATCAGACGTTTTTTTGGCCAGCAGGGTGGCGGCATCAGGTGCGCCAAACAGCTTGACTGCGGCCGGATTGGCATACACCAGGGTGCCCTGGCGGTGCACCAAAATGGCCTCTGGCGACCATTCGATCATGGCGCGGTAGCGGTCTTCGCTTTGCTTTAGCGCCAGCGCTTGCATTTTCAGACGGGCGCGGGTTTCATAGAGCTGTTTCAGGCGCAACTTGAAAACCCGCACCACAAACACAATCAAAACTTCCGATAGCACGACGACGCTGGTTTGGTTAACGGCGTACACCGCCGCGGAGGGCGCGAACTGAACCGGTAGCCATTGCCTTTGCTCGGCCAGCCACAACACCAGAGTGGTGACTACGGTGAGCCCGGTCATCAGCTTGGCATAGCGAACATTGACAAGCCACCCTGTCAACAAAATCATCACCGGATAAACCACCATCACCGGCGACTGCAGAGCGCCGGTAAAGATGGCGATGCCTGTGACCGCGAGCCAGATGCCCACCATCCCCAGCTCGATAGCCGCGTTGATTTTGTGGACTGATATCAGATACCAGGTGGTCAGGCCCAATACGAAAATGGCAGATGGACCCAATATGTTGACCGGTGCATGGGTGAGTACCGGGCGCAAGGCCAGCACGATGAGGATCGGCGTCAGCAACAGGGCTGCCACCAAGTAGCGCAACAAGGGCAGTAAGCTCTGCTGCGCCTGCAGTAGGTCCGAAGCATTGGGGGCGGCTGAAGACGGTTCGATCAAAGTGGCATCGTTTTTTTTCACTGGCCAGCCCTTGAGGAATAGTGGTGTGTTCAATAAAGTGCTTTGTTGAACTTGGGTTGAGTTTAGCAATAGGGCACGCGTAGCGGTGCATTCCGCAGTTGGGCTGTAAGGCGAGGCTGAAGTCGCTGTGGCTATACTTTGCCACTGACCAAGATGTCCGCATTCTCCGTGGTTATGGCCTGAGCTGGATTTGCCCTGGATGGGCCACTTTTCAGCTCGTAACTTTCATTAAAGTTCAATCATGAACGAAAACGACTTGATCTACAGTTTTGCCAGGCAACATGTCATCGAGGCTTCTGGTTTGATTGCCCTGATGATGCCGCAGACACTGGGCGCCGGAGTTGCCGTCAAGGCTCTTGATGGCCGTTATATGTTGGTCAACCAGGTCATGCAGAGCTACTTCGACAAGACGCCGCAGCAGTTCACCAGCCTGACCGATGCCGAGCTGTTTCCAGCCGATGTGGTGGCGCAACTCCAGCAGTCGGACGCGCGAATCATGGCGGGTGCTGCCACCTACAGCGACCAGCTTGATTGTCAGATTGACGGCAGGCCTATCCAATGCCTTTGGTTCAAGTTCCCGGTGCACGGCCCGAACGGACAACTCCTGTTCATCGGAGCCGCCATGCTCGACACTTTGCGTGCGGGCAATATTGACAAAATGCAGCGGTCGCTCGCGCTGTTGCAGCATACAAACCAGGAGTTGCAGAAAAATCTGGTTGAACTGTCCAAACTGGCGAGCACCGACAAGCTCACGGGCGCCTGGAATCGACGCCGCCTCGAAGAAGCTCTGGTCAATGAAATGGACCGCCTCAAGCGCTACGACCATCCCTTGAGCATGCTGATTCTCGACATCGATTTTTTCAAAAAAGTCAACGATTTGTATGGTCACAACGCGGGTGACCACGTGTTGATGACCTTGGCCAACGTGTTGCAGTCAAACCTGCGCGCTTCCGACTCGCTGACGCGTTGGGGTGGCGAAGAGTTTGTGGTGCTTTGCCCCGACACCACGCTGACCACGGTGGCTGCGCTGGCCGAGCGGCTGCGCGAAAGTGTTGCCAAAACTGCGTTTGCAGAAGTGGGGCAAATCACGATCAGTGTCGGCGTGGCCGAATGCATGGCGGGCGAAGCCTGGGATGCCTGGTTCAAGCGTGCCGATGAGGCGCTGTACCGAGCCAAAGAAGCTGGTCGCAATCAGGTGCAAATTGCGCCTGAAGCGCCTGAGCATGATGGCGCTGGCAAAAATATGGCTGCCAACCTGGTGCGGTTGTCCTGGCATGCGGCCTACGAGTGCGGCAACCCGGTCATTGATGAGGAGCACCGCGGCCTGTTTGCTGACGCCAACCGCCTGCTTGGCGCGGTGTTGTCAGCGCGCCCCAAGGCAGAGGTGGCTGAACTGGTAAATGCCTTGATCAGTGACGTGGTGCAGCATTTCAAGGACGAAGAAGTGATCATCCGCGCAGCGGGCTATCCGGGCGCCGACGAGCACGCGGCCATTCACAGTGCGCTGGTTGACAAGGCCGTGCTACTGGTCAAACACTTTCATGACGGCACGCTAGCGATTGGCGAGTTGTTTCAATTTCTGGCCCACGACGTCGTGGCCCGGCACATGCTCGGCGCCGACCGCGCGTTTTTCGCTTACTTGCAACCCGGCTCGACCGGCATGGCTGTGAAGGAATCCCCCAGCCTTTGACAGGCCAAAAGGCTTTAACCAGGAGTAGCCGATGAACGCGATTGTTCTTGAAAAACCCGCCATCTCGCCGTTGGGTGTGGTCGTGCGACTGGTGCTGGTGGTCATCGTGGCGGAGTTCTTGATCAATCTGGGCATGGGCCTGGCCCTGCGGTCGATGCCCGACGCCGAGGCCACAGATGCTTTTTGGGTCGCGATCAACGTCACCGCCTTGATTCTGATCAAGGCGCCGGTGCTGTACCTGCTGGTCTTTCGTCCCCTGCAAAACCAGCAGGTTGTGCTCGCGCAGAAGAACATGGCATTGCAGCGTGCGCTTGAAAAATTGCATCAGGAAGAATCGCTGCGCCAGGCGCGCGAGCGCCAGGAACAGGCAAACCGCGAGCGCATGATCCAGATCGAAAAACTTTCGGCACTGGGCACCCTGGTCGGCGGTGTGGCGCATGAGATCAACAACCCCTTGATGGGCATCATGAACTACGTCGAATACGCCCGCGACAAGGCTGCTGACGCCACTTCAAAAGAGGTGTTGAACAACACGCTGCATGAAATAGACCGGATCAAGAAAATCGTTGCCAACATGCTGGTGTTCGTGCGCTCAGAAGACCTGCAAGCACAAAGCTGTCAAGTCAAAAGTTCGCTACAGCAAACCCTGTCCTTGCTTGCGGGTGAGTTGAAAAAAAACGCAGTTCAGGTTGAGGTGGATTTGCCCGACGACCTGCCACCGCTTCCTTGCAGCGCGGGCAGTTTACAGCAAGTGCTGGTGAATGTGCTGCTCAACGCCCGCGACGCCATTGCCGGCCAGCCACAGCCGCGCATCAAGATCAGCGCCCGTCATGACGCCGGGCAGGTGGTGGTGTCGATCTGCGACAACGGTCCCGGCATTGCGGATGAGATCCGGGAAAAAATCTTCGACCCCTTCTTCACCACCAAGCCGGTGGGCAAGGGCACCGGCTTGGGCTTGTCGGTCTCAAGGCAACTGATGCAAGAGGTGGGCGGCAGCATCAGCACCATGAATTTGCCAGGGTCGGGTTGCTGTTTCACGTTAACATTCAAAGCCACCTGAAAACGTTTTGAGAAGAGAAGCAAGATGACACAGAATATTCTGGTGATTGACGACGATGCCGCTGTGCGCGGCTCGTTCCAGTTGGTGCTTGGCGAAATCGGCTGCGCGGTGCGGCTGGCCGAAGATGGTTTGCAGGGCATTGAAATGGTCAAGGCAGAACGCCCTGACCTGATCTTTCTGGACCTGAAAATGCCCGGCATCGACGGCGTTGAGACCATGCGCCGCCTGCTGGCCCTGGACCCGAGCTTGAACATCTACGTCGTCACCGCCTTCTCGCGTGAATACCTTGACGATTTGAAGCGAGCCCAGGCCGAAGGCCTGCGCTATCAGCTGGCCAACAAGCCGCTGTCTTCGACCCAGATCCGGCACATTGCGCGCTCGGCACGCCGCCTCCGCAACGTCAACCAGGACAACCACCGGATTGCGCTGACGCTGTACGTGGTCTCGGTCAGCCCGGAAATTCAAAAAATCATCGATCAGCTCAGCAGCGTGCTGGCAGCCACGTACCGCCCCGGATTTTGGGCGCTGAACGTGGTCGAGGTGCTGGGCATGCCCGAGAAGGCGCTCGAAAAAGACGTTTTCGCCACCCCGATGCTGGTGCGTGAAGTGCCCGAGCCGGTGCTCAAACTGCTGGGCGACCTGTCGCACATGCCCTCGGTGCTGTCGGCCATCACGGCTGAAACCGGCAACGGGACGGGCACCGTTGTGTTGTGAAAAATAGCCTGGACAATTTTGAACTGATCCTGGTCACCATCAGCGATGGCATCGTGGTGGTGGATGCGCATGGCTTGGTGCTGTATGCCAATGACAGCGCCAACCGCATCTTCGAGCGCGGCGAGCTGCTGGGCAAAGATCTGGCGGTGCCACTGTACCCGAGCCAAGGCGGGCAGGACATCAACCTGATTCGCCGCAGCGGCATCGGCTGGGCCGAGTTGCGTTCGGCCCCCCTGACCTGGAACAAGCAGCCGGCCTATGTGATTGGCGTGCGCGACATCACCGAGCGCAAGCTCGCCGACCTCAAACTGAAGCTGGCCGACGCCGTGTTTGACAGCACCCGCGAGGGCTTGCTGGTGACCGACCATTTGCAGCGCATTGTGCGCATCAACCCGGCTTTTTCAGAAATCACCGGCTACAGTGAGGCCGAGGTGCTCGGCCAAACGCCGCAGCTGCTGAACTCGGGCCGCCATGACCGCCTGTTTTACCAGACCATGTGGGCCAGCATCAACGGCAGTGGGCACTGGCAGGGTGAAATCTGGAACCGCCGGAAAAACGGTGAAGTCTATCCCCAGCTGATCAGCATTGACGCGATCCGTGATGCAAACGGCCAGGTTTGCAATTACGTGGCGGTCTCCACCGATCTGTCCAAGTTGCGTGATTCCGAGCTGGAGCTCGACTTTTTGGCGCACCACGACCCCTTGACACGCTTGCCCAATCGCTTGCTGCTGTTGTCGCGGCTGCAACACGGCATTGATCTGGCGCAGCGTGACGGCACGCCTTTGGCCCTGTTGATGATTGATCTGGACCGCTTCAAGGACATCAACGACAGTCTGGGTCACCTGGCGGGTGACGAGCTGTTGCAGAGTGTGGCTAGCCGTTTGTCAACGCAGGCGCAGGGGGTTGATACCGTCAGCCGTTTTGGCGGCGATGAATTTGCCTTGCTGCAGGATGTGGACAGTGCCGAACAGGTGGCAAGCATTGCCAATGACATTATCCGGTTCCTGAGCGAGCCCTATCACTTGAGCAGTGGTGTCGAGGTGCGCATTGGCGCCAGTGTGGGCATCAGCATTTTCTCGGAAAATGCCCTCACACCCGAATTGATGCTGCAGCAGGCCGACAGCGCGCTGTACCAGGCCAAAACCGAGGGACGCGGGCGCTTTGCCTATTTTTGCGAGAGCCAGACGCAAGCCGCCCGGGCGCGCGTTGACATCGAAGTGCGCCTGCGCCGCGCCATCACGCAAGGCGAGTTGCGCGTTTATTACCAGCCACAGGTCGATATTGCCAGTGGCCGCATTGTGGGCGCTGAGGCGCTGGTGCGCTGGCAGAGCCCGGAAGGTGGACTGATTCAACCCGCGCGCTTCATACCCATTGCCGAGTCCACCGGCCTGATCGGTGAAATAGATGACTGGGTGTTGCGCGAAACCTGCCTGCAGGGCCAGCGCTGGCGCCAGGCGGGTTTGCCTGAATTGACGCTGGCGGTCAATGTGTCGGCGTATCAATTTTCTCAGGGCGACATGGCGCAAACGGTGGCCCGGGTGCTGCACGAAACAGGCTACCCGGCGCAGTGGCTGGAGCTGGAGTTGACCGAGAGCGCCTTGATGCAGCGCGAAACGCAGGCCATCGAGTTTCTGAACCGGCTCAAGGCGCTGGGTGTGCGCCTGGCCATTGACGACTTTGGCACCGGCTACTCGTCGCTGGCCTACCTCAAGCTGTTTGCGCTGGATGTGCTGAAAATCGACAAGCGCTTTATTGACGACATCCCGGTTGCGCGTGACGACATGGAAATCGTGACCGCGATCATTGGCATGGCACATGCCCTGCGCCTGAAAGTGCTGGCCGAGGGCGTCGAAAACAACGAGCAGCTTGCTTATTTGACTGCCCAGGGCTGTGACCAGTTTCAGGGCTATTTGACCAGCCGCCCGGTTCCTGCTGCGGAATTTGAAAAACTGCTGGGCATCTAAATCCCGTCCACATGCACCTGCAGCCACCATTCCAGCAGCGCCAGGTGCCATAGCTTGCTGCCGTTGATGCGGGTGAAGTGCTCGGGCGCTTCCGGGTTGGCCAGCAGTTTGTTGACGTAATCGCGCTGGTACAGGCCGCGCTGCAGGCAGGCTGGTGACATCAAGATGCGGCGCATCATGGCCAGAAACGGGCCGCGCACGTATTTCAGGGCGGGCACCGGAAAGTAGCCTTTGGGGCGGTCGATCACCGCGTCCGGAATCAGCCCGCGTGAAATGGCCTTGAGCGGGAACTTGCCGCCTTCTTTCAATTTGAGCTCGGGCGGCATGCGCGCCGCCAGCTGCACCAGTTCGTGGTCCAGAAACGGCGTGCGCACCTCAAGCCCCCAGGCCATCGGCATGTTGTCGACGCGCTTGACCGGGTCGTCCACAAGCAACGTGGTGACATCGAGCCGCCAGACCTGGTCGAGAAATTCGTCGGCCTGTGGTTTGGCCAGCTCGGTGGCAATCAGCCCGGAGGTGACATCTCCCACCTGGAACGCGGGGGCGATCATCTGCAAGTATTCGCTGTGATCACGGTCGAAGTAATGCTGGCTGAAGCGCTCAAGCGGCGTGCCTGGCGCTTTGTCCATTTCGGGGTACCAGAAGTAGCCGCCAAACACCTCGTCGGCACCCTGGCCGCTCATCACCACTTTGACTTCTTTGGCCACGCGCTCGGCCAGCAAATAGAACGCGATCACGTCGTGACTGACCATGGGTTCGGTCATTTGCGCCACCGCCTCGGGCAAGCGGGCCATGACCTCGTGGTTGGGGATGCTGAACTGCTGGTGCCGAGTGTGAAAGTGCTGCGCGACCTGGTCAGAAAACTCAAATTCATCGGCTTTTTCGGCGCCCGCACCCAGGTCTTCAAAGCCGATGGAAAAGGTGCGCAAATCTGGCACATGGTCGGCTAGCAAGCCCACCAACAGGCTTGAATCGAGTCCGCCCGACAAGAGCACGCCCACTGGCACGTCAGCGGCCAGCAAGCGGCGCTTGACGCTGAGCGCCAGTTGCTCACGCGTTGCCGTCAACCACTCGGTTTCGGTCGGTGCCTGGGCGGGCCGGGTGGCATCGAGCGTCCAATAAACCTGTTTGGTCACGCTGCCGTCCGGGTCAATGCGCATTGTGCTGGCAGGCGCCAACTTGCGCACGCCTTGCAGCACAGTGCGCGGCGCCGGCACTACGGTGTGCAGGGTGAAATGGTGGTGCAGCGCCACGGTGTCTAGCGTGGTGTCAACGCCACCGCCGGCCAGCAGCGCAGGCAGGCTTGAGGCAAAGCGCAGCCGCTGGGGGGTCTGGTTCAAATACAGCGGCTTGATGCCAAAACGGTCGCGCGCCATAAACAACTGGCTGCTGCGCTGGTCCCATATGGCAAAGGCGAACATGCCCTTGAAGCGCGTCACGCACTGGTCGCCCCAAGCGTGGTAGCTTTTAAGAATGACTTCGCTGTCGCCCTCCGAGAAAAATGAGTAGCCCTTGGCTTGCAATTCGGCGCGCAGTTCACGGTAGTTGTAAATGGTGCCATTGAAGACCAGCGTGAGCTGTAGCGCTTCATCGACCATGGGCTGGTGCGCGTGGGCCGACAAGTCGATGATCGACAGGCGGCGGTGGCCAAAAGCCAGCGGACCGTCCTGGTAGCTACCCGCGTCATCGGGGCCGCGGCGCACCAGCTGGTTCGACATGCGGCTGATAGCCGCCATGTCGGGCGCTGCGCCGTCAAAGCGCAATTCGCCGCAAATGCCGCACATCAGAGGGCTCCTGCGGCGATCTTCTCGGCGGGCACCACGATCACTGGTGCAAAACCGCCGCCTTGGGTGCGGAAGTTGGTGGTTTGGCCGGCATACATTCGCGCCGCCAGCAGTTGTACCTGGCCTGCGTAGGTGTAGGCGCGGATGTCAAACTTGAGGTCGGTCTGCACACCATCCACCTCGATCTTGCGGCCACTTGGCGGCACCAGCGCCTGCGCCACGAAGTCGCCCTCAAGAATCTCGTTCCAGACGCGGCGCGTGAGCTTGTCGCCCCGGTAAGCGGCCTTGGCACCGTAGCCCGCCACCGGCTTGAAGAACAGTTGGCGCCGTTGAGCCCACAGCTCATCGGCGCGTTCAGGCGTCACCAGGCGCGTGGCGGGAATGTTGGCCGCGAGCAGACTGCGGTCAGCCGCCGAGGCGCCCCAGGCCAGAAGCAACTCGTCGTGGCTCAGGGCGATCAGGTTGCGCTTGTCGGCCAGCAGCGCGTGGGCGCGCGGGTGGGGGGTGAGCACCACCGCATTGGCCTCGTAGGCCTGGCGCAAGGCCAGGTGGTTGGGCTCGGCGAGGTAGAAGTCGGTCAGGCGGTTGTAGACCATGTCAACCGGCGTGCCCTGGTGCAGCAGGCGGCCGTTTTGCCAAACGAATTCAGACGGGTCGGCGACAGCCGCGTGAATGCCGTTTTGTGCAAACAACTGGCGAAACAGTTCAAATTCAGGGGCCAGGTATTGCGCCATGGGCGCATCGTCCACGATCACCACCGAGCGCCAGGGGGCAGTGCCGCACTGCAACTGCCACTCGGCATCAAACATGTAAAAAATGGTTTTTTTCAGGTTGTCGCGCCGCTCGCTGGACGGAAACGCCCAGTCCATCTCGTCGCAACACGCCTCCTGCGCACGCGCCAGCGCCACGTTGAGCAGCAGGCCACCGGCGTTGGTGTTGACCTCGATGAGCTGCGGGCCGTTGGCATTCAGGTGAAAGTCATAGCCCATGCACGCGCCCAAGGGGCCGAAGTCGTGTTGCGCGCTGGCGTCGGCGCGTGACAGCGCCTGTACCTGGTAACCGGGCAGGGCGGCCACGCGCTCGATGGCCTCGACGGTGGCGCTGATCTGTTGCTGCACCGCTTGCGAGATGAACACCACCGTGGAAGAAAACAGATTGGGCCTGGTTTGGGTGATGCTGCTCATCATGCCCTTCAGGCTGGGGTCACTCTCCAACTGCTCACGCAAGCGCTCCATGTTCAGGGTGCGGCAAAAACAGTCGCGGTTCAGGGTCTCGGCCGAAGGCGAGATGGATGCGGTGGCGGGTTGAGAGGTCATAAAGTGATGGATTCTGCCTCAGTCGGCAATGCCACACCAAAAAAGTAGAAACGCGCGTTTGCCATTCACGCACCTTGCGCATGAGAAAAATCAACGTGGCATGATGTCGTTTGTCTAGACTGCCTGCATGCATTCACCACGGAGTAACCCATGAACAAGACAACATCGCTGGCACCGCTTTTGTTGCTCAGCCTGGCTTTGACCGCCTGCACCACCACCGGCATTGGTGGCGGGCAATTGGCCGGCGACGGCGCGGCGCAAGAGCCTGTCGCCTTCAATTGGAGCAGCAACGACGGCGGTTTGTCGGGCACCATGACGGCGACCTTGCCCGACATGACTTACCAGGGAAGATTTTTTCAAATCACCCAGCAGACGCGGTCGGAAGTCCTGACCCCCTTATGGAATAACTGGAACCGCGGCTGGTACGACTGGCCGTACTGGGGTGGCCCCATGATGCAGCCTTACCCGACGACCCAGTTCATCACCCATTATTCAGGCAAGGTGGTGGCCACGCTGACAGGGCTGGGAGGCCAGCGCATGCGATGCCGTTTTCACATGGTCAGGCCCGCCAGCGGCATGTCGGGCGGCGGTGAAGGCCAGTGCCAGCTCGCCGATGGCGGAGTGGTGCAGGCAATTTTCCCAGGCAAATAGGCGCGACTGCTCATTTTTCTGCGGTGATAACTATGCCTTTTGGCACCCCATGCCGGGCCGCAAACCGCAAATTTGCGCATAAGCCGGAGTTTCAAGTTGCAGTGTGACATGGCTGATTTCAAAGTGCTCGTGTAGTTCTTCTTCGGCCTCATGCAGTAGCGCTCCGGTGTCGGTGGTGTCTGTGACCAAGTGGGCAGTGAGCGCAGTCTGGCTGGTGCCCATGGCCCACACATGCAGGTCGTGCACCTCGGCCACGCCGGGCAGGCCCTGCAGCAACTTACGCACGGCATCCGGGTTCACGCTGTCGGGTACGCCGTCAAACAGCATGTGCAACGACTGCCTGAACAAGCCCCAGGTGCCCCACAAAATCACGGCAGCAATGAGCAGGCTGACCATCGGGTCGAGCCAGGTCCAGCCCATCCACAGCGTCAGGGCACCCGCTACCACCACACCGGCGGACACCAGCGCGTCGGCCGCCATGTGCAAAAAGGCGCCGCGGATGTTGAGGTCATTGCCGCCGCGCATGAACAGCAAGGCGGTAGCAGTGTTGATGCCGATGCCGATGCTTGCCACCACCATGATGGTCACACCCTGCTCCTGTAGTGAGACGCTGCCCGACATGAGCCGCCCGATGGCCTCCCAGGCCAAACCACCCATGGCCACCAGCAGCAGCAAGGCATTGGCAAATGCCGCCAGAATGGTGGCGCGCTTCCAGCCGTAGGTGTGTCGTGCGTTGGGCACCAGCTTGACGGCCAAGGCGCCACCCCAGGCCAGCACCAGGCCGGCCACGTCGCTCAGGTTGTGCCCGGCATCCGCCAGCAGCGCCAGCGAGTTGACGCGCCAGCCGTAAAACGCCTCGATCGCGACAAAAATGACGTTGAGCGTGATGCCGATGGCAAACGCCTTGTTGAAATTCGCCGGCGCATGGCTGTGATCGTGGCCGCCGTTGCTGTGCTCGTGGTCATGGTCATGATCGTGGGCAGGTGTGTGGTCGTGCGTACTGGACATCAGAAAACTTTCAGTGAATCAAACAAACTACACCACAGAAGACGGCATCTTCCGCCAAAAGACGCAATAATTTTAAGCAGCCGGTGCATAGTAGCGCCGAATCCGCTCCGCCAAGTGCACATAGCCCACCAGCAGCACAGCCTGAAACATCGGCAGCGTGGCCGCTGGCACCGCCACCAGCGGGCCAAAGCCGGCGGTGGACAGGGCAATAGCGATGGCCGTGGCGTTGTTCTTGCCGCTGCAGACAAAAGCCACCGCCATGTGTTCTTCAAAGCTCAGCCCCATGCGCCGGTTTAGCCAGGTCATCAGCGCCAAAATGGCAATCAAAAACGCCAGCGTGGCGGCCATCAGTGGCAGCAGCATGGTCCAGTTGTGCGTCAGCATGTCGCCCTTGCTGAAAAATATCAGGGTCATGACGAGCAGCATGGTCAGCGCCGGAATCACACCTAGATAGGGTTTGATGGTTTTCATCACCGGCGGGCCGAAGCGGCGCACCAGCCAGCGCCGCGTCAGGTCGCCCAGCACCATGGGCAAAATCAGTACCAGCACGATGGTGGTGACCAGGCTGCCCAGCGGCACCGCCACGGCCTGCGACTGCCCGACCCAGTGCATGAAAAATGGCAGCGCAAACGGCACCACCAGAAAGCCGGCTGCTTGCGCCAGCGTGGCCACTTCAATGCTGCCGCCCGCCATGCCGGTAAAAGCGATCGCCATGGACGCGCCCGGAATCAGCATCACCAGGTAAAAACCCAGCGCCAACTCAGGCGGGGCGTTCATGGCTTGCACCAGCACCCAGCTCAGCAGCGGCGTGATGACAAAGTTGTAAAACAGCGTGAGCAGCAGCGGACGCGGTTTTTTGAGGGCCTTGGGCAGTTGCGTCAGGTTCAGCCCGACCATCATCGGGTAAATCATCAGGAACACCAGCGCGTTCATCACATAGCCCAGCTCGTGGGCGTGGGCTTGGGCCACCTCAGGAAAGTTGGCCCCCAGCACCCAGCCCAGCGCAATGGCGGAGCTGGCGTAAAAAAACAGGCGCTGGCGCAAATGTTCGCCCAGGTGGGCAGCGTGTTGTGGCTTCATGGCAAGGAGACGCGCCGCCGCTTTAAAAGACGCAGCCTGTCAGGCGCTACTTGGCTTTGCCCGACACCCAAAC
>PFUD01000085.1 GCA_002789915.1 Comamonadaceae bacterium CG_4_9_14_3_um_filter_60_33 | reverse complement strand
TCGGGCGCTGTTGGCCACCACGGGCTGGTGATGTTGACCTCGCCACCGCCGCGCTTGAGCACGCGCAGGCAAAAGGCATCGCGGTTGACGTCGTCGCCCCTTCCGTCGATTTTGTTCTTGCCACGCGTGGTGTTTTTGGCACGGCTCTCGGCGGCACGCAGTTCGCGCAGCACCATGCTCAGCGGTGCGCTGTGGTGCGCCACTACTGCACCCATCGAGGCAGTGGCTTTGTGGCCCATCAACGTCATGAGTCGGCCATTGAGCAGACCAAAGCCCTTGTCGAGCAACAGCTTGCGCTGTGAACCGCTGCCGCCAGGTTGCAGGGTGCCGATGCGCTCGCCCAGTTTCATCGTGGGGCTGGGCGCAATACCGCTGTAGGCCAGGCGCAGCAGTTGCATGCAGTCAAACAAATCATCCACCGCCACCAGCGCCAGCACGTCGTCGCCACCGGCGTAAAGCAATTTGCCTTTGCAACATTCCTCGACCACATGGCGGGCCAGCCGGGTTGAAAAGTCGTTCAGCGCTTGCGAAATGGCGCCATGGCGGCCGGGTGACACTGGGCGTTTGGTGGCCAGATAGGCTTTGAGTTGCGGGTCGCGGCGCTCGTACATGTCCATCTCGGACAGCACTTTGCTGTGCCAGGTGTCGCGGTAGCAGAGCTTGTAGGCGTCTTCATTGCCAGCCAGCCAGCCGCCCATTTTGTCGCCGTCCATCAGGATGAGGGCGTAATAGGTCTCGGGGCGGTTGTCGCCCAGCAGGTGGGCGATGGTCTGGCTGCGGTGCGCGCCCTCAGCACTGCCGTCAGCCGCGTCTTCGAGCATGGCGGGCAGTTTGCGCAGTATGTCTTGCTCTGCGGGTGACAAGTGCTTTGCTCTGTAAAGCTGGCGCATCAGGGCTTTGGGCAGGGTGACGGTGTCAAAGTCTTGCGCACTGGCAGCCAGCACTTGCAATGCCGCGCGCTGGGTGGTGGTCATGGGATGGTTGGGGTCAGCCAGCTTTTCCAGCGTGGTGGACAAGGCCAGCGCGTGCGTGCTGATGACAAAGCGGCGCACGTTGCCACCGGTCAAGCGGCTTACGCGCTCGGCAAATAGCGTGGGCCACAGACGCTTGAGGGTGGCAATGGCGCTTAAATGCTCGCCGGGTTTGACCCAGGACTTTTGTTTTTTGGCCAGCTTGCCCCACACGCTACTGGCCTCGCGGTCGCGGCGGTTCACGCCCAGAAGGCTGCGGTCATCGGTAAGCCACTCGGCCTCACCGGTCAGGGTGCAGCGGTGGCCCTCTTCGAGCACGGCATCAAACGGCCGGGTGACCTTGGCGGCACCCAAGGCACGTTCGGCCAGTTCATAAACCGCTGGGTAGAGGATGCCGGTGTTGGGGGTCCAAAACTTCAGGCCGTCAAGCTTGAGTTCTTTGGTCAGCACTTTCCAGGTGGCATCCTGAAAGACACCCTGCGTTTTCAAATCGGGGTGGATGCTGTCGAGTGCGGTGTGTAATTGGGTTGCGGCCGCAGTGACATCTGCACTGTCGGTGGGCCAGGTAGCCGCCGCCCAATAGCATTCAGGAAAACCTGTCAACTGCGCCTTGATCTGGGCGCGTGTCACGTCGTTCAGCGTGACGCCTGCCGCATCAAACGCCCTTTGGCTGGCCTCGGTTGTCCATTGTTTTGCAGCATTTCTGATGGCAGCGATGGCCCGCTCCGCCAGCGCGGCGGCTTGCCGGGCCGGCACGATGGCCATGAACTTGTTGGGCAGACTGGCAGCAAACAGCGGGTTGGTGTCGGTGTTGTCGCTCAAAAGCTCGGAGTCAATGTCTTCAAACAATTGGCTGAAGGCATCGCCACCCGTTTCCATCAACCATTGATCCACCACCGGCACGCCACGCAGCGCCGGGAACACCACCACATCTGGCCCCAGGTCGCTGATGATGGGTTTCATGGCTTCAAACACCAGGCTGGACAGCAGGTGTGAGCCCGCCCACAAGTCAGAGGTGGAGCGAGCCTGCCCGATAAACCCTTGCACCGGGCCAAAGCTCATGACCAGCAGCGCAGGCTGGTCCGGGCCGTCGGCATCACCCATCAAGGCGGTGTGAATGGCTGACACGGTATCGACATGCGACCAGATGCTGTGGTCGGGCGTGCGTGAGTCAGCGGGTAGCATGGGCCACAACACGCCAAGGTCGCTGGCCTGTCGGCCGGCCTCGGGACCAAAGCGCCAGAAGGCCAAAAATGTTTTGCGCAGGTCGGCGTCGTTGTCCTGAATCAGGCCCGTGAAGTGGTCCTGGCTGACGGATTTGATTTGCTCGATGCCAATGCTCAGGTCCAGTGCGGCAAGTTTGAGGCGCTCGCCAGACAGCGGGTGGATCAGTTCAGCCTCCCGGGTGAACTTGACTGCTTCAAATTTGGGGTACATGGCAGAATCTTCCGCGCGCGGCCAGTTGGGCCGGTCGGCGGCGGCAGCCAGACAGTCTGCGGTGTGGACCGATTTGTCTTGTTGGAGCTTGTCGTAATCCATTTCAAGCCATTGACCGTCTTTTTTGCGCATGGCCGGGCGCGTTGCCAGGCCCAAGGCCTTGCCCACTTCGACCACGCTGCCACCTTCGTGACCGACCGGGTCGCGCAGCAGCACCAGTTGTTTTTCAGCCGGGTCATGCAACCAGGCAGCGAGCTTTTTGGGGTAGTTGGTCATGGTGTTAGCCCTTGCGAATGCGTGTGATCAAACTGGCGGGTTGGCTGTTCAAGAAGTGGTGAACCTGTTGCCAAACTTCGATTTGATGCCCGATTTCGGGGGGACGTACGGTGCTGTGATTAAAAAAAGCTTGCGGCATGGCGCAGGGCAGGTGGGTGATCAAGCCAAAGTACTGGCCGTCTTTGTTTTTCGCCACTTTGAAGCGCATTTGGCTGGCCAGACGGGCATTGGGCAGGCCCGCCAGGCCATGGTTGGTGACCGGGTAGGCCAGCACATGGCGGTCTTCTACCTGGCTGTGCGGTGCGCCGCTGCTGAGTTTGAACTGGGTGCGAAAACCGATTTTGAGAGCGGCCAGTTTTTCAAGCACGCTTTTCCAGT
>PFUD01000188.1 GCA_002789915.1 Comamonadaceae bacterium CG_4_9_14_3_um_filter_60_33 | reverse complement strand
GCGGACTGGCGATGGTCTGGATGACGGTGTTTCACTTTGTCTTTGACCTGAATAATTTCAAGCTGGTCACGCAAGACTTCTACCGCGACCCGTTCTGGACCTGGCAGCGCACCCTGATCGTGAGCCTGTTTTTGCTGTGCGCCGGCATGGGTCAGGCCATTGCCACGGTGCAGGGGCAAAGCTGGCAGCGCTTCTGGCGGCGCTGGGGGCAAGTGGCGGGCGCTGCGCTGCTGGTGTCAGTGGGCTCGTGGCTGGTGTTTCCCAACAGTTTCATTTATTTTGGCGTGCTGCACGGCCTGGCGCTGATGCTGATTGTGGTGCGACTGACCGCGCACTGGGGGCGCTGGCTGTGGCTGCTGGGCGCTTTGGCAATTGCCTCCAAATTCATCTTTGAAAACCTGTTGCAGACCGGGCCGTTGGCGCCATGGGCCGATGCGCTCAACAGCATGCGCTGGAACTGGCTGGGCTGGATCAGCCGCAAGCCCGTCACCGAAGACTATGTGCCGTTGTTTCCCTGGCTGGGCGTGATGTGGTGGGGTGCGGCAGTCGGCGCCTGGGTGTTACAACAGCGGCCGCACTGGCTGGCACAGACCTTGCCCGCACCAGCGCAGGGTTTGGCCTGGCTGGGTCGCTGGAGCCTGAGCTATTACTTGCTGCATCAGCCGGTGCTGATGGCGCTGGTGGGTGGCGTGAGCTGGCTTGCCAAATAAAAAGCCGGAGCAAGTCCGGCTTTCAGTGAGCGATCAAACAAACGGTTTATTCAATCTTGGCTTTGGTGCGCAGCGCTTCCTGGTACTTGACGAGCTTTTGCTGCTTGAGTTGCTGGGCCACTTGCGGCTTGACGTCTTCAAGCTTGGGCAACTCGGTGGCGCGCACATCATCAAGGCGAATGATGTGGTAGCCGAACTGGGACTTGACCGGGGTCTCGGTCAGCTGGCCTTTGCTCAAGGCGGCCAAGGCGGTGGCGAATTCAGCCACGTAGTTGTTGGCGGGCGCCCAATCAAGGTCGCCGCCACGGGCGCCAGAGCCTGGGTCTTTGCTGGATTTTTTGGCAATTTCTTCAAAGTTGCCACCTTTTTTGAGCTGGGCGATGATGGTCTGCGCTTCTGACTCTTTTTCTACCAGGATATGGCTGGCGCGGTATTCCTGACCACCGTTGGCGGCGGCAAACTTGTCGTATTCGGCCTGGATTTCGGCGTCTGTGACCGGATTAATTTTTTCGTGGTTGGCGAACAGTTCGCGGATCAGGATAGCCTGGCGCGCCAGTTCCATCTGGTTTTTGAACTCGGCGGTTCTGTCGATGCCTTGTTTTTGGGCTTCCTGCATGAAGACTTCGCGGGCGATGACTTCGTCCTTGATCTGCTGTTGCACCTCGGGTGTGACCGGGCGGCCGGTGCGCTCCACCTGCTGACTCAAGGCTTCGACACGCGCCAGGGGAACGGCTTTACCGTTGACTATCGCGACATTTTGCGCCACGGCAGCGGCGGACATGCCGCCCAGAAACGCGGCCAGGGCAAGGCCTGATACCAGTTTGTTTTTCATGCAAATTTCCTGCAAATGATTGAATTAGAAAAGCGAGCTGCTCGCTCCGGGCCGTCAGGCCTGGGGTGTTTGGGTTTCAATGGCCAGCGCATGCAAACCCTGGTCGATGAAATCTTGGAGCGCATCATACACAAGCCGATGCCGGGCCACGGCGGATTTGCCGATAAAAACCCCAGCCGTAATGCGCACCCTGAAATGGGTACCAAAGCCGGTGCCGTTGGCGCCTGCGTGGCCATGATGCTGTTGGCTTTCGTCGATCACTTCAAGTTGGCAGGGTTGCAGGACTTGCTGCAGGCGCTGTTGCAGTTGGGCCGCGGTGGGGGTTTGCTTCATGGAGTGGGTTTATGGGTCTCGTCAGCGACGAGGTAGCGTGAAATGTAGAACCCCTGGCCAACGATGAAAACCAGCGGAAAGGCATAGCCCCACAGCTTGAAGTTGACCCAGGCTTCGGTGCTGAAGTAGGCCGCCACGTAGGCATTGAGCAACGCCATGAAGGCGGTGTAGATGATCCACAGCAGATTCAGGCGCAACCAGACCGGCTCGGGCAGGGTGAGTTGGCTTCCCAGCAGGAGCTTCAAGAAATTCTTTTTGTAAACCCAGACCGCCACCGCCAGCGCAATCGCCATGGCGGCGTAGAGCACGGTGGGTTTCCATTTGATGAAGCGGTCGTCGTGTAGCACCAGCGTGAGCGTGCCAAACACCAGAATCAACACCAGCGTGATCTTGTGGATGGCCTGCAGTTTGCGGTCAATGCCATAGATCAGCGCCATTTGCAGCACGGTGGCGGCCATCAGCACGGCCGTGCCAATGTAAATGTCATACAGCTTGAAAGCGCCGAAGAACAGCAGGATGGGGAAAAAGTCGATCAGTATTTTCATGAAGGCGTGAAGTTTAACGAGGCCGAGTTCATGCAATAGCGCAGGCCGGTGGGCGCGGGGCCATCTTCAAAGACATGACCGAGGTGCGCGCCGCAATTGGCACACACGGTTTCGACCCGGGTCATACCCAGACTGCGGTCGGTGATCTCGGTGATGGCACCTGGAATGGCCTGCGAAAAACTGGGCCAGCCGCAATGCGCATTGAACTTGGTGGCAGAGTGGAATAGCTTGGCGTTGCAGCAGATGCAGTGGTAGCTGCCGTCGGCCTGGAAGGCTTCGTACTTGCCGCTGAACGGGCGCTCAGTGGCGGCGTGGCGCGTTACCTGGAAGGCCACTGGCTCGGCGCCCTTGGCTTGCAGCAGGTCGAGCCATTCGGCATCGGTTTTTTGGACAGGGTAAGTCATGGTAATACGCCTTTAAAAATGATCATGAACTGCAACTGATCTCGATGCGGCTGGCCCATTCGGGTGGAAAACCGGCTTTGGCTTCGTGTTCAGGGTGCTCGTCAAAAGGCCGCTCCAACAGCATCAGCAAATCTGCCACACCTGAGAAATCCTTGCCTTTGGCTGCCTCGATGGCAAGCTCGCCGAGGTAGTTACGCAGCACATATTTGGGATTGCTGGCCAGCATCAGCGCCGCCGCCCGGGCTGGGTCAAACGCGCTCAGGCGCTCTGCATAACGCGTTTGCCAGGCGTCAAAAGCCGGGCGGTCCAGAAACAGGTCGCGCACGGGCTCTAATTGCTGGCTGGCTACGGCATGGCTCAGGCGTCGCCAGAAAATCGTGTAGTCGACCCGGTCTTGCGCCAGCAGGCTGAGCAGGTCTGTTAGCAGGCTGGCATCGTCGGTGACCGGTTGGTTTTCAAGGCCATCGCGCTTCGCTGCATCAGACAGACCCAATTTGGCAAGCATCAACTGTTGCCAATGACGCTCGAATGACGGCTTGTAGCTGTCCAAGGCCTGCAGTGCCAGCGCCTGGTCTTCTATCAGCGGCATCAGCGCTTGCGCCAATGCATAAAGGTTCCAGTGGGCGATGTCGGGCTGGCGCGCAAAGGCGTAGCGGCCACCGCGGTCGGTGTGATTGCAGATGTGACCAGGGTCATAGGCGTCGAGGAACTGGAACGGCCCGTAGTCGATGGTCAGGCCCAAAATGCTCATGTTGTCGGTGTTCATGACACCATGGCAAAAGCCCACCGCCTGCCAGTGCGCCAGCATGACAGCGGTGCGCTCGGTCACTTGGAGCAGCAAATTGGCATATGGGTTGGCGTTAAGCGTGCGCGCTGTTTGGCAAGCAGGGTAATAACGGCTGATGACATAGTTGGCCAATGTTTTGAGTTGTGACAACTGGTTGCGCGCGGCAAAGTGCTCAAAATGCCCGAAACGAATGAAACTGGGCGCCACGCGCGTCACCACGGCGGCGGTTTCCAGGCTCTCGCGCGCCACATCTTCGTCTGAGCCCACAACGCACAGCGCCCGCGTGGTGGCAATGCCCAGGCCGTGCATGGCCTCAGAGCATAAAAATTCGCGGATGCTGCTGCGCAGCACGGCGCGGCCGTCGCCCATGCGCGAGTAGGGCGTCAGGCCCGAGCCCTTGAGTTGCACTTCAAGGCCGTTGGCTTCGCCCAGCAGGCAGGCCCGGCCGTCACCGAGTTGCCCGGCCCATTGGCCAAACTGGTGGCCGCTGTAGACGCTGGCCAGTGGTTGTGTGCCGCTGATGGGCTGGTTGCCCGCCAGCGCTTGCAGCAGTGTGTCGGTCTCATCTTCTTCAGCAGTCAGGCCCAACTGCTTCGCTACAGCCTGCGAGCGGCCCACCCAATAGGGCGCGGGCAACGCGCTGGGGGCCAGTGCGGTGTAAAAGTCCGGCCCAAGGCGGTAAAAGTGGTTGTCCCAGGCCAGGCTGGTGTGTTTGACCGGCAAGGGCGCATGGGTTGGCAAGCGAACATTCATGGACGAATTGTGCTGTGTGGTGTTCAAACCCAAGGCGTGCAAGGTCATCAGCGGGGTTTATCCCTTAACATAGCGAGCGCTCGCGAAGCTCAAAGCCGACCCAAACTCCACTATGTTCGCTCACCGTTTTTTACCCCAGTCGCTCAAGACCCGTGTCACCTTGTTGACGCTGCTGATTGTGGTGCTTGCCTTTCTGGCTTTGGGTTTTTACAGCAAAAAGTTAATGCGCGAAGAGTTGCTGGTTTTTACGGGCGAGCAGCAGCGGTCTGCGCTGGGTTTGCTGGCATCTGAGGTGAATCACGGCCTGGATAACCGGTTTGCTGCGCTCCAGGCGTCAGCGCGGCGGATCACCCCCGAGATGCACCAGCAGACCCCCGCGCTCCAAACATTTTTGGCGGAGCAGTCGTTTCTGGCCGGTCTGTTCAATGGCGGCATTGTGGTTTGGAACCAGCAGGGGCAAGTGCAGACCGAGGTGCAGTATTTGCCAGGTGGTTTGGCCACCCCCGTGCTGGCACCCGCAGACTTGACGCAGGTGCTCGGTCAGGGGCAAGCGGTGATTGGTGAGGTTCAGGTTGACGACCAGCGCAAGGTGGCCTGGTTTGCCATGGCGGTGCCCGTTCGTGGCCCGGCGGGTGAGGTGATGGGCGCCTTGGCAGGTGTGACCCGGCTGGATCAGGGAAATTTTTTAAGCCAATTGACTGCGCTGCGCTACGGCAAAACCGGCAACTTCTTTTTGGTGGCGGCCAATCAGCGGCTGATTTTTGCCACCTCCGATCCGGCGCGTTCGCTCGAAGTGCTGCCGCCTTTGGGCAGCAGTCTGTGCACTGACAGCTTTGTGCAGGGCTTTGAGGGAACCACGCGCTCGCTCAATCCGCAGGGCGAAGAGGTACTGGTCAGCACGCAGCAGATTCCGTTGGCGCATTGGTACGCTTCGGTCACCTTGGCACCCGAAGAAGCTTTTGGCCTGATTGACGCGGTCAAGTGGCGTGCCCGGCTGGCAGGACTGGCGCTGGGGCTGATCTGCCTGGGCCTGATCTGGCTGATGCTGCGCCGCCAACTGGCGCCCATGAATGCGGCGGTGAAAACACTGGACGGTTTTGTTCACCAAAACCAGGCGCCGCAAGCCTTGCCCGTAGTGCTCAATGACGAGGTGGGTCAGCTCGTGAGCGGCTTTAACCGCCTGCTTGGCTCTTTGGCGCAACAGCAAAATGTGTTGAAACAAAGAGAGTTGTTCAACCAGGCGGTGGTGAACTCGGTCAGTGCCGAAATTGCCGTGCTCGACCATGCGGGCGTGATTTTGAAAGTAAACGAAGCCTGGCGCCGCAATG
Source organism: Comamonadaceae bacterium CG_4_9_14_3_um_filter_60_33 (assembly GCA_002789915.1). Classification (GTDB taxonomy): domain Bacteria; phylum Pseudomonadota; class Gammaproteobacteria; order Burkholderiales; family Burkholderiaceae_C; genus Rhodoferax. The sequence continues at coordinate 8,530 of PFUD01000188.1, read as the reverse complement.
AAACACAGGGCGCCGGCAGCTTTGGTGAAAACAGGCCGCGGGCGTTGGTTGGCAGCAATTTTCTGACGGCGTGCGCCGGTATTGTGGGTGACGAAACCGGCGGCGAAGCGCTGCACGCGCAAGACGGTATTCTTGCCGTACTCGACGGCCACTCGCCGCAGTTTTATCTGGAATACCCCAGCCATTTGCCGCAGCAGCAGCGCTGGTTCAGCATGAGCGTGACCCCGTTGGCAGATGCCAATGTGCGCGGTGCAGTGGTATCACTGGAGGACATCAGCAAGCGCGTCCAGGTGGAACGTCAGGTGCGCGAGATGGCGTTTTACGATCCGCTTACCCAATTGCCCAATCGCCGCCTGGCGCTGGAGCGCTTGTCGCAACATTTGGCGCGCGCGCGTCGCGCCAAGGCCCGGTTGGCGCTGTTGTTCATTGACCTTGACAAGTTCAAGCCGATCAACGACGAACTCGGACATGCCGTGGGCGACTGGCTGCTCAAAGCCGTGGCCGGGCGCATTTTGGCTTGCGTGCGTGCCTCTGATACGGCTGCACGCATGGGGGGTGACGAGTTTGTGGTGGTGTTGCCTGATTTGCAATCCGTTGATGCGGCACTTTCTGTGGCAGAAAAGATTCGCTGCGCGCTGGCGCACGAGTTTGTCACCGAGCAGGGCATGGTGCTCAGCATTTCGGCCAGCATCGGTGTGGCTTTGTATCCGGACCACGGCGCCAGCGAACAAGACCTGCTGCGCCTTGGCGACGAGGCCATGTACATCACCAAAAAGCAGGGCCGCAATGCCGTCCACCTGTGTTTGCCCAGACAGTTGGAGCCTGTTTTTGAGGCGCAAGCTGATGCGCAACACGTCTATGTTCACTTGCGCTGGAAAACTGCATTTGAAAGTGGTAACCCGGTCATCGACCAGGAACACCAAGCGCTGTTTGGCTTGGTCAACAGCTTGCTGGACGAGGTGAGCTTGCGGCGCCAAAACCCCGCAGACTTTGAGGCTGCCTTTGAAACATTGCTGGCGCACGTGGAGGCGCACTTTGCGCAAGAAGAATCGATTTTGCTGGCAAACGGGTTTGCGCATTTAACGGCTCATGCACAGCAGCATCAGTCGCTGCTGGCGCGGGCAAGGGCGTTGCATCAGCAATTGCACGAGGCGCTTGATGAAAATCAGGCAGAAGGCCAGTTGATCAAGTTTCTGGTGTCGGGCTTGGTCGTGGGGCACTTGCTGCAGACCGACCGCGAATTTTTTCCCTTGTTTGCCGCGCCCTGAGTCCGGCAGGGTTGGCAGTACCATGCCATTTCTTTGATATTCAATATTTAAAACAGGAGACACCCATGCTGGGACTGATGCAAAACCAACCCCTGTCCATTTCATCGCTGATCGACTTTGCCGAGCGCCACCATGCCGAGGGTGAAATCGTCTCGCGCCGGGTCGAGGGCGACATCCACCGCTACACCTACAAGGAGGCGGCGCAGCGCGCGCGCCAACTCGCGGGTGCGCTCGATGCCTTTGGCTTGCAGCAGGGCGAGCGCGTGGCCTCGATTGCCTGGAACGGCTACCGGCACCTGGAGATGTATTTTGGCGTGAGCGGCTCCGGGCGCGTGCTGCACACCATCAACCCGCGCATGCACCCCGAGCAGATTGCCTGGGTGATGAGTCACGCGCAGGACCAGATGGTGTGTTTCGACATGACGTTTTTGCCGATCGTCAAAGTCATTCACGTCAAATGCCCCAGCGTCAAAAACTGGGTGGCGCTGTGCGATGCTGACAAGCTGCCCGCTGACACAGGCATTCCCAATTTGCTCAGTTATGAGGCCTTGCTGGCGGCGCAAACCGGCAACTACCGCTGGCCCGAGTTTGACGAAAACACGGCGTCAAGCATGTGCTACACCAGCGGCACCACGGGCAACCCGAAAGCCGCGCTGTACAGCCACCGCTCCACCGTGCTGCACGCCTACGCCGCCGCGCTGCCCGATGTGATGGGCATATCGGCGCGCGATGCCATTTTGCCGGTGGTGCCGATGTTTCACGTCAACGCCTGGGGCATTCCGTATTCCGCCGCGCTCACCGGGGCCAAGCTGGTGTTCCCCGGGCCGGGCATGGACGGCAAGTCGATCTACGACCTGATCGAACTCGAGCAGGTGACTTACGCCGCCGGCGTGCCCACCATCTGGCAAATGCTGTTGAGCCACATGGAGCCCAATGGTCTGCGTTTTTCCAGCCTGAAACGCACGGTGATCGGCGGCTCGGCCTGCCCGCCGGCCATGATCACCGCCTTCAACGACACATACGGCGTGGAAGTGCTGCATGCCTGGGGCATGACCGAAATGAGCCCGCTGGGCACGGTGTGCACGCTCAAGAACAAGCACCTCGCGATGTCGTCAGAAGACAAGATGAAGGTGCGCATGAAACAGGGCCGGGCCATTTTTGGCATCGACATGAAAATCGTCAACGCCGAAGGCAAGGAGCTGCCGTGGGACGGTAAAACTTATGGTGACCTGCTGGTGAAAGGCCCGTGGGTGCTGCGCGAATATTTCCAGGGCGTGGGCGACACGCAGGCGGTGATGCCGCTTGTGGACGGCTGGTTTCCCACTGGCGACGTGGCCACCATCGACGCCGACGGCTACATGCAAATCACCGACCGCAGCAAGGACGTGATCAAGTCGGGCGGCGAGTGGATCAGCTCAATCGACATCGAAAACATTGCCGTGGCGCACCCCGCAGTGGCGATGGCGGCGTGCGTCGGCATGGCGCACCCCAAGTGGGACGAGCGGCCGATTGTGGCGGTGGTGAAAAAACCCGGCGCCGAGGTGTCGCGCGAGGAATTGCTGCAGTTTTACGAAGGCAAGGCCGCCAAGTGGCAGATACCGGACGACGTGGTGTTTCTTGACGCGATCCCGATGGGCGCTACGGGCAAGATGCAAAAAAGCAAGCTGCGCGAAATTCTCAAGGACTACCAGTTGCCTGATTTGCGCTGACTGAATCGAGGTCATTTGTGGGGCGGACTGAAGTCCGCCCCACAGGGCACTATGGCAGGTGCAAGTCCAACCTACAGTCTGCCCCGACGATCACTTAAATTGTCAATGGAATTTTTCACCACTTCACTGCTCAACGGCCTCAGCTACGGGCTGCTGCTGTTCATGCTCAGCGCCGGGTTGACGCTGATTTTCAGCATGATGGGGGTGCTCAACTTTGCGCACGCGTCGTTCTACATGCTGGGTGCCTACTTTGGCTACAGCGTCACCGATTGGTTGGGCTTTTGGCCGGCGCTGGTGCTGGCGCCGCTGCTGGTGGGCGCTCTGGGCGCGCTGTTTGAACGCTTTGTGCTGCGCCGCGTGCACCGCTTCGGCCACGTGGCCGAGCTGTTGATCACCTTCGGCATGAGTTACGTCATCCTCGAAGTAGTGCAGTTGGTGTGGGGCCGCAGTTCAGTGGATTACCGCGTGCCACACGCGCTGGACGGCCCGCTGCTGACGCTGTTTGGCACCCAATTTCCGCTCTACCGCGCCTTCATGATGGGCATGGCCTTGGCTGTGTTGGCGTCGCTTTGGCTGCTGCTCACGCGCAGCCGCATCGGGCTGGTGATTCAGGCGGCTTTAACGCACCCTGACATGGCTGAGGCGCTGGGCCACAACGTGCCGCGCGTGTTCATGTGGGTGTTTGGCGGTGGCTGCGCGCTGGCCGGGCTGGCGGGCGTGCTGGGCGGCAATGCCTTTGTTACCGAGCCTGGCATGGCGATGGCGCTGGGTGGCATTGTGTTTGTGGTGGTGGTGGTGGGCGGCATCGGCTCGCTGGGGGGGGCGTTTGTCGCCGCGTTGTTGATTGGTTTGCTACAGACCTTTGCCGTGGGTTTGGATGTATCCATGGCGCCGATCCTGCCGTATCTGCTGATGGTGCTGGTGCTGATCTTTCGGCCCCAGGGCCTGGCCGGCGCTCGGGGCAATTGATGCGCCGCATGCTGGTGTGGGGTTTGTACGCGCTGGTGCTGGCGCTGGCACCGCTGGTGTTCACCAGCAGCCACAGCCAGGCGTTGCTGAGCCAGATAGGTATCGCCATCATCGTTTGCCTGAGCTACAACATGCTGCTGGGGCAGGGTGGCATGCTCAGTTTTGGCCACGCGGTTTACTCGGGTGTGGGCGCATTTTTGGCAATCCACACGCTCAACTTTGTGGGCGACGGGCTGGCGCTGCCGGTGAGCTTGATCCCGCTGGTGGGTGGCTTGGCCAGCCTGGCGTTGGCGCTGCTGCTGGGTTGGGTTACCACCAAAAAGTCGGGAACGCCGTTTGCCATGATCACGTTGGGGCTAGGTGAAATGGTGTGGGCCATGGCGCTGATGTTTCCCGGGTTTTTTGGCGGCGAGGCCGGCGTATCGGGCAACCGGGTGGCGGGCAGCCCGGTGCTGGGCATCACATTCGGCCCGCAGATCGAGCTGTATTACCTGATTGCGCTCTACACCCTGGTCTGCACTGCACTGATGTACGCCTTTACCCGCACGCCGCTGGGGCGCATGTTGAACGCGGTGCGCGACAACCCCGAGCGCGTCGCCTTTATCGGCTACAACCCGCAAATGGTGCGCTACCTGGCGTTTGCCATTGCCGCCTTTTTTGCCGGCATTTCGGGTGGCCTGGCGGCGTTGAGTTTTGAAATTGTTACTTTTGAGGTGCTCAGCGGCTACCGCTCGGGCCTTTACCTGCTGTTCACTTTTCTGGGTGGCACCAACTTCTTTTTTGGCCCCATCGTTGGCGCCATTTTGATGGTGCTGGCGCTGGTGCTGCTGTCTGAGTTCACCCAGGCCTGGCTGCTGTACTTGGGGCTGATGTTTATCTTGATGGTGATGGTCGCGCCGGGCGGCGTGGCTGCGCTCATCATGGCCAACCTGCGGCTGGCAAAGGCTGGCCATTTGCGGCGGCTGTGGCCGGGTTATCTGGTACTGCTTGCCACTGCCTTGCTGGCTCTGGCGGGTGCAGCGGCCGTTCTGGAAATGGTTTACCACTTGCAACTGGGTGCCGCGCTGGGGCCTGAGTTACGCTTTATGGGCGTCACCCTGAATACCCACGCACCCGGCAGTTGGCTGGGCGCCGCCTCGGTCATGTTGCTTGGCCTGGGGCTGTTCGAGTCCAGGTGGCGCCCGTTTGCGCGCACCTGGAGCGAGGTTGAGCAAGCTGTGTCGAAAGACATTAAACGCGGGGAGTCCCTTTGAACCCCACCCCGCCGGCCCTGGCGTTGAAGCGTTTGAGCAAGCGCTTTGGCAAAACCGACATCATTTGCGGCATCGACATGGCTGTGGCGCCAGGTGAGCGCATCGGCATCATCGGCCCCAATGGCGCTGGCAAATCGACGCTGTTCAACCTGATCAGCGGGCGTTTTGAACCCGATGGCGGGCAAATATGGCTCAACGGTGGTCGCATTGACGGCAAAGCACCTCATGAGATCAATCGCCTGGGCCTGGCGCGCAGTTTCCAGGTGAGCAACCTGTTCCCCAAGCTCAGCGTGTTCGAAAACCTGCGCTGCGGCGTGCTCTGGAGCCTGGGCTACAAATACACATTCTTGAAATTTCTGACGCGGCTGGACGACGCCAACGAACGGGTTGCGGCCCTGCTGGAGCTGCTGCATCTTGACCAGCAGCGCCACACCCTGGCCATGCACCTGAGCTACGCCGAGCAGCGCGCGCTGGAAGTGGGCATCACCATCGCCGGCGGCGCCAGTGTGATCCTGCTCGACGAGCCCACGGCCGGCATGAGCCAGTCTGAGACCAGCCGCTTTATTCCCCTGATCAGGCAAGCCACCGAGGGCAAAACGCTGTTGATGGTGGAGCACGACATGGGCGTGGTGTTTGAACTGGCCGACAAAATTGCCGTGCTGGCGCAGGGCGAATTGCTGGCCTTCGACACGCCCGATGCGGTGCGTGCCGATGCACGGGTGCAAGAGGCGTATTTGGGCGTGTTGCAGACTCAAACAGTGCATTCGCCATGCTGAAAATCGACCAACTGCATGCCTGGTATGGCAACAGCCATGTGTTGCACGGTGTGGCGATGCGGGTGGGCGCCGGCGAAATTGTGGCACTGCTCGGACGCAACGGCTCGGGACGCTCCACCACGGCCAAAGCCATCATGGGGCTGGTCGAGGCACAGGGCTATCTGCTTTGGCAGGGGCGACAGCTGCTCGGCAAAAAGACTTTTGAGATCGCTCAAGCGGGGCTAGGCTACGTGCCCGAGAGTCGCGACATCTTCCCCACGCTGACGGTGGCGCAAAACCTGTGGCTGGGTCAAAAAGACAGCCGCCAAGCGGGCCGCTGCACGCAAGATGACATGTACCGTTTGTTCCCTCAACTGCAAGCGCGCAAGCACACCGAGGCCGGCGTGTTGTCGGGCGGCGAGCAGCAGATGCTGACACTATGCCGCAGCCTGATGGGCGACCCTGAGCTGGTCATCATCGACGAGCCCACCGAAGGCCTGGCGCCGCAGGTGGTTGCCCAATTGGCCCACTTTCTCAGGCAGCTCAAGGCGCGCGGTATTGCGGTGCTGCTGATCGAGCAAAAGCTGACGATTGCGCTGGACGTGGCCGACCGCTGTTACGTGATGGGCCATGGCTGCGTGGTGTTTGAAGGCACACCCGATGATCTGCGCCAGGCCAGCGCCATCCGCAAGGAGTGGCTGGAGGTGTGAACTTCCCGCTTGAACTGCCGCAAATATTGGCCACGAGATGGCGCATCGTTGCGTTTTCTCAATTGGCAAGCTCAAATATCGGGCTTCAATAAGGACCTGGGGTGCCCCTGCTCTTGGGGTCGATCAGTCCCATTAACTGAAGGAGTCATCATGGTCAATAAAAACCAGGTCAAGGGCGAGATCAAAGACATCGCCGGCAAAGTCCAAGAGGCAACCGGCAAATTGGTCGGAAGCAAAGAGCAACAGGCAAAGGGCTTGAAAAAGCAGGTTGAAGGCAAGTCGGAGAAGGCGTACGGGAATGCCAAAGAGGTCGTCAAGGACGCCGTCAATAAACACTGACAAGATTTGATAAGGAAGAACGGCGTGCTGTAGCCTGATAGCTTCTGCTCGGCTTGCACGCCGCCTTGCTGCTGACAGGCGCACGCAAAGAAGAAGTGGCCAGCTCACCTGGGCGCACGTTGATTTTCAGTGGCGCAAGCTGACCATTGCCGACAAGGTGGAGCAAACCCGCACCATCCCCCTTACACCGTATCTGGCGCAACAACTGGCAACCCTGCCGCGCATCAATGCGTTCGTGTTCGCCAGCAGCGGCTGGCATGAAAAGCGGCGCGGATATAGTGCAACTTCCAACACAGAAAGCCGCTTGAACATGCCTGAAATTTCCCGCTTCTTTGGCATCGTCATTTACATGAACTGGCGGGAGCACCCGCCGATGCACTTTCACGCGGTCTATGGCGATCATGAAGCTTTGTTTACCATTGACGGCAAGGTGTACGCTGGCTCGCTGCCAGGTCGGGCGCTGTCGATGGTGCGCGAGTGGCTGGCGCTGCACCGTGATGAAATTGAACTTGACTGGCAGTTGGCCATGCAAAAGAAACCGCTTAACCCCATTGATCCACTGGAGTAACACCATGATCCTGCACACCACCGAAGTCATGCCGCTACCTAACTACCGGCTGTTTTTACGCTTCAACTCGGGCCAATCGGGCGAGGTCAACCTGGCCGATGAGCTTGAAGGTGAAGTGTTTGGCGCTTTGCGCGACCCGGCGCTGTTTGCCACTGCTAGCCAACACCCCGTGATGCGCACCGTGGTTTGGGCCAATGGCGCTGACTTGGCGCCAGAGTTCTTGTTTGAGTTGCTGCAGGGGCAGCGCCAGCAGCAGGCGGCTTGATGCCAAAACTGAAAAATAGATTGACCTTCGGCGATGTAGGTCAGGCACTCGGCTGCACTGCCGCCGATGTCAGAGCTTTGGTGGTTGAAGAAAAGCGGCTGCCTGCCGTTTACGTGACGCTCATTGGCGCCCCCCAAAAAATACGACTTTCAGCTTCTCAAGGTTGATGACGAAGGCCATGCTTTTGACTTATCGATTGGCGGCATGGAGCGCTCTGTGCGACACCATGCGCCTTGGCGGCTGATTTGGAGCCGGTGCGAATTCTGCGAACTCAGCGAAATGTTGGCGATGCGTCAGCGGCGGACGGGCAAGATTTCGCACAGCATTCAGGCAGGCACGACCAACCCCACTATCGAAAGCCCACCATGACACGATCACCGCCAGCACTGCACCCCTGATACGCGCGCCAAATTCATCCGCCCTGCCCACAGTAGATGCCAAACCCAGCCTACGAAGTAGTCCGCTTCAACACCATGACGCATGGCATCTTGAGCCGCTACACCGTGCTCCGTCACGAAAGCCATGCCAACTATGAAAGCCTGGTCAATTCGCTGATGGACGAACACCTGCCAGCGGACGCAACCGCGCAGCACTTGATTGAAGAATTGGCCAGCGTGATCTGGCGCAAGCGTCGGGTGCTGCAAGCCGAAGGTGCCACGCTCAACAAGGGGCTGAAAGAATCGTCCCGCAACGC
>PFUD01000147.1 GCA_002789915.1 Comamonadaceae bacterium CG_4_9_14_3_um_filter_60_33 | reverse complement strand
TTGCCGCGTGGCCTCAGTGCCAAACTCGTAAATCGGCAACATCACCAGCGAACTTTGCACGCTCATCATCGAGCGGTAGCCGCTGTCCACGCGCTCGACCTCGCGTGCAATCAGGCCGTAGGCGACGTAGTTCAGGCCGGGGCCGCCATAGGCTTCGGGGATGGTGGGGCCAAGCAGGCCGAGGTCGCCCATTTCACGAAAGATGGCGGGGTCGGTTTGTTCCTTGCGAAAGGCTTGAATAACGCGCGGCTGTAGCTTGTTCTGGCAGTAGGCGGCGGCGGCCTCTTTGATGGCCCGCTCGTCATCAGTGAGTTGTTGTTCGAGCAAAAAAGGGTCTTGCCAATTGAAGCGAGCGTGGGCCACGAGGTTCTCCATGAAGTGTTCGGTTGACACATGTTAGCGCCGGGGCAGCAAACATATAGACAAACGATTAATCATCACAATGAATCGAGAACATGATTTAAAGAACCCCGGCCGGTTGCAGCTCACTGCCCCGATGGCACGGCCGGGATTCGCGTCAGCACATGCTCAGCGCTTTCGAAAAAAGGCACCAGCGGCTGGTTCAAGGCCCCAGACAACTGCTCCAGATTGTCTTTCGGCAGTGCCAGATACAAACCGGTGGTGCGACCGCTCATCTCGCTGAGGTCTTTCAGCGTGACGGCGCTGGCCTGTCCACGCGAATAGAACGTGGCCGAAAACGGTACTTTGTCCAGGTAAACCAGTTGCTCGTCGGCTTGCCTGTGCTGCATGACGTAAGCCACCAGATGCTTTTCGGTCTTGAGATACTGGGGTTGCAGCGTGACCACTGCGGTGTAACCTGTCACGAGCAGCGGCATCAGCCAGATCAGGGCGGTGCGCAGGCGCTGACCCCAGCGGCTGGTGAAGGCTGGCGTGTCAAGCGCCAGCGCCATCAAGATGCTGAAGGACGCCAGTGCAGGCAGCACGTAGGTCCACAGGATGTTGCCGGAGACGGTGAAAAACAGGGGCGTGAACAAGGTCCAGGCGAGCAAAAAAGCCTTGTCGGGTTCGCGCCGGGTTTGCCACAGCGCCGCCCTGTGCAGCGGGTTGAAAAAGCCCCGCAGCAGCAGCGCCAGCGCCACCAGCCCCCAGGGGAACGACGCGACCAGCACCTCGCCCCAAATGGCGCCTTTCATGCGCTTGTGCGCCACGCCATACAAGTCCCCGGCCCAGCCGGAGTCGACAAAGCGCAAAAAATGCTCGCCCACCAGAAAGTAGTTCAAAAAACCCGGTGTTTTTTGCTCGGCCAGCAGGTACCACGGCACGCTCAGCAGCAGCATCAGCGCCAGCCCGGACACCCAGGGCATGCGTTTGAATGCGGCCCGCAAGGAGGGGTAAAAGATGAACAGCGGCACCATGGGCCCGGCCACCAGCACCAGCATGAGCGGCCCCTTGGCCAGCAGGCCAACGGCCAGTGCCACAAAAAAGCCGTAGCGCCAGGCCGGGCTGGGTGTTTTGGCCGACATGGCCAGCGCCACCATGGCCCAGGTGGTGGCCAGCGCCAGAAAGGGGTCGGTCAGCACCGCGCCAGAGGCCATGAAGACCAGCGCGCAGCTGGCATAAATCAGCAGCGCACCCTGGGCGATGCGCTCGCCAAAATAGGCGCGCGCATAAACAAAAAGCAGCGTCATGCCGCCCAGCGTGGCCAGCCAGGACGGCAGCCGGGCGGCAAACTCGGTGATGCCCAACAGCTTGAAGGCGATCGCCTCAGTCCAGAAAGACAGCGGCGGCTTGCCCCAAAAAGGCAACTCGGGGGTGAACCAGGGCGTGATCCAGTCGCCCTTGAGCGCCATCAGGCGCGCCACCTCGGCATAGCGCGGCTCGGAGGTGCTCGCCAGTGGCATCCATGCCATGCTGCCCAGGCGTAGCCCCAAAATCGCACCCAGCGCCCACCACCAGCGATTAACTTTCATCGCAACTCAGCGTCACGGAACAGCCAGAAGTCATGGATTGCTTCACTTTGTTCGCAATGACAATTGGTGCCCATTTCATGGCGCTGGTGTATGCACGGCATCTTGGTCTGCTGCGGGTTGGCTTGCTGTGTCTGGCGGGCTCTGCACCACATCGCGCAGCACGTACAGCGGGCGCTGTTTGGTTTCGAAATAGGTTTTCCCCACATATTCGCCCACCACGCCAATCGACAGCAACTGCACGCCGCCCAGGAACGTGATCACGGCGATCAGTGATGGATAACCACCTACCGGGTTGCCATGCAGCAAGGCGTCCACCACAATCCAGAAACCGAACGACAGGCCAACCAGCGCGCCGACCAGCCCCATCACGGTGGCCCAGCGCAAGGGCGTGACGGAAAACGAGGTGATGCCCTCGAACGCCAGCCCAAGCAGCTTGAGCCCATTCCATTTGGTGATGCCGGAGGCGCGTGCATCGCGGTCGTATTCGATCACATGGGTGGGCAGCCCAACCCAGGCAAACAGGCCTTTCATGTAGCGGTTGCGTTCCGGCAACTGCTTCAGCGCATCGACGGCGCGCCGACTCATCAGACGGAAGTCGCCGGTGTCGGCGGGAATTTCGATGTGGCTCAGGCGGTTGAGCAGGCGGTAAAAAAGATGGGCGCTGAGCCGCTTGTGCCAAGATTCGCCCGCGCGCGAGCGCCGCTTCATGCAGACGATGTCAGAGCCGGCATGGAACGCGGCCAGCATTTGTGCAATGAGCTCGGGCGGGTCCTGTAAGTCGGCATCGAGCACCACCACCGCCTCGCCGACCGACAAATCCAGGCCGGCAGTCAGCGCGGCTTCCTTGCCAAAATTGCGGCTCAGGCGAACTGCCTTGACCTCGGGGTGGCTGGCGGCCAGCTCCAGCAGATACAGCCCGCTGTTGTCGCGGCTGCCATCGTCCACCAGCACCAGTTCATAGCGGATGGCCAGCGGCTTCAGTACATCGGTCAGGCGCTCGTACAGCAAAGGCAGCACTTCGCGCTCGTTGTAGAGTGGGATCACAACGGACAGCGCCACGCGCGCAGGCGTCCCGGGCTCAGCCAGCTGGAGTTCGTGTTCGGCGTGTTCAGCGCGCATGAGGGTTAGCGTTTGTCAACATAAGAAATAGCTTGTCAAAACCGCTGCATCTTACCGTCTGCGGCTGGGGCCAGCGGCGTGCTGCACCTGGCTGCGGTGCCCACCTTTGCCACACGCTGGCTGATTCCGCGTTTACCTGACCTGCAAAGCGCGCAGCCCGGGTCCACGCTGCATATCGAGACGCGCACCCGCGCTTTCATGTAAACGGCGAAGCCACGGTATTCAGGCGGCTTCGTCCTCGCTATCTGATGGTGTTGGCAATTGCAGGCCGACGCTGGTCACCACACCGTCGGACATCGTTCGCACACTCAATTTGGCGCCATCGAGCGCCACCTGGTCGCCCACCACCACCGGGCGCATGATGGCTTTGGCCAGCCAGTCATCCACGCACAAGTTGGCATCCGGAGGTGCTTTTAGCCCGTAAACGTCGCATAAATCCGCCACCCGGGTGTTGGCCTGCAGGGCAAAGTCGCCAAACGCGGCGCGCACGGCAGAGCTATCGTTTTTGTCAGGCAGCAATACACCCATGCGGCGCGCAAACCAGCCAATGGTGCTGCCTTGCAGCAACAAAGACGTCAGTACCACCACAAAAGCCACGTTGAAAATCAGCCGCGCCTCGGGCAAGTTGGCCATAAAAGGAAAGATGGCCAACACAATCGGCACCGCGCCGCGCAGGCCAACCCAGGCGATGTAGATGATTTCCTTGGGCTTGAAGCGCAACGGCGCCAGGCACAGGCCCACCGCCAGCGGCCTGGCGATAAACATCAGCGCGGCGGCGACCCCCAGCGCCGGCCAGGCAAAGCCTTTGATCTCGGCGGGCGTCACCAGCAAACCCAGTAGCACGAACATCAGTGCCTGGGACAGCCAGGCGTAGCCGTCAAGGGCAGACAGGGCCGAATGCACAATTTTTGGCGCCCATCGGCTCAGCACGATGCCCAGCAAATACACCGCCAGAAAGCCCGAGCCACCGACCCAGGTGGTGAACCCGAACGTGGCCAGGCCGGCCATGGCCATCAGCAATGCAACGATGGCACCAGACTCCTCCAGCTGATGAATGCGCGGTAACACCAGGGCAAGCACCCGGCCAATCCCGATGCCCAGCAGCGCGCCCCAGCCAAACTGCGCCAGCAAGGATGACGCGATGGTGCGCAAAGACAGATCGGTCTCAGTGCCAGCGTTGGCGGCAGTGCCCAGACCAATCAGGGTGAGGGTCAGATAAATCGCCATCGGATCGTTCATGCCCGACTCGATTTCCAGCGTGGTGGCGACCCGCTCGTTCAACTCAACCCCCGAGGTCTTGAGCAATGCGAACACCGCCGCCGCATCGGTGGAGCCGACGATTGCACCCAGCAAAAAGGCACTCGGCCAGCTCAGCTTGAGCAAAACAACCGCGGCCACAGCGGTGAAGCCTGCGGACAGCACCACCCCGAGTGACGCCAGTACCAAGGCCGGCCTTAAACCGGTGCGAAATCTCGGGTAGTCGGTGCGCAAGCCGCCATCGAGCAAGATGATGACGAGGGCAATGTTGCCCACCCAAAAGCTCAGGCGATAGTCGTTGAACTCCCAGCCGCCGGGCCCGTTCACCCCGGCCAGCATGCCGGTGACCAGGAAAGCCAGCAAAAAAGAAAAGCCCACCCTTTTTGAGAACACGCCCACCAGCACGCTGACAAAAATCAGCGCAGAGGCACCCAGCAAGGGCAGGCTCAGAAAGTCAAGGTTCAAGCTCATCTTGAGATGGATTATCCCTGTGCACTGTGCGGCACCCCAACCTTACCCGGCCCGAACCCGGCGGGAATCTTGGTTCAATGGCTGCGACTGACCCGGCCCCTTACTTGTTGTCAGCGCTCACCGCCAGTTGCAGCATCTCAAAAATATCGGGAATGGCGGTGCTGACCCGGTTCCAGTTCGGAATCAGTGGTGTCGCCATCGGGGCATCCATGAAGGCCTGGCAGGCCAGCCCGATGGCGCGCGTGAACGACTCCACCGCCATGGCCTCCTCGTGTCGGTCGAACTGCAGGCCGTTGATGGCCGCATCAGCCTCGAACTTCATGATGGTGTCTTCGGCACGGCGCAAGTAGGCCACCAGCAGCGACCTGAACAACCCGTCCGAGAACACCACGCCTTCCGATGCCAGCGTGCGAAAGATCGACTTGCAGATGTCCACTGTCATGCGCATCAGGCCTTGGCTTGCGTCTTCGGCCGACAGCACCTGGTGCTTGTGGTCGTAGTTGGCGGCAATGTCAACCTGGCACACCCGGCGCGGCGAATAGTTGCGGTACACCTCGGCCAGCGAGCCCACCTCCAGGCCCCAGTCCCAGGGAATCCGGTTGACCCGCGCCAGCTCGGCGACCATGCAGAACTCACCTGCCAGCGGATAGCGAAAGTTGCTCAGAAAAACCAGAAAACCTTGCGCGCCGACCAGTTGCTGTAGCGCCTGCACCAGCGGCGTGACCAGCAGCCGCGTGACGCGCCCGTTCAACTTGCTCGACACCCGGCTGTAGTAGCCCTTGCAAAAGACAAAGTCCAGCGTCGGGCTGGCGATGGGGTAGCACAGCCGCGCCAGCAGCTCACGGCTGTAGGTGACGATGTCGCAGTCGTGCAGCGCAATCACCTGCGAGCGGGCCCGCGCCAGCACATAGCCATAGGCCAGCCAGACCGAGCGCCCCTTGCCGCGCTCACCCACATGGAAGCCGTGGCGGGCAAAGGTTTCATAGATCTCGCTGATGCGCTTGCCGTCGTTGTGGATGATTTTGACCTCGGTGGCAATTGGCGCCATGAAGGCGCGCGCCCGGGCAAAGTCTTGCAGGGAGGCCTTGTCGAGCACCAGCACGATCTCATTGAGGTACTTGACCTTGGCCAGCTCGCGCACGATGCCCGGCATGGCCGGGCCTTCGAATTCGCTGAACAGCGCTGGCAGCACCAGCGCCATCGGGCGGGTTTTGGCAAACTGGCACAACTCGGTCTCAAGCCGCTCCAGCGACGGCTTGCCGAGCTGGTGCAGGGTGGTGACGATGCCGCCTTGATGAAAATCAGACATGGTGCAGAGGCCCTTTCGAAACAGTTTCACAGGTGTTCAATTTCGCTTTGCTCTTGTTGTGCATGCTCTTTTTCGATCATGCGCCGGGCCGCGTCAATGCCGCCAACACCAAAGGCAATGGCCAGTGCCACCACGATGCCGCCGAAAGTGATGGAGAAGGCGGCCAGCACAATGCCAGGCGCAATCTGGAGTTGCTCCATGGTCATGGCCAGGATCAACACCGTCAGCAACAGGCGTAAGCCGTCGGCCAGCGCTTTGGCGTAGTGATAGCCGCTGTTGACGGCCGCGATCAGCACCGCGCGGCTGGCAAACCCGGCCAGCAAGGTGCCCGCCAACAAAATCACCAGGGCTGAAAAGGCGCGCGGCAAGTAGCCAAAAATTTGCGCCACCAGATGGTCAATAGCGGCAATCTGCAAGGCGTTCAAGGCGAGCATCAGCGTCAGCACCATCACCACCCAAAAGACGACACTGGCGATCAACGCCGCTGGTTTGGACCACAGCCCGCCCTTGCGCATCAGCGCCGTCATGCCCATGCGGTCGGCCAAGTTGTCGAAGTGGATGGCGTTGAGAAATTTCAGCAG
>PFUD01000061.1 GCA_002789915.1 Comamonadaceae bacterium CG_4_9_14_3_um_filter_60_33 | reverse complement strand
ACTCCAGCAAGTGTGCCGTTTTGCCACCGGGCGCGGCGCAGGCGTCAAGCACCTGCAACGGCGCCTGACTATGCAGACCTGACAACAGCAGCGGCGCGGCCCACTGCGCCGCGCTGTCCTGCACCGACACCAGTCCGTCGGCAAACCCCGGGATGTGTTGCACCGCGCTGGCGTGCTGCAGCACCACGCCCACCAGCCCCAATGGTTGGGCCGTCAGCCCTGCGGCCTGGAGCTTTTTAAGATAGTCGGCCACGCTGATGCGCCGGGTGTTGACGCGCAACACCATCGGTGCCTGGACGTTATTGGCCTCCAGAATGGCTTGCCACTGGCCGGGCCACTCGGCCTGCATTTGCGCCAACCACCAGGCCGGATGGTTCCAGCGCGCCACTGGGTCTTGCGCCACTTGCGCCAGCAGGGCCGCCTGCTCACGCAAAAAACGCCGTAAGCAGGCGTTGACAAAGCTGGCCTGAGCCTTTAGCCTGGGGTTTTTCTTGGCCGCTTCCACCGTTTGGTTGACCAAGGTGTGCGCGTCATAAGGCGCGTCATCGCCTTGCGACAACAGCGCCAGTGCGCTGCACAGCAAAGCGTCAATTTGGGCTGATGGTTTGCGCGGTGCCAGCAACTGGCGCAGCGCCTGGGCCTGGCCCAAATGGCGCCACACCGCAAAGCTCAGCGCCTGCACCCCGGGGCGCAATGACGCATCGACCGCGCCAATGGCGCTCGTGCCGGACGCGCCCGCCAGCATGGCTTGCAATGCATGGGCGGCCGCCTGCAACTGTTGCCACAGGGGAATTCGGGTAGGCGTGTTCATGATTCAGTCTCAAAAAAAAGCGCCTCAGCCCTCGAAAAAGGGGGCTGAGGCGCTTTTGGATGCCGGGTCAATTACTTGACGTCAATCCCTTCGTCCTGATCCTGGTTCTGCTCGCTCGCCAGTGCCAGTTCAGCCGCCTCGGTTTCGGCAATAGCGCGGCGCTCGGCGTCGTCCATGTTTTCACGCACCTTGCGGGCTTCGTGGTAGGCCATGCCGGTGCCGGCCGGGATCAAGCGGCCCACAATGACGTTTTCCTTCAGACCGCGCAGACCGTCGCGTTTGCCCATGATGGCGGCCTCGGTCAGCACGCGGGTGGTTTCCTGGAAGGAAGCCGCGCTGATGAAACTGTCGGTGGACAGCGACGCCTTGGTGATACCCAAAAGCAAGTTGGTGAAGACGGCCGGGATCTTGCCATCGGCGCGCAAAGCGTCGTTGGTGTTGAGCATTTCCGAACGTTCCACCTGCTCGCCATTGATGTAATTGGAGTCGCCAGCGGACTCGACCACCACCCGGCGCAGCATCTGGCGCACGATCACTTCAATGTGCTTGTCGTTGATCTTCACGCCCTGCAAGCGGTACACGTCTTGCACTTCGTCGACGATGTAGCGCGCCAGTTCTTCAGCACCCAGCAGGCGCAAGATGTCTTGCGGATCAGCCGGGCCGTCCACCACCACCTCGCCCTTGTTGACGATCTGGCCTTCGTGCACCAGCATGTTCTTTTCCTTGGGCACCAGCTCTTCCCAGACCTTGCCTTCGAGGTCGGTGATTTGCAAGCGGATCTTGCCTTTGGTTTCCTTGCCGAAAGAAATGGTGCCGGTGGACTCGGCCAGCACACCCTTGTCCTTGGGGGAACGGGCTTCGAACAACTCGGCCACACGCGGCAAGCCACCGGTAATATCACGGGTCTTTTGACCTTCAACCGGGATGCGGGCCAGCACTTCGCCGGGGCCCACATCCTGGCCGTCGCGCACCTGCACCAGCGCGCCAATCGGAAAACCGATCGTCACCGCATGGTCGGTGCCCGGAATCTTGACCTCGTTACCAGTCGCATCAATCAGCTTGACCTGCGGGCGCACCACCTTGGCAGAACCACGGCGTTTCGGGTCGATCACCACCAGGGTGCTCAGGCCAGTCACCTCGTCAACCTGCTTGGCCACCGTCAAACCTTCTTCCACGTTCTCGAAGCGGGCCTGGCCGGCGTATTCGGTGATGATGGGGCGCGTCAACGGGTCCCAGTTCGCCAAAATGGTGCCGGCCTTGATGGCCTGGTCGGACTTGATCGTCAGGATGGCGCCGTAAGGCACTTTATGGCGTTCGCGTTCACGGCCGTGCTCGTCATGGATGACGATCTCGCCAGAGCGGGAAATCACCACGAGTTCGCCCTTGCCGTTGGTGACATAGCGCATCGTGGTGTTGAAGCCGATGTTGCCGTTGGACTTGGCTTCAACACTGGAGGCGATGGCCGCGCGCGACGCCGCACCCCCAATGTGGAAGGTGCGCATGGTCAGCTGGGTGCCGGGCTCGCCAATTGACTGCGCAGCAATCACACCGACGGCCTCGCCACCATTGACCAGTCCGCCGCGGCCGAGGTCGCGGCCGTAGCAACGGGCGCAAATGCCAAAACGGGTTTCGCAGGTGAGCGCGGTGCGCACCTTGACTTCATCGACGCCAGCGGCTTCCAGCTCGTCGATCATGTCTTCGTCGAGCATGGTGCCGGCCGGGGCCAGCACCGAGCGGTTCTCGGGGTGCAGGATGTCATCGGCGGCAGTGCGGCCCAAAATGCGGTCGCGCAATGACTCAATGGTTTCGCCACCTTCGACAATGGCGCGCATCAGGTAGCCGTTATGGGTGCCGCAGTCTTGCTCGGTCACCACCAGGTCTTGCGTCACGTCAACCAGACGACGCGTCAGGTAACCCGAGTTGGCGGTTTTCAACGCCGTGTCGGCCAGACCTTTTCGCGCACCGTGGGTGGAAATAAAGTATTCCAGCACGTTCAGGCCTTCGCGGAAATTGGCGGTAATGGGCGTCTCGATGATCGAGCCGTCAGGCTTGGCCATCAAACCACGCATACCCGCCACCTGGCGAATCTGGGCCGGGGAACCACGGGCGCCAGAGTCGGCCATCATGTAGATGGAGTTGAACGACTCTTGCGGCACCGCGTTGCCGTGGCGGTCAATGACGGTTTCTTTGGAGAGCTGGCCCATCATCACTTTGGACACTTCGTCACCGGCCTTGCCCCAGATGTCCACCACCTTGTTGTAGCGTTCACCGGCGGTCACCAGACCCGATGTGTACTGGGTGGCGATTTCCTTCACCTCAGCTTCGGCGCGCTCGATGATGCCCGGCTTTTCAGTGGGCACCAGCATGTCTTCGATCGAGATCGAGATACCGGCGCGGGTGGCCAGGCGGAAGCCGTATTGCAGCAGCTTGTCGGCAAATACCACGGTTTCTTTCAGACCACACTTACGGAAAGAGGCGTTGATGAGGCGGGAAATTTCCTTTTTCTTCAAGGCCTTGTTGATGAAGGTAAAGGGCAGGCCCTTGGGCAAAATTTCCGACAGCAGGGCACGGCCGACCGAGGTCTCAACCAGGCTGGTGCTGGGCGTGAGTTCGCCGCTTTCCTTGTCCTTGGTGTACTCGGTCAGGCGCACACTGATGCGCGAACTCATTTCAACCTCACCTGCGTCAAAGGCACGCTGCACTTCACCGGTATCGGCAAACACCAGGCCTTCGCCCTTGCTGTTGATGCGGTCGCGAGTGGTGTAGTAAAGGCCCAGCACCACGTCTTGCGACGGCACGATGGAGGGCTCGCCATTGGACGGGAACAGCACGTTGTTGGATGCCAGCATCAGGGCGCGGCATTCCATTTGCGCTTCGACCGACAAGGGCACGTGAACGGCCATCTGGTCACCGTCAAAGTCGGCGTTGAAGGCCGCGCACACCAGCGGGTGCAACTGAATGGCCTTGCCTTCGATCAAAATGGGCTCAAAGGCCTGAATACCCAAACGGTGCAGCGTGGGTGCCCGGTTGAGCATCACCGGGTGCTCCTTGATGACTTCTTCCAGGATGTCCCAGACCACCGGCGTGCCGGTTTCAACTTCTTTCTTGGCCGCCTTGATGGTGGTGGCAATGCCCATGGCTTCCAGGCGCGCGAAGATGAAGGGCTTGAAGAGTTCAAGCGCCATCAGCTTGGGCAGACCGCACTGGTGCAGTTTGAGCGTGGGGCCCACCACAATGACCGAACGGCCAGAGTAGTCAACCCGCTTGCCCAGCAAGTTCTGACGGAAACGACCGCCCTTGCCCTTGATCATGTCGGCCAGCGACTTGAGCGCGCGCTTGTTGGCGCCGGTCATGGCCTTGCCGCGACGGCCGTTGTCAAGCAAGCTGTCAACGGCTTCTTGCAAC
>PFUD01000056.1 GCA_002789915.1 Comamonadaceae bacterium CG_4_9_14_3_um_filter_60_33 | reverse complement strand
CGCCATCGACCAGCACCAGGTCGGGCAGGCGGCCGGTGCCGGCAGGCAATTCTCCCGTGCGTTTCGCCTCTTGAAGCGTTTCGGCCAGCTTGCCGTAACGTCGCAGCAGCACCTGGCGCATGGCCGCGTAGTCGTCGCCCGGCGTAATGTCGTTGATCTTGAAACGCCGGTATTCGGCGCTTTGCATCTTGTGATGATGAAACACCACGCACGAGGCCTGGGTCGATTCACCGGCCGTGTGGGAGATGTCAAAACACTCGATGCGCAGTACTTCCAGGTCATCAATCGGCAGATCAAGCGCTTCCACCAGCGCCCGGGTGCGAGCTTGCTGCGAGCCTTCTTCAGCCAACAGCCTGGCCAATTGCAGGGCTGCGTTGGTTTGCGCCATTTCCAGCCAGACGCGGCGTTGCTCGCGCGGGTTGTGCACAGCGCTGATCTTGACGCCGGTTTGCTCAGACAGCGCCTGCAACAGCCCCTTGTCCACCGGCACACTCACCACCAGCGACGGCGGCGCAGGCACGTTGAGGTAATGCTGCGCGATGAAGGCGTCGAGCACCTGCATTTCAACACTGCGCACGTTGCGCACCGCAGCCACGGCATCGGTAGATTCAGCGTCATCGAGTTCGGCTGCGTCCTCCACATGCACCGGGAAATACGGCCGGTCGCCCAGATGACGACCGCCGCGCACCATCGCCAGGTTGACGCAGGCGCGACCGCCCTGCACTTTCACCGCCAGAATGTCCACGTCGCGGTCCGACACGTTGTCCACCGACTGTTGGTGCAGTACGTTGGAGAGCGCCGCCACCTGGTTGCGCAGTTCGGCGGCTTGCTCGAACTCCAGTTTGTCAGCGTGCGCCATCATGCGGGCTTCCAGCTCAGTCATCACCTCGCGCGCGTCGCCGTTCAAAAAGCGTTCGGCGTCCAACAGGTCTTGCGCGTAAAGGTCGGGCGAAACATGTCCCACGCAGGGCCCCGAGCAGCGCTTGATCTGGTACAGCAGGCAGGGCCGGGTGCGGTTGCTGAACACCGAGTCTTCACAGGTGCGCAGCCGGAAAACTTTTTGCATCAGCAAAATGGCTTCCTTGACCGCCCAGGCGCTCGGGTAGGGGCCAAAATAATGGTGTTTTTTTTCGACCGCACCACGGTAATACGCTACCCGAGGGAACTGTTCGCTGCCGCTCTTGCCTAGCGCCGTGATCTTCAGGTAAGGGTAGCTTTTGTCGTCGCGAAACAGGATGTTGTATTTGGGGTTGAGCGTCTTGATCAGGTTGTTTTCCAGCAGCAGCGCCTCGGCCTCGGAGCGCACCACGGTGGTCTCCAACCGGGCAATCTTGCTGACCATGTGGCCAATGCGTGTGCCACCATGGTTTTTCTGGAAATAGCTCGACACCCGTTTTTTCAGGTTGATGGCCTTGCCAACGTACAAGACGTTGCCCTGCGCATCGAAATAGCGGTAAACGCCGGGCAACGGCGGCAGGCTGGCTACATCGCTGAGCAACTGCTCGGGGTGGGTCGGCACAGGGGCGGCATCGGTGGCGGCAGCCAAAGGAGTGTTCGGAACGGTTTCTGACATAGGGGCGTATTGTGGACAATCCGGCCATGGATCA
The DNA here is from genome assembly GCA_002789915.1 of Comamonadaceae bacterium CG_4_9_14_3_um_filter_60_33. Classification (GTDB taxonomy): domain Bacteria; phylum Pseudomonadota; class Gammaproteobacteria; order Burkholderiales; family Burkholderiaceae_C; genus Rhodoferax. The sequence continues at coordinate 1,557 of PFUD01000056.1, read as the reverse complement.
AGATATCGACCAAGATTCCCCCGCCCGCCAACTGCATTGGGATATTTTTTGTTGGGTCATCGACAACTTTGGCGACCTGGGCGTAGCATGGCGACTGGCCTGCAATCTGGCAAAAAAAGGCCAACTGGTACGGCTGTGGGCGGATGATCTCTCCGCGCTTGACTGGATGGCGCCGCAGGGCGCGCCAGGCGTTGAAGTCCGGGCCTGGACGGCGCCCATCGACCTGACCGGTATCACGCCGGGCGACGTGCTGATCGAAACCTTTGGCTGCGACATCGACGCTGAATTCATCGCTGCCTACGCCAAAAAAATAAGCGCTGCTGGCCAGCCATGCCGCTGGATCAACCTCGAATACCTTAGCGCCGAAGCCTATGCAGCGCGATGCCATGGCCTGCCCTCGCCGGTCATGAGCGGGCCAGGTCGTGGCCTGACCAAGCATTTTTACTACCCCGGCTTGACGGCTGACACCGGCGGCCTGTTGCGCGAGCCCGACCTGATGGCACGGCAAGCCAAATTTGACCGCCAGGCCTGGCTGACCGGGCAAAGCGTGCCTTGGCAAGGCGAGCGCCTGGTGTCGCTGTTTTGTTATGAGCCTGCCGGACTGGGCGAGCTGCTCGACACCTTGGCAAAGGATGCTCAACCGGCCCGCATTCTGGTCACCTATGGCCGTGCCAGTGCGGCGATTCACGCCGAGGTTATGCGTAAAACCGCACATCAACCCGGTTGGAACAGTCAAGGTTTGCTGTCATTTTTCTATTTACCCCAACTCAGCCAGTTGGACTATGACCATCTGCTGTGGGCCAGCGACGTCAATTTTGTCCGTGGCGAAGACTCGCTGGTGCGCGCCCTGTGGGCCGGCAAACCTTTGGTCTGGCAGATTTACCCGCAACACGACGACGCCCATGCACACAAGCTGGCGGCCTTTCTGGACTGGTTGCAGGCGCCTGACGCGCTGCGCGCGTTTCACCAGCGCTGGAACGGCTTGAACCCAATTGCAGCCAGGCCAAGCGATGCACCGTTTGCACCCGTAGACTGGCAGGTTTGCAGCACCCAGGCCAAGGCGCGCCTGCTGCAGCAAGAGGATTTGACCCGCCAGTTGCTCAGTTTTATTGCAAAAATCCATTAAAATAGCGGGCTTTGCGGCATCGACTCAAGTTCTTTTGGGTCCCGGCCGCTCTCGCCGCCAGATGCGCGGCCTACTTTCAATCTTTCGTTACCCTGCTATGAAAATCGCTCAAGAAATACGCGCCGGCAATGTCATCATGAACGGCAAAGACCCGATGGTCGTCCTGAAAACTGAATATAGCCGCGGCGGCCGCAACTCGGCCACCGTGCGCATGAAGCTCAAAAGCCTGATCGCCAACTTCAACACCGAACTGGTTTACAAGGCCGACGACAAACTCGACCAGGTCATTCTGGAAAAGAAAGACTGCACCTACTCCTACTTTGCCGACCCCATGTACGTCTGCATGGACGAAGAATTCAACCAGTACGAAGTCGAAGCCGAAAACATGGGCGACTCGCTCAATTACCTCGAAGACGGCATGCCCGTCGAAG
>PFUD01000017.1:6495-6906 GCA_002789915.1 Comamonadaceae bacterium CG_4_9_14_3_um_filter_60_33 | reverse complement strand
CGGCCCAGCAGTAGCGTGCTGTTGATGAAGACCTCAACCACCCGCGCCTCGGGCGAAAAATGCAGCGTGTCTTTGGCCAGCTGGTTCATCTGCGCCGCGTTGGCCGGCGTCAGCTTGGTCGTGGTGAGCTCGGCAAAGCGCAGTTGAGCCTTAAACATGAAGACATGGCGCGTCTTGGCGAGCGTGTTGACGCGGTAAGCCGGGGCGCGTTTGTCGGGTTGCAAGTAGATTTGACTGACCAGCCGGTATTGCCAGGCCGCCAACGCGCAAAAGCTGAGCAACACCGCAGCGCACGCCGCCTGCAGATAGGGCGCTAGCGATCTTTTGGATGGCGCGCGGTGCGGCAGCAGCAGCCAAATACACAAGCCAGCGGCCATCTGGAATGAGCCATACCAGAGCGGGTATTCCAGC
>PFUD01000017.1:0-6481 GCA_002789915.1 Comamonadaceae bacterium CG_4_9_14_3_um_filter_60_33 | reverse complement strand
CCAGAGCGGGTATTCCAGCAGACTGTGTAACCCAATCACCGCCAAAATGCCCCAGGCCATGCGCTGTGTGGGGTCTGACGCGCGCCAGGGCCGGGCACGCCACAGCAGCCACAGCGTGCCGCCGCATAGCGTAGTAGCCAGCGGCACGCCAAGTTCCACCGCCAGATGCAAGGGCAGGTTGTGGGCGTTGTCCAGAATGTCGCAAAAGCGCGCGCCGGGGTAAAGCGTGATGAAGTGGGCGTAGTCCAGCTCGCCCCAGCCCCAGCCCAGCCAGGGCTTTTGCGCGATCAAAAACAGCACGTTGCGCCACAGCGTGAGGCGGCTGGCGCACACCGCGTCGCCTTGGCGCAGCCGGGCCCAGGCGCCGCTGTGCATGGGGTCGAGCCCGGCCAGCCACGGCAGTGCCCAGGTGGCCACCGCGTAGACCAGCACGGCGGCCAGTAAAACGCGCTGTAGCGCTTGCCCGTTTTGACTGCTGGCGTCGTCATGGTGCAAGCGGTGCTGCCAGTACAGGCTCAAAACCACCACCATCAGCAACTGCAACAACCCGGTGCGCGACGACGAAGCCGCGTTGCCCGCGCTCAGCAGCACGGCCAGCCCGATCAGGCCGGCGTGGCGCCTGAATCCGGGGCGAGCCGGTTGCGCCGCCCACCACAACAAGGCCACCAGCCCGATGTTCATCAAGCTGGCAAACTGGTTGCGCTGGCGCAAGTTGCCATAGGCCACGCCGACTTCCGGGTGGTTGACCCACACCCCAAACCACGCCGTGGCGCCAAAGTATTGCAGCAAGCCCATCACTGCACTTATGGCTGCGGCCACAGTCCAAGCCCCGACCATGGCGCGCACCCAGTCGGCGCGCTGCTGCTGCGGGTAGGCGCTGGCCCACAGCAGCAGCAAGCCGACTGTGCAGCTCCAGGCAAACAACAGCGGCACCATGGCAGGCGTCGGCCCGGGCGAAAACGGATTGAGCCAGGGCAGCGTGATGAGGAGGACAACAGCAAGCAAGCGCATGAGAGCGGCATTGTCCATCAGGCGGGTGGCTGGCAAAATCGGGCTCACACTCAAAGAGGTCGCGCCATGTCCAAAGCCAAACAAAATATTGCTGCCATCGTGGGAGGATCATCCGACGAAGTGGAAGCCGCCTTTTACGAGGCGCTGCAAACCGCCGACCTCGAGCGTCTGATGGCCTGCTGGGCCGATGACGACGAGGTGGTGTGCGTGCACCCGGGCGGCGCGCGCATGATCGGGCTGGGCGCCATTCGCTCAGCGTTCGAGGCCATGTTCAACAACGGCAGCGTACGTGTGCGCGCTGAAGGCGTGCGCAAGATTGAAGCGCTGGGCAGCACCGTGCACAGCGTGCGCGAGCGCATCGAGCTGCTCACGCCCGAGGGCCCGATGGAAGCGGTGGTGATTGCCACCAACGTCTATCACAAGACCACGCAAGGCTGGCGCCTGGTGGCACACCACGCCAGCCCCGGCAACGCGCGCGAGCCGCAGGATGTGACCGAAACGCCACCCGTGTTGCATTAGGGTTCGTGGTCATGCACTACAACGCGCCCTGGTGGCTGCCCGGTGGCCATGCCCAAACCATTTGGCCTGCCTTGCACAGCCGCATCAACCGCCTGCCTGCCTTGCCGTACCGGCGCGAGCGCTGGGCCACGCCTGATGATGATTTTGTCGATGTGGACTGGCGCGATGCGCCCATCGACCCCCTTGGGGCGCCGGGCGCGCCTTTGCTGGTGCTGTTTCATGGGCTGGAGGGCTCATCAAACAGCCACTACGCGCTGGCGCTGGGCCAATGGGCGCAGGCCCAAGGCTGGAGTTTTGCCGTGCCACATTTTCGCGGTTGCAGTGGCGAGATCAACCTTGCCCCGCGCGCCTATCACTCGGGCGATTTTGAAGAAATTGGCTGGATTCTGGCGCGCTTTGCCGCCTGCCACGCCGGGCCGCTCCTGGCTGTGGGCGTGTCGCTTGGCGGCAGCGCCTTGCTGCGCTGGGCGCAGGAGGCGGGCAGCACGGCGGACAGCGTAGTGCAGGCGCTGGCCAGTATTTCAGCGCCGGTGGACTTGACAGCCAGCGGCCAAGCCATTGGCCGGGGCCTGAACCGGCAGGTTTATACCCGCATGTTCCTGGCCAGCATGAAACCCAAGGCCATGCGCAAGCTGGCCCAGTTCCCCGGCCTGTTCGATGCCCAGGCGCTGCAAAAAGCGCGCGACCTGTACGACTTCGACAACGTATTTACCGCACCGCTGCATGGCTTCAAAAACACGCGTGACTACTGGCAGCGCGCCTCGGCCAAACCGCACCTGGCCGACATTCGCCTGCCGACCCTGGTGGTCAACGCCCTGAACGATCCGTTTGTACCGGCAGCCAGCCTGCCAAAGCAGCGCGAGGTTGGCGCACAGGTGACCCTGTGGCAACCCGCGCAGGGCGGCCATGTCGGCTTTGCAGCAGGGCCACCACCGGGCCATTTGCAAAAGCTGCCGCAGACCGTGGGCGGCTGGCTGCAGGCACACCTTTGAAAGGACCAAACGCAATGGAAGACATCGTCAAACAAGCCATGGTCAAATGGCCCAACGTGCCCGACTGCTATGGCTGGCTCGGGCTGGATGCGCGCGGCAACTGGTATCTGCGCGACGACCGCGCGCAAGCCGCGGGGAGTTTTCAAAGTGGTGTGGCGGGCAGCAAGGGCGCTTTGTTGACGCATGAGAAACTGCGCGACTTTATCGCCCGCAATTACCAGCCCGATGCACAGGGCCAGTGGTTTTTTCAGAACGGCCCGCAGCGCGTGTATGCGGAGCTGCAAGCCACGCCGCTGATCTGGCGCGTGCAAGCTGACCACACAGTCAAGGACCACTTGGGCCGGGCCACCGTAGTGCAGCAGGCCTGGCTGGATGAAGCGGGTTGTTTGTACTTGGCGTCATCGGCCGGGCTGGGGCTGGTGCACACCCAGGACATGGACCTGGCCGCAGACGCCGTGGAGATCGGCCGGTGGCAGCCGCAAGAAGTTTTGCAGCGCGACTTGCCCGCGCGCTTCGGCTTTGTCAAAAGCCCGCAGTTACTTCAAAAAAAGTAACCGCAGGGGTTTGAATTTATTTGGCTTCAGACGCGGCTGCACCAGGCGCCGCTGCTTCAGCTGACTCTGGTGCTTTGGGTTCTTCGAACTTTGCGCCGGCGGCATTGGCCATGTACACCACCCCACGACCGACTTCAAAGTCAGCAAAGGCGCCGCCACCCTGGGCCGCCATGTTACCCTTGCCTTTGAGGGCCGAGTTCAGCAGCGCTTCATAGCCGGTGGCGATGCGCGGCGCCCAGGCGGCGGCATCAGAAAACTTGGGTGCGCCCACCAGACCGGCAGTGTGGCAGGTAGTGCATTGCGCCTTGAACACTTCTTCACCGGTCTTGGGCTCGCGCGAAGCGGCACCCAACTGGAAGCGGCCCACCTTTTGAATGCGCATGGCAACCGCATGTTCAGACATATCGGACGCCATCTGGCCGCCGGTTTGCGCTTTGTAATAGCCCACCAGTGAGCCAACCACCAACACGGGCAGCCCCAGCAAGACAAGAATGGTGGCAATCTTTTTCAGCCCGCTGGCGCTGGGCGCCGCGTGTGCGTCGTGGTCTGTGGTGTGATGTGGGTCGCTCATGGTGGCCTCGATTCATTGGTAGGTGCGAAGGGCAGCGTTGGATTATAGGGTTGGGTATTTTTTAACACCTACAATCGCCACTCCCAGTTGCGGCTGTAGCTCAGTGGATAGAGTATCGGCCTCCGAAGCCGAGGGTCGTGGGTTCGATCCCCGCCAGCCGCACCAGTCAATTATTTGATGCTATTCAAATTGATGTTTTAGGCATCTTTGTTGAACAGAGCAATCGTCATTTGAGACGTCAAGCCCAAAAGGGGCCAATAGTCACTCCCAAAATCTGAAAATTCTGTGGCCTTCTTTGAAGTGGCGCACCAGCAGCACCAGGCCAAATGAGGTGCAGCCTTGCGAGCCGTGCATCACCGGCATGCAAGCATCCAGTCCCAAAAACGCCAGTGTGGCACCCAGCGGCTGGCTCATCTTGAGCGGGTTCACCGCACAGGCTTTTTTGGATTCAATGACACTGGCCATGGTCAGGCACCCACAGCGACAGGCGCAGCGCCCAGCGTTTTGCCGTCTTCACCCCAAGGGGCAGGCTGACGCCGCCGGTGTAGAGCAGCACATGCTTGCCAGAGAGGCGCTGCTTGAACTCGGCAATGCGCTGGTAAGCGAGGGCTTCTTCGACCTCAATCAAGCGCTCGGTACGGTCCAGTAAGTCAGCCGGTGCGCCTTGTTGAATCAGCAATTTGGCGATTTGACGTAGCGAGTCGCTCATGTCACCAATGCCATAGAACGAGCCTTCAAAATACGCAATGCCCCAGCGTTGCTGCATCTTGGTGGCGAGGTTGATCATCGACTTGGAGCACACCATCATGTTGACTTTGGCGCGGTGCGCGCTGGCAATGTCGTTGTAGCGCCTATCCCCCGCAATGGTGGCAAGAATGCGGATGCCCAAAGCATCGAGCAGCGGTTTGACCTTCCACAGCTCGCCCACCAGGTTGTATTCGCCAATGATGTTGATGTCACAAGGCGTGGTGAATGCAGGCTCGCGCGTGCCAATCACATAGTCCAGCAGCGCCTCGGCACCCAGCTTGTTGCCCAGGTTTTTGGTGCTGGCAAAACCGGGGGCGTTGATCGGAATGATGGGTTTGCCAAACATCTCGGTGGCGCGTTTGCAGACCGCCTCAATGTCGTCGCCCACCAATGCGGGCACGCAGGTTTGATAGACAAAGACTGCGGGCGGGTCGTACTTTTCCAGAACCTCGCGGATCGATTTGAACAAGCGTTTTTCGCCGCCATAGATCACGTCAAGCTCATTGATCTCAGTGGTAAAGCCGGTGCGGTAGATTTGCGGGCCCGACGAGCCGCTGTGCCAGTTGTCCCACGAGTTGCCTTCGCAGGCAATCGGCCCGTGCACCAGGTGCACCACGTCGGCAATCGGTTGCAGCGCAATCTTGGCCCTGTCAAAAGCGCATCCGCCCGCCGCCGCACCGGGCAAGAGTTGTTTGCTACAACCCTTTTTGCGGTCTTTGTCGCTCTTGCCCTGGTTGATGTCGCACCCCTGCTCATCAAACATATCGGCGATGCGCGCCTTGAGGGTTGTTGACATGAAACGCCCCTGATAGGGTGGGAAGCCTTGTTATTGCAAGTTGAATGCCAGGTGAAAACGGCGGGCAAAGGGGGGCAACGGGGTGCTTTGGCGGGCTATTGGTTGGCTTAGGCCGGAAATTTGGTTGATTTGGAGGGAACGCTACAAATCGGATGCCTTAGCCTGTTGTGGTAGCTTGCGGCGCAACAACAGCTTGAACCAGGTGGACAAAGTCCGGCTTTCGCTTGCTGGACGGTCGCTAGCGGGGTAAATGACTTGTAAGTTGTATGACTGCCCAACCCACCCAGTCAAGCCTTAGCCAGCGCAAAGGCGGCCACCGGCACAGAGCGGTTGACGGCAACCGCTCTGTGCCGCATTTTGATGCGCTCAATCTCATGCAGGGTTTGGACAAAAAAATACGACTCGCCACAATTTGGGCACGATCACATCGGGAGCCTTGCTTTCCTCTTTTTCTTTAGCAAATAGACCCCCGGCACTTGTTGAATAAGCGCTGACAGCAATAATTTTGTGTATCAGCGGTGATGTTGCCGAAACGCTATGGGCATCGTTTGGAGCAACGTTTGGCTAGTTCGGCTGATGGCGGGCGTTGGTTTTGACGATTGGCCCGCCAAATTACAGACATTAGTCGACTCGTTGGTTGCAAAAGGTTGCAAGTCACGTCATAAAAAAACGCGTGATTAAAGGAGAACCGTGATGGCCGTGGCATTAAAACTTTCAGAGCGATTGGTAGAAGATGCCAAACCGCATGCAGCGGCAGAGCACCGGTCGGTGCCCAAACAAATTGAGTATGGGGCCCGTATTGGCAAGGCTGTTTTGGAAAACCCTGAAATGCCTCTGCGCCTGATTCAAAACACGCTGCTTTCGCGCGAAGAGGCCAAAGCCGGGCTGGCCATACCGTACCAGTTTGGATGAGCCGAAGGGCTGCGATGTCATTGCGACAACTTCCTTTGAGCGCGTGGCCATACGCGAATCCAAGGAAGTCTTCTTCATAAATCATGTTCAGGACGGTCACGACCGCCTGTTGCACAATTTTGTCCTCCAATGAGGCAATGCCTAGTGCGCGCTGTTTGCCATCAGCTTTGGGGATGAGTACCCGCCGTGATGGTGTTGCCCGGTAACCACCCACGTGGATTTGCCGGTGCAGCGTTTGCACTCGCTCATGCAGTCTTTCCTCGTAGTCTTGCCACGTCACTGCGTCCACGCCTGCCGCTGCGTCGTGCTTGAGTGCGCAGAAGCTCTCCATCAGTAGCATTGGTGTGATGTGGTGCAGCAGTGCCGTGAATCGCAACTT
>PFUD01000072.1 GCA_002789915.1 Comamonadaceae bacterium CG_4_9_14_3_um_filter_60_33 | reverse complement strand
GAGGTCGTTGGGTTTGCCGTCAGTGAGCAGCATCAGCAGGCGCTTGCGCTCAGGGCGATGTGCCAGTTGCAGCGTGGCGTGTCGGATGGCTGCGCCCATGCGGGTGTAGTAACCGGGTTTGATGGCGCCAACGCGGGCGCGGCTGGCATCGCTCCAGGTCTCATCAAAGGTTTTCAGGTGCTGCATGCGCACATGCTGCCGGCGCACCGAGCTGAAACCCCAGATGGCGAACGGGTCGCCCGCAGCGTGCAGCGCCTCGCCAAACACAAACAGCGCGTCGCGGATCACGTCAATGACACGCGCTTGCGGCGTGGCGTACGCATCGGTGGACAGAGACAAATCGGCCAGTAACAGCGTGGCCAGACTGCGGTCAAGCCGGGCGCGGCGCGTGTAAACAGGCGGCGTGTCGCTGTAAGGCGTGGCCGTGTCAAGTTGGTCGGCGTGAAAGCGCACCCAGGCATCCAGGTCAATGTCGTCCCCGCTGTCCTGGCCATGCACGGCGCGTGGGGCATCGCGCAGGGTTTCCAGGCGGCGGCGCAGGCGTTTGGCCGTCTGGCGCAGGGCCACCGAGGGTGTGAAAGGCGCGCAGTGTTGCGCTTGCATCACCTGCACCAGGCAATGGTCTGGCTGCAACACAGCACGCCGATAGTCCCACTCAGGCAGGGCGATGCCGGGGCCCACAGGCGTGTCGTCGGCGCTGCTGCTGGGCAAATCCAGGTCAAATTTAACGCGCGAGGCCAGTGTTTGCCCGTCGGGGGCAACCGACAGCTTGTCCATGTCGTTGGCGGCGTTCAGTGCGTTGCCGTCTTCTTCGTCGTCGGTACTGCGGTTGACATGCACCATCTCGCTCCACGACATGATGGCTTCCGCACGAAACGGCAACACCATAGGGTTGCGGCTTTGCTCGTGCGAGGTGGCTTGGGTGCGACGGCGCTGCTTGTCCTTGAGTGCGGCTGTCTGCTGGCTTGCCTCGGCGGCTTTCTGACTGGCTGGGCGATCAGCGACAGGGGTGGTCGAGGCGCTCAGCCAGAGCCAGACTGGGGCGACATCCGGGGCTTGGTAGCGCACTTCGCCAGCCACTTGTTCTCTCAAAGCGGCCTGGACTGTGGATTCAGCCTGCTCTGTCTTTCCACCCGAATTTTGCAGGCTTGGGCGTTGTGCCAGATGCGCCTGCAGCAACGCCTGGTACCTTGCGGCAAACCCCGGAAACTGCGCCAGCGCCGCCTGGGTGGCGCGCAGGTTATCCCTGATCCAGTGACCACTGGGCACAAAGCGCGCTGACAGCATGGCCAGCCAAAGGTACAGGTCGCGGTTCAGTTGCGCATCGTCGAACACGGCGAGTGTGGCCGGGAGCGCAAGCACATCGGGCTCCAGTTGGGCCGTGTCGGCACGTTGGCCGCTGCCCGCGAGTTTTTGTAGCCAGTGCCGCTGGCCACCCACCACTTGCATCGACGCTGGCGTAAAGCGCAATGCAGCCGGGCCGCCTGCCGTACGAAAAAAGATGCCGATGCACTTCTGCATGTCTTGCAATTGCACCGCCGCGCCCGGGTGATCCAGTCGGGTCGCCCTGGTGAGGGCCTGGTGCCACCAGCGTCCAACCAGTTCTTCCATCAGCGCTGATCCTCTTGCTCGCGCTTGCGTTGGCGCAAGGTTTCACGCAGGGCCTCCACACCCACCTGCCACTCCAGCGTAGGCGTGCGCTGCTGCGCTTGCTGAGTGGTATCACACGCTGTCAGACACTGGCCGCATTGCACACACGAAAACATCATGCGCTTGATGTTGCGCGGGTTCAGGCGCATCGGGCAGGCGTTGTCGCACGCCGAGCCGCGCGGCGCGTCGCAGGTTTTGCACTCGCGCGCGCGCTCGCGAGCAAACGCCACCACCATGCCTTTGGGGTTAGCCATCCAGGCCAGGCTTTGGAACAGGCCCACAGCGCAGCCAAAGCGGCAAAACAAGTGGCGGGCAAACGCAAATTCGAGTGTGAAGACAGTGCTGGCAATCAGCAAAAACCGGGTTTGATTGGGTGTCAGCGTGCCATCCACCAAACCACCCCAAATGACAGCAGGCGGCAACAAATAAGTGAGCAGCGTGATCGCCCAGACAAAACCCATCAGGGCACAACTCAAGCCAAACAGCGGCCACCAGCCTGAGTTGGGGGCGGGGCCTGCTTTGAGTGTGGGGCTTTTGTCCCAAATGCTCAATTTGCCGCAGGCACGGTGCAGCAGCTTGTTGAGCATCTCCACCATCGAAAAATGCGGACACAGCCAGCCGCAGTACAGCCGACCATAACGGTAGGCCACACCCAGAAACACGGCCACCACCAGCAAACCGGGCACAAAAGCGCGCAAGACAATTTGCAGCGCGGCGTCCGTGGCGCTGATTTGCCCATTTGCGAGAGCATCAATGCCCAACGACCAGCGTTGCCCCAAAAACCAGAGCTGGGTTTCGGTCAAATCAAAGCGCAATAAGTCAAGCGATGGAGCCAGCACAAACAACGCAAAGAAACCGATTTGCGTGGCCAGGCGCCACTGCTGCAATCGCGCAGGGGAGAATTTGCCTGGCTTCACCTGGCTCAAGCGTGAAGCTGCCGGAGACGACTTAGACGGCATCGCCAAACAGTGCACGTACCACTTCACCCAGGGCTTGGGCGGTGGCCAGATCATCGGTCAGCGCGTCAATGACGGCGGCTTGGCAAGCCACCTGCAGCGACAAGCCAGAGGCGATCAACCGACCGGCCGACACCAGCAAGCGGGTGCTGGCGGTTTCCTCCAGGTCATGCTCGGTGAGCGAGCGCAGGGCTTTGGCCAACTGCACCAGTTGTTTGGCCTGCGCCTCAGGAATTCCGGTCTCGTTGCGCACAATGTCCAGCTCAACCTGTGGACTGGGGTAATTCATGCTCAGGCTGACAAAGCGCTGGCGAGTGCTGGGTTTGAGCCCTTTGAGCAAGTTTTGGTAACCCGGGTTGTAAGAGATCACCAGCATGAACTCGGGCGGCGCCGCCAGCTCTTCGCCGGTGCGCTCAATCGGCAAAATGCGTCGGTCGTCGGCCAGCGGGTGCAGCACCACCGTGGTGTCCTTGCGCGCCTCCACCACCTCGTCCAGGTAGCAAATGGCGCCCAGACGCACAGCCCGGGCCAGCGGCCCGTCAGACCACTGCGTGCTACCGTTGCCAATCAAGAACCGCCCCACCAAATCAGCCGCACTCAGGTCATCGTGGCACGACACGGTAACCAGCGGGCGCGCCAGACGCGCCGCCATGTGCTCGACAAAGCGGGTTTTGCCGCAGCCCGTGGGGCCCTTGATGAGCAGCGGCAATTGCTTGCGCCAGGCATGCTCAAACAAGGTGCATTCACTCCCCTGCTCGGCATAAAAAGGAAGCGTGGACATGCTCGGTAACTCAGGCAGCCTTGACCCGGCGATGCAACATGCCGTTGGGCACACGCGCCTCGTCTTCATGAGTACCCGGTGCGGCAAAGAAGCTGTACAGATAAGTCAACAAACCCAGCAAGAAGGTGACACCACCTGCCACACGCAGCCAGTAGAAGAAGCGCAACTGGTCCTGGGTTTGCATGAAGGACATGGCGCCCTCGGTGGGCATGCGTTGCAGCCAGACTTGCAGAATGCCCGCACCTGTCAAGGCCAGCACCATCAGGCCCATGCTGATGGTCATGATCCAGAACGACCACATCTCAAAAGCTTGTGCCCGGTGGCTATTGGCTTCACGGCCCCGCAGGGTCGGCATGGCGTAGCTGATCATGGCGATCACCACCAGCACATAGGCGCCGTAAAAGGCCAGGTGACCATGGGCGGCGGTAAGTTGCGTGCCATGGGTGTAGTAGTTGACGGGGGCCAGCGTGTGCATGAAGCCCCACAGACCAGCACCCAGAAAGGCCATCACGGAGGTGCCAACCGCCCACAGCAGGGCAGCCTGGTTGGGGTGGTCACGGCGGCGGCGTTGCACCATGTTGAAGGCAAACACCGTCATCATGAAGAACGGAATTGGCTCCATGGCAGAGAAGATGCTGCCCACCCACAGCCAGTAGCCCGGCATGCCGATGAAGAAGAAGTGGTGGCCGGTGCCCAGAATGCCGGTGATAAGGGCCATGGCAATGATCACGTACAGCCATTTATCGATCACTTCACGGTCCACACCCGTGGTCTTGATCAGCACGAAGGCCAGCAAGGCGCCCATGATCAGTTCCCACACGCCTTCCACCCACAGGTGCACCACAAACCACCAGTACATTTTGTCGCGCACCAGGTTGTCGGGGTTGACAAAGCTGAACAAAAACATCAGCGCCAGGCCCCACAGGCCCATCAGCAGCACCAGCGAAATGCTGGTCTTACGGCCCTTGAGCACGGTCATGGTGATGTTAAAAAGAAAAGCCAGGCAAACCACCACAATGCCGACTTTGGTGGGCAAGGGTTGCTCCAGAAACTCGCGCCCCATGGTCCCCAGCAGTTCGTTGCCGGTGAGTTCGGCCAGCTTGGCATAAGGTACCGCCAGGTAGCCGACGATGGTGAGCGCACCAGCTGCCAGAAACACCCAGAACAGCACCATGGCCAGCCTGGGGCTGTAAAGCTCGGTCTCGGACTCTTCGGGAACCAGGTAGTAGGCTGAGCCCATGAAGCCAAACAGCAGCCAGACGATCAGCAGGTTGGTGTGCACCATGCGCGCCTGGTTGAACGGGATGTAGGGGAATGCCAGGTCGCCAATGACGTATTGAAGCCCCAGCGTGAGGCCGAAGATAATTTGCGCGGCAAAAAGAACCAGCGCGGCGACGAAGTAATACTTCGCTACCGCCTGGGATTTGTATTTGAGTGTGGTCGCTTGCATTTTGTTGTTCCTGATGTGTTCAGCTTTGCGTGACGCATTAGCCTTCGATGTTCGGTGGCCAGTTTTCGGTGTTCACGTTGCTGGTCCAACGTAAAAACTCCACCAGGTCGTTGAGTTGTGCTTCTGTGAAGTTGAACTGCGGCATTTGGCGGCGACCAGGTATGTTGGTTGGTTGTGAAGCGATCCAGGCCTTGATGAATTCCGGACCACGGCGTTTGTAAACGTTGCCCAGTTCAGGGGCAAAGTAGGCGCCTTCACCCAGCAGGGTGTGGCAGCCGATGCAGTTGCGCGTTTCCCAAAGTTTCTTACCGCTGATGACGGCCGGCGTGATGGCCTCGGCGTTGGAGCGCATCGGGATTTTGCGTTCGCTGTCAAAAATCAGCGCAATGAAAACCAGGATAAAAAAGACCGACCCGCCATAAAACATGTTGCGCGCCATCTGCTTGGTGAAGCCACTGGCTTTGACTTGGTTCATCTTGTGAATCTCCAAAAATAAAAGGATGTATAGAGGCTCACGTACTGTCAGATGCGGGCGAAATCAATCACGATGGCACCGGGCTCGCGCTGCACATACGCAATCGACACCGCCTCGCCATAGCGGGCACTCAGCTGGTTCAGCAGTGGCAATGGGTCATGGTCATTGCAGAAACGCATGGTCTCGCCAGGTTGCAGCGAATCAAGCGCGCCAAAAATTGCGGCGTGACGAAAGCGTTTGGCAACGCCGCGGGCGTCAAAAGGATAGATTGCTTCAGGGGTGACGTGACCGGTGGCACAAGAACTCATGGCTTATCTCCAGATAAATTTAAAGATTCATTGTAGATGAATCATTTAAGTTTCCAGCGGCGAGTAGTTCCAAAAAACCTGCCATTAGCTCCTTAGAACTACGACTGACAACTTGCCCCTAGTTCCAAATTCTCGTGGTAAACGTTCCACAGAGGGATACATAAAAAGCGCTGCTAAACCTACAGTCGTGTCAACCTAAAAGGAGTTTTTGACATGACCAAGAAAGGGCAAGCCCTCTCCGTGCTGATCGTCAGTACTTTTGCCTTCACCGTATGTTTCATGGTGTGGATGATGTTTGCCGTGATTGGTATCCCCATCAAAAAGGCGCTAGACCTCAACTCAACCCAATCAGGTCTGTTGATGGCCATGCCGGTGCTCACTGGCTCACTGATTCGTGTGCCACTGGGCATCTGGACCGACAAGTTTGGTGGCCGCGTTGTGTTTGCCATCTTGATGGCCTGCACCGTGCCCGCCATCTGGATGATGACCTATGCCACCGCCTATTGGCACTACCTTGTGATTGGCCTGTTTGTCGGGCTGGCGGGTGGCTCGTTTTCGGTCGGTACGCCCTATGTAGCACGCTGGTTTCCAAAGAAACAACAAGGTTTTGCCATGGGTGTCTTCGGCATGGGCAATGCCGGTGCCGCCTTGAACAAGTTTGTTGCCCCGGCCATCGTGGTCGGCTTCGGCTGGACCATGGTACCCAAGGTTTACGCCTTGATCATGCTCGGTACGGTGATCATGTTTTGGTTTTTCTCACACAGTGATCCAGCCCACCACGCAGCCAAACAGGTGCCTTTCATGGCGCAGCTCAAGGCACTGAAAGACCCCACTGTTTTCAAATACTGCCAGTACTACAGCATTGTGTTTGGTGGCTATGTGGCGTTGTCGTTGTGGATGGTGCAGTACTACGTGGGTGAGTTTGGCCTGGACATCCGCACCGCCGCCTTGCTGGCTGCGTGCTTCTCATTGCCCGGTGGTGTGCTGCGCGCGCTCGGTGGCTGGCTGTCTGACAAATACGGTGCGCATTCGATGACCTGGTGGGTGCTGTGGGTCAGCTGGATTTGCCTGTTCTTGCTGAGTTACCCACAAACCGATTTGACTGTCACCACGGTTAACGGCCCACAAACGTTCCACGTCGGTCTGAATGTCTATCTGTTCACCATTCTGATGTTTACCCTGGGCGTGGCCTGGGGCTTTGGCAAGGCCAGCGTGTTCAAGTACATCAGTGACGACTATTCGCACAACATCGGCGCGGTCAGCGGCATCGTCGGCTTGGCCGGCGGTATGGGCGGTTTTTTGTTGCCCATCATGTTCGGCGCGCTGATGGACATCACCGGCATTCGCTCCAGCGCCTTCATGCTGATGTATGGCGTGGTCTGGGTGTCACTGATCTGGATGTACTGGACCGAAGTGCGGGGCAAGGAGTACATGGCCAGCGGCAAGGAAACTGAGCTGCAGAAGACGTGAAGCATCAACTCACGGGATGGGGGGAGTTGACCGCCTGAAACTACAGGCAATCTGGATCCTTGGACTCTGCGAGCATTTGACCGAGAATCATCCCCAATCTCAAATCATCCATACTCCCGAATTCTTGCAGGCGCAGCTTCCCAGCGCAGTCTATCAGCATCAACGTGGGCGTGCCCCGCATCCCGTAGCGATGCATCGTTGCCGGTATCGGGGTACCCGCTACCCTGACATCCACGCCAACCGGGTGGGTCACACGGTATTCATGCAAAAAAGCTTCGAGCGCCTCCGGCATCATCGCCGCGTGGTGCTCGAAAACAGTATGCATGCCAACAACCGACACACCGAGTTCGGCATATTCCCGATGCACACGTTCCGCCTGCGGAACGGCGTGGCTTACACAGCCCGGGCACAGCATCTGGAAAGCGTGCAGCAGAACCACACGCCCCCGCAGCTGTGACAGTTCCAACGGCACCTGCGTGTTTAGCCAGACTTCAACCTGCCATTCAGGCGCCATCGGCGCTGCGTTCGACACGACAAATCAATCCGAAAAGCGACTGAACATAAATGGCACCTGGGAGCTAGCCGCAATAGCTGGCAGAACGAGCGCCATGGAAGTCAGAACAGTCAGGATGCGTTTCATGATGGATGTTTCCTATTTCAGATCGGCCAGCGCCGCGCCAAAGTTGATGTGAAAAGGTTGCCCATCAATGACCAGTGCGGGTACCGACTTCACGCCATAACGCTCGGCCTGCGCAATACGGTCCTTTTGCTCGCCCAGATGGACAATTTCGACCGAGTATTTTGTTGGATCGAGTGCCTGAACAAACTGCTGCTCGGCGGAGATGCACACCGGGCAACCGGCATGGAAAAACAGGGCTTCACTCATGATGGACTCCTTAAAATTGACGTTGATATGCATCGACTCGATGCACTATTAAGTTTAGAGTCGCTACATCATTCTTGTCAAGTGGTGTGTCGAGGCGATACATTTCACCCATGAGCCAAACTTCTCTTCTGCTCGAGCGCTTGGGTGCACTCATTCAGCAATTCGTTCGCGAAGACGCGGCCCGGCACGGGCTGCTGCCGATCCACATCCAGGTACTGCATTACCTGAAGCGAGCCAATCGCTACAGTGACTTGCCCATCGCCATTGCGGAGTATTTCGGCATCACCCGCGGGACGGTGTCACAAACGATCACTGTGCTGGAACGCAAAGGATTGCTCACGAAAGAGCCAGATGCCCAACATGGCAAGCGCGTGCACCTGAAACTGACCTCCGCGGGCGAGTCTGTCGTAAGCGGGAGCTGGTGCGAGCGCATTGAGCAGATGCTCTGCGAAAGTGCTGTTGAAACGGCGGCATTTGAGAGCACGCTTCGCAAGCTACTCTCGACCATGCAGCGAGCTAACGGACGGCGTGCCTTCGGCCTATGTAGGCAGTGCGCTCACTTTCTGACCGATAAAGGCGTCACGCGCTGTGGACTCACACACGAACCCCTCGCCACCGAGCAAACTGTTCGCATCTGTCGCGAATGGACGGCAGCCACTTCGTAGTGCGTTTGATTACGGTCGAGTGAGATCAACCGCGACCGGCGGTGCGCCACTTTCACTTGCGCATCTGCCTTTCTACCCCTGTTCAGTAATCTCACCCATAGTTCCAATGAACTATCCAGCGCGCTCGCTTTGGTAGTTCCATAAACCCGCCTCACCTGTTCTACAGAGGGATAGCCTCCAAGCGCGCCCAAACCTACAGTCACAGCACACCCAATTGAGGAGTTTGTGACATGGCAGATTTGAAGTATTCAAGCGTTGACATTAGCGACTGGCGCCCGGAGGACAACGAGTTCTGGGACAGCAAGG
>PFUD01000171.1 GCA_002789915.1 Comamonadaceae bacterium CG_4_9_14_3_um_filter_60_33 | reverse complement strand
GACCAAGCTGGGTGACAAGTTTGGCGGGCAAGCTGAGGTGGCGGAGTTGTTAAAGGGCTTGTAAAACTGTCGGGATTCTTTACATTGGTGATTCAAATTTTTTTGCCATTTGTGAATAGTGATATAAATCAACGACTTGCTAATGGCGGCATAATTTATGCTTAAATATAATCAGATTGACGATGCATCCAGGTGTTTTGTAAGCTTCAAGAGGTGAACCTTGGCAAGTTTTCGTAGTGTGGTGGCTCGCACTTGCAAATTCAGATGCTTGAATGAACTGAACCACACGACCTGAATCAACGAGGCAAGATGATGAATGAATTGAACAAACGAACAGAACAGTCCGACCTGGCTTCGGCCAGTTCCTCGGGTATTGCCCGGCGGCGAATGATATTGGCCAGTCTCGGCAAAGGGGCGTCCGTGGCGGCGGTGGTGGCCGTGCCCATGAACTCGCTGGCGGCAATTGGCACCTTGTCGGTGACGGCCACCGGTGAGCGATGCACCGTTTCTGGCGCGATCATATCGGGCGTTGTTCATTCGAAGGAAACTGTGACTGCTGAATGCGCGGGCTTGAATCCGAGCTACTACGCTAACCCAGCAAATTGGCCGACTAACCTTAGTTTCACAACAACCACTACTTTCAGTGAACTGTTTGGCAGTGGGTCATCCGATAAGCTGCTCGATATTTTGCAAGGAGCACTCGGTACGTCAACTGCGGAAGCCAGTTGGATAACGGCTGTGCTCAACGGCTCCGACAATTCCCTGGCCGTGTCTACTAACTATCCGTACACAGCAGCGCAAGTCATCAGCTTTTACCAAGCAGGTGACCCGACTAGGTCAAGTGCACTTGCGTTTTTCCAAGGTTTCATGCAAACCCGCACGATTTGATCCATTCCAGTCTTGAATGACAGTTTTGGCAGAGCTTAGGTATCGGGTGCGTCCGGTCTGCCGTTTGCAATGGGAGTTTTGGAACGACGAGTACGTTGTGTTCGAAGAGGCTTCGGGTCAAACGCACCAACTCGATCCGCTCCACGCCTTTGTGTTGCAGTTGCTCAGTGAGGAGGCTCAGACATCTTCTGCCGTGTTACAAGCAGTGTCCGAGCCGCAATTTGCTCCGGACGTCCTTCATCTCAAAGCGCAACTGAAAACCATCTTCACTGAATTCGAAGCAGCCGGCTTGCTGGAGTCAGTTGCACCGTGACGCTCGGCGAGCTCTCATTTGCAGCCCTCAAACAGCGGCTTGAAACTGACGGGCTGGTGCTTGGCATTGGCCCGTTTGCGTTTCGGCTCATTTCATGCATTCCCAACGTGGCGGTAGAGCTGGCAAGGCTGTACCCTGACTACACGGTGCCGGGTGCGGACAAGTTTGTTGACTACACCGTGCAAATCGACCGCGGAACCGGCTGGCGGCGCTGGGTCCGACGCCAGGCAATTTTTAAATTTGACGGCGCTGAGCCGTTCGTTCCCCTGCCGGAAGACCATGCTTTCCCCTTGCTTGAGTGGTCGATGAACTGGTGCATTTCCATGCACGCACACCACTATCTGCTGCTGCATTCGGCCGTCATCGAGCGCAACGGCTGCGCCGTGATCATGCCGGCGCCGCCCGGCTCGGGCAAGAGCACCCTGTGCGCCGGCCTGGTGCACCGCGGCTGGCGACTGCTGTCGGACGAATTGGCGCTGATCTCGTTGACGGATGCATCCATCACACCCTTGGGGCGGCCCATCAGCCTGAAAAACAAGTCGATTGACGTCATCCGCCAATTTGTGCCAGGCGCGGTACTCAGTGATACGGTGCATGACACATCCAAGGGCAGTGTGGCGCTCTTGAAGGTTCCCGTCGAGCATCTGCAGCGCATCCACGAAACTGCGCGCCCGCGTTGGGTGATTTTTCCGAAGTATGTGGCAGGCGCAGCGCCACAGTTGACCGCGCGCTCCAAAGCCAACAGCATGCTGGAACTGGGGCGCAACTCCTTCAATTACATGGTGCTGGGACTAAAAGGGTTTGAAGTGCTCTCCGACGTGATTGATGCCAGCGATTGTTATGACTTTCAGTACAGCCAACTCGACGACGCGGTGGCAGTGTTTGACGAACTGGCCGCGCAAGGGAGCAAGGTTTGAGTTCTGGCTTGCTTGCATCCATCTGGGCCCGGTCTGACGTTCGGCCGGAACTGGGTCTCCGCGACTGGGAAACGCTGTTGGGGCAGGCGCGCAGAGCGCGCCTGATCGCCCGCCTGGCCGCGCATCACCTGGACCAAGGCTGGCTGGCTGCCGTGCCGGACGGCCCCAGGCCGCATCTCGAAGGCGCCCTGCGGCTGGCAGAACGCCAGCAATTTGAGGTGCGGTGGGAGGTGGACTGCATACAGCGGGCGTTGCGCGGCATCGACGCACCCGTCGTGCTGTTGAAGGGCGCCGCGTATTTGATGGCTAATTTGCCGGCGGCACGCGGACGGCTGTTTGCCGACATCGATCTGATGGTGCCGCGCGACCAAATCGACGCGGTGGAAGGCGCCTTGTTTGCCGCAGGCTGGATCAGCGATGAGCGCGACGCCTACAACCAGCGCTATTACCGTGAATGGATGCACGAGATTCCGCCGCTGCGCCATGTGCAACGCAACACCTACATTGACCTGCACCACACCATCACCCCGCCCACCTCCCGCTTTCATGTCGATGGCCAACTGCTGCTGGGAAAGGTCCAGCCCTTGCGGGGCATCACTGGCCTGTACACGCTTGCGCCGCCAGACATGGTGCTGCACAGCGCCGTGCACTTGTTCCAGGAAGGCGAGTTTGACCACGGCATGCGTGACTTGCTGGACTTGAAAGACCTGCTTGAGCATTTCCAGCCGCAGGCAAATTTTTGGCCGGGTTTGTTCGACCGTGCCGATGAGCTGGGTCTGCAAATTCCCCTGTTCCACACCCTTTTTCATATTAAGCGTCTGTTTGGCCTGTCAGCACCTGACCGCTTCACCGAGCGAGTCGCTCAACTCGGCCCTGGCGCTCCGGCGCGCATGGTCATGGCCTGGCTGCTTGGCTTGGCGCTAAAGCCCGATCATCCGAGTTGCAACACCCGCTGGACCGGCCTGGCCCGATGGCTGCTCTACGTGCGCTCCCACGCGCTGCGCATGCCCTTGCGCCTGATGGTGCCGCACTTGGTGCGCAAGGCATGGATGCGCCATTTCCCGAAAAAGAAGAAATGAAATTCAAATTTTTGATTTGTGCGCTGACGATCGCTGTGTCCCTGGGCGCCATGCCGTCGCGTGCCGATCTGGCCAGCACCATCGCCCAGGTCAAGCCGGCCATCGCCCTGGTGGGTACCTACAAGGCCACCAACAGCCCTCGCTTCAGCATGCGCGGCACTGGCTTTGTGGTGGCGCCAGATCAGCAAACCCAGGGCAATCTGCTGGTCACCAATGCCCATGTGCTGCCGCCGTCAGCCAAAGCTGATCCCGATGCCAGCCTGGTAGTGCAACTCAGGCTGGGTCAAGGCGAGTTACAGATGCGGCCGGTGACTGTGCTCGAGGTTGACGCACTGCATGACCTGGCTCTGCTGAAGTTCGATGGCCCGGCGCACGCGGCTTTCAAGGTGGGCGACTCCGAAGCGGTTCAGGAGGGGAAAAGCGTTGCTTTCATGGGTTTTCCGATTGGTGGCACCTTGGGTTTTTCGCCGGTGACACACCGGGGCACGGTGGCGTCGATTGCGGCCATAGCCTTGCCCACCCAGAACGCACGCCAACTCAGTCCGCAGGCTATCCGCAGTCTGCGTGGTAGCAACAGTTTTGATATTTTTCAGCTCGACGGCACAGCTTATCCGGGCAACAGCGGTGGCCCGATGTTCGACCCCGAAACCGGTGAGGTGCTGGGCGTGGTGAACATGGTGCTGATCAAGGGCACGCGCGAGTCCGCGCTCACCCATCCGTCGGGCATCAGCTACGCCATACCGTCGAGGTTTGTGCGTGAGCTGCTGCAAAGGTATGCCGGACAGTGACGCTGGCGTGCAACACCACACAAGCTGCTTGGGGATCACTCTTGCATGAAGCGGGTGGCATTTTCCAGGTCATCGTGGGTGGTGGCAGACTCCATGGCGCTGACAAATTTGCGCCAGGGCAAATCCGGCTCGGCCAATTTGAAGGCGTAAAAACCGTGTAGGCCATTGGACTGGTCACGCAGGGCGACCGCCTTGATGGTGGATCTTTCAGCTTGACCCAGATCGATGATGACTTCGCCCCAGACACCCAGTGGCAATGACACGCGCGAAAAAACCTCGAATCCGGGCAATGACAATTCAACCACCATCATGGTGAAAATCTGCTGGCTGGCGGCGATGGTCACTGTCAGTGTGCCGGGACATTTGACCGAAAAACGCTGGTGACTGCGCAGTACTTGCTGCACCTGAGTGTCGTCCGCTTTGGGCAACACGGCCTGAAACGCCGGCAAGTCGTAAATGGCGTGAAGCAGCTGTTTTTTGCGCACGTCCAGCTGGGCAAATACCTGGGTGCGTTGGTTGAAAAAGTAGTCCAGCAGTTCGGGCGTCATGACCGGATCATTGGTGGTGAAGTAGCGCCGACCGGGCAACACAATATTGGGCAGCACGGCCTCGATAAAGTAGTGATGCAGATTGCGCCGCAGTGACTTCTTTGCGTACACCTTCTCAAAAATCGCTGGGGCTTTTAGCAAGTCGAGCGTGGCGCCAACGGCGGGTGCACCGTTGGCAAAGTCGTAGTTTTCAACCGAGTTTTCACTGAGCCGCTGAAAGAACAACAGCGATTCATACATTTCAATGCGGTTCGGATTGACCGCAATCACCAGGTGGCGGGTGTCGAAGAAGGTCGTGCAGTAGTTGTACATGAACTTCATCAGTGGGAACAAAATGGTGCCGCCGGTCTTGCGAAATTTGGGGTGCACCGCCAAGGCGGACACTTCGGCAATCTGCCCCTTGAGGCTTCGTACCTCGGTGAGGTCGAAGATGGCCTGCAGCGGAAAACCAAACAGGCTCTCGCGAATGAGCGATATGGTGCCCACCACTTCGTCATCGAACTTGGCGCACAGGGTGGTGGTGGTTGGCAAGGCGTGGTAGATGGTGACACGCATGCCCGACGGGTCAGGCTTCATGAAGCCACTGCTCACATAGGCATCGTGCAGAAGCTTGAAGCAAGCCTCAAGCTCTTCCTGGGTCTCGGCGATCTTCAGGACCAGGCGCGGATCAGGGTTGGGATTGCATTCAACAAACGAGCGATAGATGGCAAATCGCGTCTTGCGCGGCAAAAACGCAAACAGCTTGCGCAAGCCCTGATTCAGGGAGCGTCTAATGCGCATCATGGTCCCAATGCTGAACCCACATTACAAAAATCATAGCGCTGCCTCAAGAATGAATTTGCCTTGAGTTTACAGGTCGATTTAGTTCTGTGCCAAACTGTTAATGCGCTGAATAAGTGTCGGATTATTTTACAGTTGCAACAGGAAATTGCAAAAAATTAACGACCGGACGCACGTAAGCTTTTGTTTTTACATACATTTGAGGTACGCCATTCGTCAGGCATAATTTCTGCTTGACGAATGGATGAATATCAAACCTAACTGACCGAGACATGAAAAGCACTCAGCCACAAAATTCGATGCCTGCTGGTGACAATCAAAGAGCCGCCAACCGATTTATTTCTGAGTTGCCCATGGAGATCAATGGTTCACCCGGTGTTACCCGGAACATCAGCGCAACCGGTGTGTATTTTGAAACCAGCGCCGAACCCGCGTCGGGCGCTAAGGTGAGTTTTACGGTGGACGTGCTTGTCAACGGTGAATCCCTCAAAATGGTGTGCTCGGGTGAGGTGGTTCGGGTGGATCGTAAAGATGCGTTGGTGGGCATCGCCGTCAAATTGGCTAACTCGTTTTTTGCGGATACCCATATTTCCGACCATCAGTCTGACGCCTGAGATAGCACGCGGTCAGGCAAGTTTTGCCATCAAGCCCCGCAGCGCGGCTTCACACAGGTCGAGCACCCGCATAAAACCAGCGGTGTCGCCGTAATAGGGGTCTGGCACTTCGGTCGCGCCTGTTTCCGGCGCATAAGACAACAGCAAGCGCAACTTGTGTTGGTGTGAGGGCGGGCACTGGCGTTGCAGCGCTTCGAGGTTGCCGCTGTCCATGGCCAGTATCAGGTCAAAGCGCTCAAAGTCCTGCTCGCCGATGCGTTTGGAGCGCGTTTTTTCAGGCGCATAGCCGCGGCTCATCAGCGCTGCATTGGCGCGGGCATCCATGCGTCTGCCCGTGGTTGGTGAATGGGTGCCAGCCGAGTCAAACTTCAACAGGCCAGCCAGACCGGCCTCGCGCGCCAGTTGCCGGGCTACTGAATACGCCATCGGCGAGCGGCAGACATTGGCCATGCAAACCAGAAGAATTCGGGTCATTGCATATTGGGGGGGAGTTTGATTTTCATGCCCGGTGACGGGCGCGTCACCCTGGCCTCAAACGGGTGGTGTTTGTCACCAAAATTTCTCAAGATGCGTTGCACGTAGTTGCGCGTTTCCATGTAGGGCGGCACACCCCGATAGCGCTCCACAGTGCCTTCGCCGGCGTTGTAAGCGGCAGCAACCAGCGCCACATCGCCTTCAAAATAAGCCAGCAACCAGCGCAGGTAGGTGAGTCCGCCGCGAATGTTTTGCGCTGGGTCAAAGGCGTTTTTCACATTGAAACGTGCGCTGGTTTCGGGGATGAGTTGCATCAGCCCCTGGGCGTTTTTGGGGGACACGGCCTGCGGGTTGAAGTTGGACTCGGCCGCCATGATGGCCAGCGCCAATTGCGGTTCCACATTGAACTGCGGCGCCAGTTTCATGACCAGATTGAAAATATTTTTCGGCGCAATCAGGGTGTAATCGACGCGCGGCATCGCCGCTACCAGCGGCACATCGGGAACGGGTTCAGGCTCGGGGGCGCGCAGGCATTCAGGCATCTCAGCCGTCGGGTTGCCAAGCGCTACCAACACACGTTGCGCGGCCTCAATGCCCTGCGCGGCAGCGGCTTGAAACAAGTACGCTGCGGCGGCATCGTCGCGCACCACGCCGCGGCCGTTGGCGTACATCCAGCCCAGGTTGTACTGGGCATCGCGGTCGCCCTGACGCGCCGCTTCGCAATACAACATGGCCGCCAAGAGCGGGTTGCGAGCCACGCCCTCACCGTTTTCATGCGCCCGAGCCTGCTCAAACAAATTCAAATACACGGGGTGGGGCAAGGCAAGTTCCTGGGCAGCAGCATGCCACCCGGTCAGGGTAAAGACCAGGGGCGCCACGATTCGACTGAGTCTTGGACCTTTTAAATTCATGCTTCCAAGTATGCCCGTTTCTGAGCCTGCTGCATACAATCCGCTCAACCCGAGGAGTTGAACCCGATGACGATCAAAAGTGATAAATGGATCCGCCGCATGGCCGAGCAGCACGGCATGATCGAGCCCTTTGAGCCCGGCCAGATTCGCCAGGATGCGGCTGGCAACAAGATTGTCAGCTATGGCACCAGCAGCTACGGTTACGACATCCGCTGCGCACCCGAGTTCAAGGTGTTCACCAACATCCACAGCACCGTGGTGGACCCGAAGAATTTCGATGAAAAGAGCTTTGTTGATTTCAACAGTGATGTCTGCATCATCCCGCCCAACAGCTTTGCATTGGCGCGCACCGTGGAGTACTTTCGTATTCCGCGCAATGTGCTGACCATCTGCCTGGGAAAAAGCACCTATGCGCGCTGCGGCATCATCGTCAACGTAACGCCGTTCGAGCCCGAGTGGGAAGGCTACGTGACGCTGGAGTTCAGCAACACCACGCCGCTGCCGGCCAAGATTTACGCTGGCGAGGGTTGTGCCCAGGTGCTGTTTTTCGAGAGCGACGAAGTCTGCGAGACCAGCTACAAGGACCGCGGTGGCAAGTACCAGGGCCAGCGTGGCGTGACGCTGCCCAAGGCGTGAGCTCAAAAGGAGCAAGGCCATGAAATGGGAAGGCAATCGCCAGTCAGACAATGTTGAGGATCGCCGCAGCGGCCGTGGCGGCGTGGGCGGTCGCAGTATCGGCATCGGCTCGGTAGCCATCGCGCTGGTGGTGTCTTATTTTCTCGGGGTCAGCCCGATCACGGTGCTCAATGTGCTCACCGGCGGCGGCACAGAGGGGCAAACCCAATCGGCCCCCGCCCAGAAACCTCCGGCAGATGACCGCATGGCAGCGTTTGTGTCGACCGTCCTGGCCGACACCGAAGACGTCTGGAAAGCCGTGTTCGTGCAGGGTAGGGCGACCTACCAGGAGCCCAAGCTGGTGCTGTTTCGCGGTACAACGTCCACCGCCTGCGGACAGGGCCAGGCGGCGATGGGACCGTTTTACTGCCCGCCGGACCAGACGGTATACATCGACCTTGACTTTTACGAGACCCTGAAAAACCAGTTGGGCGCGCCTGGCGATTTCGCCCAGGCCTATGTGATTGCCCACGAGGTGGGCCACCATGTGCAAAACCTGATGGGCATCACCACCAAGATGGACCAGATGCGCGGCCGCGTCAGCCAGACTGAGTACAACGCCCTGAGCGTGCGTCTGGAGTTGCAGGCCGATTGTTTTTCCGGGTTGTGGGCCAACCGGGCGCAGGCGGCACGCCAATTGCTTGAGGCGGGTGATGTGGAGGAAGCCATGAACGCCGCCGCCCGTATTGGCGACGACGCCTTGCAGCGCGCCAGCACCGGCCAGGTGGTGCCCGACAGCTTCACCCACGGCACCAGTGCCCAGCGCCAACGCTGGTTTCAGACCGGCTTGAAAACCGGGGATGTCAAGGGCTGCGACACCTTCTCGGCGCGCGCTTTGTGAGCGTTGTACGATAATGCAAGATTGTCCTGATCCGTGGGGCAGCACCGGCTATCGGATCGATAGCATCTGAAACCTGGCATTGAATGACCGATTTGACCTCTGAAATTTCCGCTGAACTGAACTCTGACACCCCCACCATGGCCTTTGCCCAACTGCAATTGGCCGCACCGCTGGCCCGCGCCGTGGCCGAGATGGGTTACGAGTCGATGACCCCCATCCAAGCCCAGGCCATTCCTGTGGTGCTGCAAGGCCGCGACGTGATGGGCGCCGCCCAAACCGGCACTGGCAAAACAGCAGCCTTTGCGCTGCCACTGATGCAGCGCATGCTCAAGCACGAAAACGCCTCGACTTCGCCCGCACGCCACCCAGTGCGTGCCTTGGTGCTGTTGCCCACGCGCGAGCTCGCCGTGCAGGTGGCCGAGCAGGTTGAGCTGTACGGTAAGTACACCAATTTGCGCAGCGCCGTGGTGTTTGGCGGCATGGACATGAAGCCGCAGACCCTTGAGTTGAAAAAGGGTGTCGAGGTGCTGGTGGCCACACCAGGACGCCTGCTGGACCACATCGAAGCGAAAAACTGTGTGCTCAACCAGGTCGAGTACGTGGTGCTCGACGAGGCCGACCGCATGCTCGACATCGGCTTTTTGCCTGACCTGCAGCGCATTCTGAGTTACCTGCCCAAACAGCGCATCACGCTGCTGTTCTCGGCCACCTTCTCGTCGGAAATCAAGCGCCTTGCGAGCAGCTACCTGCAAGACCCGGTGACCATCGAGGTGGCGCGTTCCAATGCTGCAGCCTCGACGGTGGAGCAGCACTTTTACAGTGTCGAAGGCGACGACAAGCGCCACGCGCTGCACCATGTGTTGAAGGCGCGGGGCATCAAGCAGGCCTTTGTGTTTGTCAACAGCAAACTCGGCTGTGCCCGCCTGGCGCGTTCACTCGAGCACGAAGGCCTAAAAACAACTGCACTTCACGGCGATAAAAACCAGGATGAACGCTTGAAGGCGCTCGAATCATTCAAGAGCGGTGAAGTTGATCTGCTGGTTTGCACCGATGTGGCCGCGCGCGGCCTTGACATCAAGGACGTGCCGGCGGTGTTCAACTTTGATATTCCGTTCCACTCCGAAGATTATGTGCACCGCATTGGCCGAACCGGCCGCGCGGGTGCGGCTGGACTGGCGGTGACCTTTGTCGCCAAGAGCGACCAGCGCCTGGTGACCGACATCGAGAAGCTGCTCAAGACCAAGATCGAACTCGAAGCGCTGGTGTTTGAAGAAAACCTGCCCGACATCCGCAAGCAGGGCCACATCAACGACGGCCGCCGACTCTACCGTGAAGACGGCAGCGACCAGCGTCGCCCCGAAGATTTTGCCCGTGGTCCGCGTGCCGATGCCCGGCGCAGCCGTCCGGTGGCGCAAGACCCGTTCTTTGAAAGGCCTTACGAACCGTCTTTGCCTGCGGATGCTGCGCCCTCCTGGGAAGCCGCTGCCGGGCGCCCGGGTGCGCGCACCGTGTCGAGCAACATCAAGACCAAACGCAAGGTGCCCGCGCTGTTCCAGTCCGCCTGAAGTTAACCCGGCTTTTGCGCCTGCTCACACTGCACCTGAATGAGTTCATGCGCTTGCGCACCACTTCCTAGTTTCAGCGCGCTTAACTGCCCACCCCAAACGCAACCTGAATCGAGCGCGAACACATCATCGCGGCCCAGCCAGCCCAGCGTGGACCAGTGGCCAAACGCCACCGTGACATCGGCGGTTTTGCGCCCGGGCACGTCATACCAAGGCAGGTAGCCTGGCGGTGCGGCATGGGCGCCGTCGCTGCACCCAAACTCCATGACACCCTCCGGGGTACAAAAGCGCAGCCGCGTCAGGGTGTTCACAATCACCCGCAAGCGCTCGGCGCCTGTCAGGTGGTCGTCCCAGTGGTTCGCTGTGTTGCCGTACATCTGATGCAAAAAGTCATTCAGGTCGGGGCCGCGCAACACCGCTTCAAATTCACCCGCCAGCGCCATGGTCTGTGTGGCGCTCCAGCTTGGCAGCACACCGGCGTGCACCATCAGGTAAGACCGGGCTTCGTGTTGCAACAAAAAAGCCATGCGCTGCTGACGCAGCCAGGCCAGCATGGCGTTGCGGTCGGGCGCTTGCAGCACCTCGCCCAGCGTGTCCTTGCGGCTGGGTCGGCG
The DNA here is from genome assembly GCA_002789915.1 of Comamonadaceae bacterium CG_4_9_14_3_um_filter_60_33. Classification (GTDB taxonomy): domain Bacteria; phylum Pseudomonadota; class Gammaproteobacteria; order Burkholderiales; family Burkholderiaceae_C; genus Rhodoferax. Next base: position 3,193 of record PFUD01000171.1, on the reverse strand, counting down.
CGCGCCCACTGCGGCCGCCAGCAAGTGCAGGTCGTGGTTACCGAGCAAACATTGCGCAGCGTCGCCATAAGCCATCAGGCGGCGCAGCACCCCCGCCGAGTCGGGGCCGCGGTTGACCAGGTCGCCCAAAAGGTAGAGCGTGTCCCGGCTAGGTGAAAAGGAAATGGTGTCAAGTAAACGTTGCAAGGCGATGTCGCAGCCCTGCACGTCGCCAATAAGGTAAAGTGCCATGCTCTCAATTGTCGTTTGATTCCATTTCTAAACCATCCCTGTCGTTGTTGCTTCGGCTTGTCTTGCACTTGCAATGCCTGCGGCTCGACGCCTGGACAGAAATAGTTTAGAAATTGAATGAAGTCTATGGAATTTTTGCTGATTGTTTTCTTGACCCTGCTCAATGGCGTTTTTGCCATGTCCGAGCTGGCGCTGGCCGCCAGTCGCAAGTCGCGGCTCAACGCCATGACTGAAGCTGGTGACAAGGGCGCCCAGGCGGCGCTGACACTGCTCGATAATCCAAACCAGTTTTTATCGACGGTGCAGGTCGGCATCACCTCGATCGGTGTGATCAACGGCATTGTGGGCGAGGCCGCATTCAGCGCCGGGCTGGCCACCTTGTTTCAGAGCTGGGGCATGGCCGAGAAGGGCGCGGCTCTGGCTGCCACGGCGCTGGTGGTGACCACCATCACGTACACCACCATCATTTTTGGCGAACTGGTGCCCAAGCGCATCGGCCAGTTGTACCCGGAACAGGTCTCGCGCTGGGTGTCGCGCCCCATGCTGTGGATGGCCCGGGCAGCGGGGCCGTTTGTCAAACTGCTCTCGGGTTCCACTGCCGCCATGCTCAGGCTATTGCGCATCGACACCAACGCGGTGCGCGGCATGACCGAAGAAGAAATTTCTGCCAGCCTGGAAGAGGGCGTTGACGCTGGCGTGATCGAGCAGCAAGAGCACCAAATGGTGCAAAACGTGTTTGGTCTGGATGACCGGCAGTTGACCTCGCTGATGGTGCCGCGCGCCGAGGTGGACTGGCTCGATGCTGGCATCAGCGTGGCCCAGGCGCTGCAAAAAGTGGGCACGGATGGTGCCCAGCGTGCGCATTCCTGGTACCCGGTGTGCCGCAGCTCATTGGAAGATGTGGTCGGCAAGATCAGCGTCGCGCACATGCTTGAGCTGGGGGTGGCTGCGCCGGGCACGCTGGCAGACTATGCCAGCCCGGCCGTCTTTGTGCCCGAAACCCTCAGCGGCATGGCCTTGCTGGAGCAGTTTCGCGCCAAGGTCGGGCGCCTGGTGTTGGTGGTGGACGAATATGGCGTGGTGCAGGGCATGCTCACGCCGCACGATTTGCTGGAGGCGATCACCGGCGAGCTACAGCCCAGCGCCAAGACCGAAGCCTGGGCGGTGCAGCGCGACGATGGCAGCTGGCTGCTTGACGGCATGATGCCGGTGAGCGAGCTCAAGGCCCGTCTTGACCTGGACGAGCTGCCGCTGGAGGAGCGCGGCCGCTACAACACGCTGGCCGGCTTGCTGATGGCGGTGAGCGGCCACATGCCGGTGACTGGCGAGCAAATTGAGTGCGCGAGCTGGTTGTTCGAGGTGGTGGACCTCGATGGCAAGCGCGTTGACAAGGTGCTGGCCAGTCTGATGCCAGTTACAGCAGAAACGGAATGAACCAGCGCGTGCGCGCTTGGTACTGCGCATAGGTCGGATGCAGTGCCGCCATCCAGCGTTCTTCGAGCACGGCCTTGGACACGAGCATCACACACAACACGCCCCAGAGCAGCCAAGCCATAACATTGCCGAGCGTCAGGGCGCAAGCAAGGCCCAGCAACATCACAGCTGTGTACATCGGGTGGCGAATCCAGCGGTAGGGGCCATGCGCCACCAGCTTGCCACCAGCGCGCGGCGTGGGGTGAATGTTGAAGTTGCCGGGCTGGTTGGCCGTTAGCGCCCACACGCCCATCAGCCCGCTCAAGCCCAGCGCCAGCCAGGCCAGTGCTGGCGCCGAATGCTGCATGAATTGCGCTGCCGCCAGCACGACCAAGGCGCCCAAGCTGCCAAACTGGCCTAGCACCAGTAGTTTGCCAAGGGTGTGGGCGTTCATGTGCGAGTGCCTGTTTGAGTGGATGTTGACGGAAAAGCGAATGCTGCTAATGTAATGTCTTTGCACAACCGAAACGCACCGAAACGCAACGAAGAGCAAGCATGGACACGGGTCAACCCGCTGCATCATCGAGCCAGCGCCTTTTTCTGGCGCTTTGGCCTGATGACAGCGTACGCGTGCAACTGGCCGCCCATGCCGATCAATGGCTGTGGCCCGCAGGCTGTGTGCGCTATGCGCCAGCAGACTGGCATGTCACCCTGCATTTCATGGGTGATGTGGCAGCCGAAAAAGTGCAAGCGATTGCCGCTGCTGTTGCGCTGCCATTCCAGCCTCTTGACTTGGTTTTCAATCTGGTATTCGACCAACCCAGGCTCTGGCCCCAAGGCCTTGCCGTGCTGTGTGCTTCTGAGCTGCCTGCGGCCCTGAAGAACTTGCATGAGGCGCTCGGCCAGGCGCTGCGCGTGCTTGATCTTGCGCTGGACAAGCGGCCCTATATGCCGCATATCACGCTGGCGCGCCATGCCGAGGCTGCTGTTGCGCCCGAAGCCTGTGTGCCCGTGGTGTGGCCGGTCAATGATTTTGCGCTGGTGCTTTCCACGGGCCAGAAACAGCAGCGCTATCGGATACTTCGCCATTACCGCTGACATCAGCGCCGCAAATCAGGCGTACATGTAGGCGCGTGACCAGGGTGTCGGGTTGAGTGCTTCGCAGGTGCCGGCCTTGCATGCCAGCACCTGGTGCAGCGACACCCAGTTTTGCTCAAACGCATGGGCGCAGCCGGCCAGATAGATGCGCCAGACGCGGTAGGTGGTCTCGCTGACCAGCGCGTGAATGGCCTCGATGTGCTGCTCATAATTTTCCGACCAGCAGGCCAGCGTGCGGGCGTAATGGCGGCGCAGGCATTCCACGTCGAGTGCCTCCAGCCCGCCGCTTTGCAGGGCCTTGAGCGCCAGGCTGATGTGCGGCAGCTCGCCATTTGGAAAGACGTATTTCTCGATGAAACCCGCCGCCCCCAGAGGTGTCACGCCGCTGTCCGGATCGGTGGAGGTGATACCGTGGTTCAGCACCAGGCCGCCGTCCTTGAGCAGGGCGTTG
>PFUD01000005.1 GCA_002789915.1 Comamonadaceae bacterium CG_4_9_14_3_um_filter_60_33 | reverse complement strand
GCGCTTCAAAAACCAGAGCTGGTGCTGCTTGCGCGTGCCGTCGGTGGTCAGGGTATTGAACTTTTGCGCCACTTCGGCCTGCTTTTCAAGCTTATCGAGGTTGGCATTGAGCTCACGCAAAATGTCATCAACACGCGTCAGGTTTTCACGCGTGTCGCCCAGGCGGCTTTCGGTTTCGCGGCGCCGCTCCTTGTATTTGGACACGCCCGCCGCCTCTTCCAGGAACAGGCGCAATTCTTCGGGTTTGCTTTCGATGATGCGGCTGATGGTGCCCTGGCCGATGATGGCATAAGCGCGCGGCCCCAGCCCGGTGCCTAAAAACACATCCTGCACGTCGCGCCGGCGCACCACCTGGTTGTTGATGAGGTAGCTGCTGTTGCCGTCGCGCGTGAGCACGCGCTTGACGGCAATTTCGCCAAATTGGTTCCACTGGCCGCCGGCGCGGTGGTCGTCGTTGTCGAACACCAGCTCGACGCTGGCGCGGCTGGCGGGCTTGCGCATGGTGGTGCCGTTGAAGATCACATCCTGCATCGACTCGCCGCGCAATTCCGACGCCTTGCTCTCGCCCAGCACCCAGCGCACGGCGTCCATGATGTTGGATTTGCCGCAGCCATTGGGCCCGACCACGCCAACGAGTTGCCCGGGCAGCAAAAAATTGGTGGGCTCGGCAAACGACTTGAAGCCTGATAGCTTGATGGAATTGAGACGCACGGAAATCTGTAAAGACAGCTTGAACAAGGCGAAACGGCCAAAACGGAGGCCGTTGCAAAACGAGGCGTCATGATACCTTGATGAAATGGCATCCAGACCAACGCAAGGCGTCTTCTATATGTCTTTGCAGAATATGATAATCATTTAAATGTAGTTTGAAATATATCCTGATCGCGCTAAAGTCCGCCCCATGCATGACATCGCTTTCATATTTGCCGGGTTCTTTGTGGGGATCGTGGTTGGCTTGACCGGCGTGGGCGGCGGCTCGCTGATGACACCCATTTTGATTTTTGTCTTCGGCGTTAAACCCTACTTGGCGGTCGGTACCGACCTGCTTTTTGCTGCCTTCACCAAAATGGGCGGCACCGTGAAAATGGCGCGCTCTGGCTTGGTGCCCTGGCGCGTGGTGCTGCTCTTGAGCGCGGGCAGCATTCCGGCCGCACTGATCACGCTGTGGGTGCTTAAAACCGTGGGCCCGGCCGACGCCGCAGTTCAACACCTGATGACCTCCACACTGGGTGTGGCGCTGCTGCTCACCGCTGCGGCCACGCTGTACAAGGCGCTGCGCGGCAAGGCCGCCCCAACACGCATTGCCGCTGGCCAGGAAGCTGCTGCCACCACACCGCGCCACTGGAGCCTGCCGCTGTTGTTTGGCGCGCTCATCGGCACGCTGGTGTCGCTGACCTCGGTGGGCGCCGGTGCCATTGGCGTCACCGCGCTGATGGTGCTCTACCCCATGCTGCCGCTGCCGCGCATTGTGGCCGCCGACATTGCCTACGCCGTGCCGCTGACGCTGGTGGCCGGCGCTGGCCACGCCTCGCTGGGCTCGGTGAACTGGTCGATGCTGGGCCTGCTGCTGGCCGGCTCGCTACCGGGCATCTGGCTAGGTTCGCACTTCATGACCCGCGTGCCCGAGCGCGTGATCCGCTCGCTGCTGTCGGTGCTGCTGGCCTATGCCGGCACGAAGCTGATTGCGCTCTAGACGCCAATTTTTGACAAACCGCGACCACTGACCAAACCATGTACCAATACACCGACTTTGACCGCCAATTTGTTCGCCAGCGCGCCGCCCAGTACCGCGACCAGCTTGAACGCCATTTGGGCGGCGAGCTCAAGGACGATGAATTTCGCCCGCTGCGCCTGCAAAACGGCTGGTATGTGCAGCGCTACGCACCCATGCTGCGCGTAGCCGTGCCTTATGGTGAACTGGCCAGCCGCCAACTGCGCGTGCTGGCAAAAATTGCCCGCGACTATGACCAGCCCAGCGCCGCCGTTTACCAGCACGCCAGCGACACCCAGGCCGAGCTCGGCACGCCGCACCTGCCGGTTGGCTACGGCCACTTCAGCACGCGCCAAAACGTGCAGTTCAACTGGATCCCGTTGGACAAAAGCGCCGACGTGATGGACCTGCTGGCCACGGTCGATATGCACGGCATCCAGACCAGCGGCAACTGCATCCGCAACATCACGTCTGACGCATTGGCCGGCATTGCGCCCGACGAAGCCATCGACCCGCGCCCCTACGCCGAAATCATGCGCCAGTGGAGCACGCTGCACCCCGAGTTTGCCTTTTTGCCGCGCAAGTTCAAAATTGCCATCACCGGCGCGCTGGAAGACCGCGCCGCCACAGCGTGGCACGACGTGGGCCTGCACCTGCGCCGCAACGCGCAGGGTCAGGTTGGCTTCACGGTGCTGGTCGGCGGCGGCATGGGTCGCACGCCGGTGATTGCCAGCACGCTGCGCGAGTTTTTGCCCTGGGAACAGATACTCAATTACCTTGAGGCCGTGGTGCGTGTGTACAACCGCTTCGGCCGCCGCGACAACCTCTACAAGGCGCGCATCAAGATACTGGTCAAGGCCGAGGGCCAACGTTTTGTCGATGAGGTCGAGGCCGAGTTCGAAAGCATTCTGGCGCACGACGGTGCTGCCCATGCCATTCCCCAGGCTGAGCTGGACCGTGTTTCGGCCCATTTCCAGCCGCCGACCACCATGGATCGCCACGGCCTGCGGTCTCGCGATGACGGCACGCCTGTCATTGCGAGCCAAGCGCGGCAATCCACCTCTTTGTGCGCAACCGATTTACCCGACTACCAGCGCTGGCTCAAACAAAACGTGCGTGCCCACAAAAACCCGGCGCTGCGCGCGGTCACGCTGTCATTCAAGCGCCTGGGCCATGCGCCGGGCGACGCCACCGCCGACCAGCTTGACGCCGCCGCCGACCTGGCCGACCGTTTTAGCGCCGGTGAGGTGCGCGTCACCCACGAGCAAAACCTGCTGCTGCCCTGGGTGGCTGAACACGACCTGCCAGCGCTGTGGCAAGCGGCCCGCGCCTTGGGCGTGGCGAAAGCCAACATCGGTCTGCTCACCGACATGATCACTTGCCCTGGCGGAGATTTGTGCGCGCTGGCCAACGCCCGCTCGATCCCGCTGGCCCAAGCCATCACCGAGCGTTTTCAAGACCTGGACGAACTGTTTGACCTCGGGCCTATCGACCTGCACATCAGCGGCTGCATGAACTCCTGCGGCCACCACCACACCGGCCACATCGGCGTGCTGGGCGTGGACAAGGACGGCCGCGAGTGGTACCAGATTTCGCTCGGCGGCTCCGATGGCAGTACTTTGAGCGGCGCCGCTGTGCCGGGCAAGGTGATAGGCCCGTCGTTTGCGGCCAGCGAGGTAACCGACGTGGTGGAGGCGCTGATCGACAGCTACCGCGTATACCGCAAGGCGGGTGAAAGCTTCATCGACTGCGTCCGCCGTGTCGGCCCTGACCCCTTCAAGCTGGCCGCCAACGCGGTGCGCCACGAAACCCGCGACGGCGGGCGCACACTGCATGTGCACCTGGCTACCGCCGAGGCGGCAACCGATTGAACCCTGGAGGCTCCTGAACATGAACACGCTTGAACTGATTCCTTCTGACGCCGCAACCCAAACGCCCGCGGGTTTGCAGGTGATGACCCTCGCCAACGACGCCGACCCGGGCACCTTTGCGCTGGACGGCATCACGCGCATCGAGCTGAACTTTCCCAAGTTCACCGATGGCCGGGCCTTTAGTCAGGCCTACCTGCTGCGCCGCCGCCTCAATTTCAAGGGTGACATTCGCGCCACCGGCGACGTGCTGGTGGACCAGTTGCTGCAAATGCAGCGCAGTGGCTTCAGCTCGGCCGTGCTGCGTGCCGATCAGAGCCTGGCCCATGCGCAACGCCAACTGGGCCATTACGCCGGTTTTTACCAGGGCGATGCGGCACAGCCGCAACCCAAGTTTGTGACGCAGGGAGCCGCCGCATGAGCGCCATTGATCTGAATGCCCGTGCCTCAAACACCTACGCAGAAAAGCTCGCCGAAACGCGGGAACTACTTCAACATGCCGCGCAAGATTATGCCCCCCTGCACACTGGCGACGCGCCACGCATCACGCTCGCCTGCAGCTTGGGTGCCGAAGACATGGTGCTGGCACATTTGATCAACCACCTACAGCTCAACATCGGCATTTTTGTGCTGGAAACCGGCCAGCTCCACGCCGAGACGCTGGCGCTGCTGGATCGGTTGCAAGCCACTTCACGGGCGCCGGTGCAGGTGTTTGCACCAGTGCGGGAAGCGGCCATTGGGTTCGTGGAGCGCGAAGGCCAAGATGCCATGTATAAAAGCATTGCCCTGCGCAAAGCCTGCTGCGCCATCCGCAAGATGGAGCCGCTAAGCCGCGCCCTGGCCGGCAAAGACGCCTGGATCACCGGCTTGCGCCGTGAACAATCAGGCGCGCGCGCCGAGGTGCCTTTGATTGACCGCAGCGACGCGGCCAAAGTCAAATTCAACCCGCTTAGCCAGTGGACCTGGGGCGATGTGTGGTTTTACATTGCCGAAAACCAGGTGGACTACAACCCGCTGCACGACCAGTTTTACCCCAGCATCGGCTGCGCGCCCTGCACCCGGGCTGTGTCCGCTGGCGAAGACTTTCGCGCCGGCCGATGGTGGTGGGAAGATGAGTCAGCCAAAGAATGCGGCCTGCACGTCAAAGCCAGCCCGATCCTGCAAACGGAAACTAAAAAATGAACGCACATACCCCACCCGAACTGCTGTACCCCATGACGCACCACAACCGCCCCGACCATTTAAGCAACGCCCACCTGGACGCGCTCGAAGAAGAAGCTTGTCACATCCTGCGCGAAGTGGCCGCCGCCTTCGAGCGCCCCACCCTGCTGTTTTCGGGTGGCAAAGATTCGCTGGTGATGCTTAAATGCGCCGAAAAAGCTTTTGGCACGCCGGCCACCGGCGGCAAAATTCCCTACCCGCTGCTGATGATCGACACCGGCCACAACTTTCATGAGGTCACCGACTTTCGCGATGCCCGCGCCGCCGAGCTGGGTGCCGAGCTGATCGTGCGCAGCGTCGAAGACTCGATGGCACGCGGCACGGTACGGCTGGCGCACCCGGGCGAGTCGCGCAACGTGCACCAGTCGGTCACTCTTTTGGAGGCCATTGAAGAATTTCGCTTTGACGCGCTGATTGGAGGTGCCCGCCGCGACGAGGAAAAAGCGCGCGCCAAGGAACGCATCTTCAGCCACCGCGACAGCTTTGGCCAATGGCAGCCCAAAGACCAGCGACCCGAGCTGTGGACGCTGTTCAACACCAAACTGCAACCCGGCGAGCACTTTCGGGTGTTTCCGATCAGCAACTGGACCGAGCTGGACGTGTGGCAATACATTGCCCGCGAGCAGATCGCACTGCCCTCGCTTTACTACAGCCATAAGCGCGAGGTGGTCGAGCGCAAAGGCCTGCTGGTGCCGGTCACCGATCTGACCCCCTTGAAACCAGGCGAAGTGGCCCAGTCGCGCGACGTGCGTTTTCGCACTGTAGGCGACATCACCTGCACCTGCCCGGTGGAAAGCCTGGCCGCGACGCCTGAGCAAGTGGTGCTGGAAACGCTGGCGGTTGACGTAAGCGAGCGCGGTGCCACACGAATGGACGACAAAACCTCTGAGGCGTCGATGGAGAAGCGCAAGAAAGATGGGTACTTTTAGGCTTAAACCCGGCGCGGCGACTGGTGCATGTGCATGCGGTTTTGGGATGAAAACACGCGCGAAATAAAAGCTTTAGTGCGAAATAACCGCATACCAAAATCCAACATCAGGCATACCGAAAGAATCAAATGAACATTGCAACAAATACAGCTGCCGTCTCACTCAAGACTGCGCCAGCAAGTGAATTTGACACGCAATCTGCCCTCAAATTCATCACCTGCGGCAGCGTAGACGACGGCAAAAGCACGCTAATCGGCCGCCTGCTGCTCGACAGCAAAAGCGTGCTGCAAGACCAGTTGGCCAACGTCTCGAAAAGCGGCGAAGCCGACCTGGCGCAGTTCACCGACGGCCTCTCGGCCGAGCGCGAGCAAGGCATCACCATCGACGTGGCCTACCGCTACTTCAACACTGCCCGGCGCAAATTCATCATTGGCGACGCGCCCGGCCATGAGCAATACACGCGCAACATGGTCACCGCCGCCAGCAGCGCCGACGCCGCTGTGGTGCTGGTCGACGCCACCAAGCTGCAATGGCACGATACGGCACTCAAATTACTGCCGCAAACGCGCCGACACGCGCTACTGTGCCACTTGCTGCGTGTGCCCAGTATCGTCTTCGCGGTCAACAAACTCGACGCGCTCGGCTGCAACGCGACCACCGCTTTTAATCACATCCGTATGGCGCTAGAGAAATTCTCGTCAGATTCTGGCCTGGAGTTCGCCACCATCGTGCCCATTTCCGCGCTCAAGGGCCACAACGTGGTCGCGTCGGCCGACGACAACTGGTGCGGCTACAACGGCCCGAGCCTGCTCGATATTTTGGAACTACTTCCGGTGACGCCTGCCGACACGCAGTTGCCGCTGGCTTTTCCAGTGCAATGGGTCGAAAAATTTTCTGCCAGCGCCGACACATCGCAGGGCCGACGCGTGTTTTGGGGCCGCGTTGGCGCTGGCACGGCCCAGGTCGGGCAGAGCATCAAGGTGCTGCCCAGCGGGCAAACCGCCACCGTCGCACAGGTGCTGGGCCACACCCGCGAGCCGCGCGCCGTGCCAGCGGGTCACGGCGCCGGCATTGTGCTCGACCGGGAAGTGGACGTGTCGCGCGGCGACTGGCTGCTGGCCATTGACTCACCCGCGCCCAGCCGCGAACTCAACGTTACCGTGGCCTGGATGGATGATGAACCACTGGTCGCCGGGCGCACCTACTGGGCGCTGCACGGCCACCGTTGGGTCAAGGCGCGGGTCAAGCGCGTGGTACACCGGCTCGACATCAACACGCTGGCTGAAGAAGACGCTACCGCGCTGCCCGCCAACAGCATCGGCCATGTCGAACTGTTGCTACAAGAATCGCTTGCCGTGCGCCCATTCAGCGAGTCTCGCGTGCTCGGCGCTTTGGTGCTGGTCGACACCGCCAGCCACAGAACAGCGGGGGCAGCCTTGGTCAATTGATACACATCAAGGCTTAAAAGCGGCAATGCCACTATGCTCCTAGCCCTTGATCCCAAGCCCTTAAAATCCGCCATCTGCATTCAACCGAAGAAATTTCAAAATGACCCATACCGTCACCGAAGCCTGTATCAAGTGCAAGTACACCGATTGCGTCGATGTCTGCCCCGTGGACTGTTTTCGCGAAGGCCCCAACTTTTTGACCATCGACCCCGATGAATGTATTGACTGCGCAGTCTGCATCCCCGAATGCCCGGTGAACGCCATTTACGCTGAAGAAGACGTGCCCAAAGACCAGCGCCACATGACCAAGCTCAACGCCGAACTGGCCAAGTTGCCCACCTGGAAAAGCATCACCAAGCGCAAACCAGCGCTGCCCGAAGCCGAAGAGTGGAAAGACAAAACCGGCAAGCTGTCTGAGTTGATCCGCTGAGTGCCTCGACGTGAAACCCTGGATCGCCGCGGCGCTGCGCTTCTCGCGATGACGGTGTTTTGACTCGTCATTGCGAGCGAAGCGCGGCAATCCATGCAGTCTGACCCCACCCCCATCCACACCGACGCCCTCGTTATCGGCGCGGGGCCGGTGGGATTGTTCCAGGCGTTTCAGCTTGGGCTTCAAGGCATTCATGCCCAGGTGGTCGATGTGCTGGAGCAAGCTGGCGGCCAGTGCAGTGAGCTTTACCCCGACAAACCCATTTACGATATTCCCGGCCTGCCGTTCAGCACTGGCCGTGAGCTGACGCAGCGGCTACTTGAACAAGTGGCGCCCTTCAAGCCCGCGTTTCATTTCAATCAGCAGGTCAGCCAGGTCACCCGCCAGGTTGATGGCCGCTGGCTCGTCGCCACACCAAATCAAGAATTCTTGACCCGCACCCTGTTCATTGCCGCCGGCGTGGGTGCCTTTGTGCCCAAAGAACTTAAAGTCGACGGGCTGGCAGCGTTTGCCGGCCGCCAACTGTTCTATCGCCTGAATCGCCTTGCTCATTTAGCGGGTCAACGCGTGGTTGTGGTGGGTGGCGAAGACTCGGCCGTCGATAACGCCGTCGTCCTGGCCAAAGGCCCGCATCAGGCCGCCAGCGTGACGTTGCTGCACCGGCGCGACGTGCTGCAGGCCAGCCCGCAAGCCCTTGAAAAACTGGCTCAACTGCGCGCCAGCGGCCGCATCACATTCATCACAGGTCAAATCACCGGCATCGAGGCCCAGGGCGACCGGCTCACGGCTATTGCGGTCAGCACACCCAATGACCAGACGCTGAATCTGCCTCTGGACGCCTTGTTGGTGTGCCAGGGCATCAGCCCCAAGCTCGGCCCCATCGCTGACTGGGGCCTGGCCATGGAACGTAAACAGCTCCGTGTGGATCCAGCGACGTTTGCCACCAGCGAAGCCGGCATCTACGCCGTGGGTGACATCAACAGCTACCCCGGTAAAAAGAAGCTGATCGTCTGCGGCTTTCACGAAGCCACACTGGCCGCCTTTGCCGCCGCCGCCTATCTGAACCCACAAGCCTCGGGGGTGCTGCAATACACCACCAGCAGCGCGCTGCTACAGCAGCGGCTGGGGGTGCTATAACTATTTCCCCACCAGCTGGTTGAGTTTGTCGGCTTCGAAGTGCTCTTGCCGGGCAGCATCTACCGGCACGATCGAGACCACCTGACGCGGGCAATTGAGCTGTTCGATAGCTTTCCAGATCATGGCGATCTGGTGCTCTTGCGTGGCGGCGCTGTCGATCAGGCCGCGCATGGCCTGGCTCAGCGGGTCGTCATTTTGCGTCACGCCATAGGCCGAGAAACCCATTTTTGCGGCTACTTCTTCGCGCTTGACGTCAAGCTCGGCCTGGATGATGCGCGCCGGGTTGCCCACCGCGGTGGCGCCAGCAGGCACCGGTTTGGTCACCACGGCATTCGACCCCACTTTGGCGCTGTCGCCCACAGTAAAGCCGCCCAGCACTTGGGCGCCCGCCCCGACCACCACGCCCCGGCCCAGCGTGGGGTGGCGCTTGGTGCCTTTGTACAGCGAGGTGCCGCCCAGCGTCACACCCTGGTAAATGGTGCAGTCGTCGCCGATTTCAGCGGTCTCACCCACCACCACGCCCATGGCATGGTCAAAAAAAACGCGTTCGCCAATTTTGGCGCCGGGGTGGATTTCGATGCCGGTCAAAAAGCGCGATAACTGTGAAATGAAGCGCCCTAGCCACTTGAAGCCATGCGTCCAGCAAGCATGCGCCAGCCGGTGCAGCAAGACGGCGTGCACGCCGGGGTAGCAGGTCAGCACCTCCCAGGCGCTGCGTGCCGCCGGGTCGCGCTCCAAAATGCATTGAACGTCTGATTTGAGTCTTGAAAACATTGGACTGAGTTTATTCGGTGGGCGAAACCTCTGAGGCCGGCAGGGGCTGCGGTCTCATCATCATCTTCGCGATGCCTCGCAAGATGTGAATTTCTTCTTGCGTCACGGCGGCACGGTTGAACAACTGGTTCAGGCGCGGCATGAGTTTCTTGGGCGACTGCGGGTCCAAAAAACCGATGCTGGCGAGCCCCTGCTCCAGGTGCGCCAGCATGCCGGCCACTTGCGCGGCGTCAGCCAGCACGGGCTCCGCAGTGGCGGTCTGCACCGGGTAGCCACCGAGCGCTTCACGCCAGTCATAGGCAATCACCTGCAGCGCCGCACCTAGGTTGAGCGAGCCAAACTGCGGGTTGCTCGGAATACTCAGACAGGCATGGCAACGGTAAACGTCTTCGTTGCGCATGCCAAAACGCTCGGAGCCAAACAAAAAGGCAACACTGCTGTGAGGCGTGTCTTGTGCTTTCAGCAGCGCGTCGAAGTGCGCACGCGGGCGCACCGTGGGCGGGCCGAAGTCGCGCGGCGTCATGGCGGTGGCGCACAAGTGCGTCATACCATCGAGCGCCTCGTCGAGCGTGGCCACAATGCGGGCGTTTTTGAGCACGTCGGTGGCGCCGCTGGCGCGCTGGATGGTTTCTTCGCGGTTGAGCACGTTGGCCCAGCGCGGGGCCACCAGCACCAGGTCGTCAAAGCCCATGGTTTTCATGGCGCGCGCTGCGGCGCCAACGTTGCCGGCGTGGCTGGTGTTGATCAGGATAAAGCGTGTCTGCATGGTGTCTGCATGAATTGGACCAGGCACTGGCCGTTAAAATAGCGCTATTGTCGCTGCCCGCATCGCCTGGTGGCACACCGCTCATCCATCACACAGACTCAGGCTTGCTCTGTCTGTCTTACAAAAATCGATATGAATCCTTCCAACCTGCACCCCATGGTCAACGTGGCCGTGAAAGCCGCCCGCGCTGCCGGCGCCCTCATCAACCGCGCCGCGCTCGACGTCGAATCGGTTCGCGTTTCGCAAAAACAAGTTAACGACTTTGTCACTGAGGTGGACCAGGCTTGCGAGGAATCCATCATCGAGACCCTGCTCACTGCCTACCCTGGCCACGCCATCTGGGCCGAAGAATCGGGCCGCGTTCACGGCGCGCAAGACTCCGACTTTGTCTGGATCATCGACCCGCTCGACGGCACTACCAACTTCATTCACGGCCTGCCGATTTACTGCGTCAGCATTGCGCTGGCAGTCAAAGGCAAAGTGGAACAAGCCGTCATTTACGACCCCAGCCGCAACGACCTGTTCACCGCCACCAAGGGCCGCGGCGCCTACCTCAACAACCGCCGCATTCGCGTCGCCAAGCGCACCCGCCTACAGGAATGCCTGATTTCCACCGGCTTTCCCTACCGCCCCGATGACGACATCAACACCTACCTGCGCCTGATGGGCGACATGATGGCGCGCACCTCCGGCCTGCGCCGCCCGGGCGCCGCTGCGCTCGATCTGGCCTATGTGGCGGCAGGTTTTACAGATGGTTTTTTCGAACTCGGTCTGCAACCCTGGGACGTGGCCGCCGGTTCACTGCTGATCACCGAGGCTGGTGGTCTGGTCGGCAATTTTTCGGGCGACGCCAACTTTCTGGAGCAAAAAGAATGCATGGCCGCCAACCCGCGCATCTATGGCCAGATGGTGGCTATTCTTGGCAGGTACAGCAAATTTGCCGGTGCTGGGGATAAAGCTGCGGTGCGCGAAGCGGTGGCCGAGTTGGCCAAAATCCAATAACCCCACGGCACCGCGTCATCACGCAGCGCGCGACACCCCCGAATTTGTCATTGCGAGACGCGCAGCGACGTGACAATCAACGAACCCAAACTGCATAGACTGCCGCGCTACGCTCGCAGTGACGGCGCTTTTGTTCAAGGTCCGTGAGCAGTGTTGGGCTGATACGGCAGGGTCGCAATGACAATACAGGAGATTGTTACCTGCGCCGAGCCGAGCGCACGCCGGGCAACTCGGCCACCAGGCTCAGCACCTTGTGCAGGCGGCCCGCGTCGGCCACTTCAACGGTAAAGGTCATCCAGGCCGTGCCCTTGATGGACTGGGTTTGCACGCCGATGACGTTCATTTTTTCCTTGGTGAACACCTCGGAAATGTCGCGCAACAAACCCTGGCGGTCTTGCGCCTGCACCGCCACATCGACCGGGAACACCGAGCCACCAGCGGCCTGGTTCAGGCCCCATTCGACGTCGATCAGGCGCTCGCCGTTTTTGGCGACCATTTCTTTCAGGTTTGGGCAGTCGGCACGGTGCACGCTGACGCCCTTGCCACGGGTGACAAAGCCGCAAATGGCGTCGGGCGGCGCGGGTTTGCAGCATTTGGCCATTTGCGTCATGAGCGAATCCACGCCCACCACCAGCAAGCCGCCTTTGCTCGGGTTGCTGTCGTGGCGCGGTTTGCGGATGAGTGGCGCCTGCTGATCATGCTTTGGGACATCGTCGGGACGCAGCAACTGTTCGATGGCGCGCAGCGAAAATTCTTCCTTGCCCACCACCTCGAACAACGCGTCAGCCGAGGTAAAGCCAAGCTGGGAGGCAAGGTCTTCCAACTTAAGAGCGGTTTTGCCCTCACGCTGAAGGATTTTTTCGACCGCTTCGCGGCCTTTGGCTGTTGTTTCGGCAATGGCCAGGGCATTGAACCAGGCTCGCACTTTGGTGCGTGCGCGGTGGCTGACCAGATAGCCTTGTTCAGGGTTAAGCCAGTCGCGCGACGGGCCGCCTTCTTTGGCCGTGATGACTTCCACGGTCTGACCATTTTTGAGCGGCGTGTTCAGCGGCACCATGACGCCATCAACGCGCGCGCCGCGGCAGCGGTGGCCCAGGCTGGTGTGCACGCTGTAGGCAAAGTCAACGGCGGTGGCGCCTTGTGGCAGTTCAACAATCGACGCCTCAGGCGTCAGCACATAAATCAGATCGTCAAAAACACCCTGGGTCTGAGTGCCAGAGAGGTCGCGCTCCCATTCAAGCAATTGACGCAACACCGCAATTTTGTTGTCGTAGGCGCTGCTGGCCGAAACCCCGGCGTAGCCCTTGGCGCCGGCCTCTTTGTAGGCCCAGTGCGCGGCGACGCCGTTTTCTGCGTGGTCGTGCATGGCCTGGGTGCGGATCTGGATCTCGCAGACCTGGCCGTCGCTGTCGCGCACCACCGTGTGCAGTGACTGATAGCCGTTGACCTTGGGCTTGGCAATGTAGTCGTCGAATTCTTCCGGCAAGGGCATGAAATGGTTGTGCACCCAACTCAGGGCGGCGTAGCACTCGGGCACGCTGGCGACAATGATGCGCAGCGCGCGCACGTCGTAAATCTGCGCAAAGTCGAGGCCCTTGCCGCGCATTTTTTTGACAATGCTGTAGATGTGCTTGGGTCGGCCTGAGACCTTGGCGCTCATGCCGTTGGCGTTCAGGTCAAGCTCCAGCGTGGCGCGCAGGCGCTCGACGTTGGCCTCGCGCTCGGCGCGTTTTTCATCGAGCCAGTTGGCCACCTGGCGGTAGGTGTCGGGCTCCTGGAAGCGAAACGCCAGGTCTTCCATTTCCCACTTGATTTCCCAAATGCCCAGACGATTAGCCAGCGGCGCAAAGACCTGCAAAGCCTCGGCGGCGATGCCGTCAGACACCGGCAGTTTGGCTGCTGCAAAAAAGCGCAGCGTTTGCAGGCGCGAGGCCAGCCGCAGCATGACCACGCGCAGGTCGCGCGAAAAAGCCAGCAGCATCTTGCGCACGTTTTCGGTTTGCAAGGCACCGGCCTGTGGGCTGGCGCTGTTGCTGGCGCCGTTGTTTTGCGCCAGCGCTAGCCGGGCCAGGCGCGCCTGGCGCTGCACCCGCACCAGCTTGGTGGTTTCCATCGCCAGGGCGGCAAAATTGTCACCAAAGGCCTTGGCGATGACCTCTTGCGGCCGATGCAAGTGGTCGCAGGCATACACCAGATAGCTGGCCGCCTGCATGGCTTCAGAGCCGCCAATGCTGCGCAGAATGTCAGCCACCGCGTCGGCGTGGACCAGAATGTTTTCACCGGTGTCGAGCGTTTCGGTGGCCAGCAGCGGCTCGGCAAAAGCGCGCGCACGGGCCAGCGCATGGGCTTGCTCGGGCAGGCTGTGCGCGGTGGCGGCTACCACCGGCAACACCGGTTTAGTGGCGGCATCAGGGTTGGCTGTCGCTTGACTTTTCATTGAGCTATTTGGCTTCAATCCAGCAAAAACGACACCACAGCCTGCACCTGATCGGCCGCGACAAAGGTCGGCGCATGGCCGACACCAGCAAATTCGAGCAGGCGCGCCTTGGGGCCGCGCTCGGTCATGGCCTTTGCCGTTTCGGGCGACAGCAAATCGGAATCTACCCCGCGAATCAGCAGGGTTTTGGCGCTGATCTGGTCATAGGATTGCCACAACAAGGCTTCGCCTTGCGCAGCGGACTCGGGCGTGACGGCCTTGAACGGCGCGGCGATGGCTGGGTCGTAGTGCAGCGTTAAGCGGCCGCTGCCGTCGCCCAGGGGTTTGAGCATGGGCCGCGTGAACGCCAGCCATTGCGCGGGCGTGTGCGGGCCAAAGCTGCTGGCCACCGTCCACAAGGCATCGGCCGCCTGCTGCTCGGTGTCAAAAGCGCCGGTTTTGCCAAGATACTCGCCGATTCGCTGCAAGGCCTGCCATTCGATCACCGGGCCGACGTCGTTTA
Organism: Comamonadaceae bacterium CG_4_9_14_3_um_filter_60_33; assembly: GCA_002789915.1. Taxonomy (GTDB): domain Bacteria; phylum Pseudomonadota; class Gammaproteobacteria; order Burkholderiales; family Burkholderiaceae_C; genus Rhodoferax. The sequence continues at coordinate 14,106 of PFUD01000005.1, read as the reverse complement.
GCACCAGTCGGCGCACTTTGGCAAACGCGGGCGCCTCGGGCAAGCCTGCCACCACCATGCCGATGAGCCCGCCCATGCTGGTGCCAAGCCAGTCGAGCGTGGTGGGTTGTAGTTGCTGTAGCAGGGCCATCATGTCGGCCGCGTAATTTGGAATCTGGTAGCCAGACGGGTCTTGCAACCAGTCGCTCTTGCCGCGCCCGGCCACGTCCGGGCAGACCACGCGCAGGTTTCTGCCCGTGTCGGCAGCTTGCTGGCACAAGGCTTGCGCCAGCACGTCAAAGTCGCGGCCCTGGCGGGTAAGGCCATGCACGCACAGCACCACATGGCTGCTGTCAGGCTGGCCCCACTGCCAATAGGCCATGCGGTGGCTGCCCTGGGCATCAGGACAGGTGACAAATTCAAGGGTGGGTTCGAGCATGGCGAAGTTGGCAATCAAAAGATAGGCTGGATAATGGCTAGGTTGACTAGGTGGCTTGTGCCGATGATTTGTGTCAGGCATGTGGCAATATCCTAATTCAAACGCGGTCTGAACTGTTTCAGCGCGATCCAATCTACCATTTTTCGGAGAAATACCCCATGCTCAAAGGCAAAACAGCGCTCGTTACCGGCTCCACCAGCGGCATTGGTCTGGGCATTGCCAAAGCCCTCGCCGCCCAGGGCGCCAACATCGTCCTGAACGGTTTTGGCGATGTGGACGGCCCCAAGGCCGTCATTAAGGCACTGGGCGTCAAGGTGGGTTACCACGGCGCCGACATGAGCCGACCCGACGAGATTGCCGCCATGATGACGTACGCCGCCGAGCAATTCGGCCAGGTCGATATTTTGGTCAACAACGCCGGCATTCAACATGTGGCGCGCATCGAGAACTTTCCCGTCGAGCGCTGGGACGCCATCATCGCCATCAACATGAGCAGCGCCTTTCATGCCACCCGGTTGGCGCTGCCGGCCATGCAGGCGGCGGGCTGGGGGCGCATCATTAACGTGGCCTCTGTGCACGGGCTAGTGGCTTCGGCAGAAAAGTCGGCTTATGTGACGGCCAAGCACGGCGTGGTCGGCCTGACCAAGGTGACCGCGCTGGAGAACGCCACCACCGGCGTTACCTGCAACGCCATTTGCCCGGGCTGGGTGCTCACCCCACTGGTACAAAAACAGGTCGATGCCAAGGCAGCCGCGCATGGTTTGTCCAATGAAGAAGCCAAAAAGCTGCTGCTGGGCGAAAAGGAGCCGTCGCTACAGTTCACCACCCCCGAAGAACTGGGCGCGCTGGCGGTCTTCTTTTGCTCACCCGCCGGCAACAACGTGCGCGGCGTGGCGTGGAATATGGACGGTGGCTGGATGGCACAGTGAGGGTTTCTGCAAGCACCATGTGCAGATCGACAGCGCTTTAATCAGTCTTGGCTCCGCTCTCAAACCACTGCTTGATCAGCATGCGCTCGGCTTCTGATATGCCGGTGGTATTGTTCATGGGCATGATTTTGTTCACCACAACTTGCTGGTACATATTTTGGGCGTGTAATTTGACGTTGGGGGCTGAGTCAAGCCGAACGTTTTTCATTTGCACTTGCGCACCGTGGCACAGGTAGCAGCGCTGGGCCAGAATGGGCTGCAACGTGGCATAGCCAATGGCGCCACCGATGCTGGTGTCGTGCGCATCAGTGGCGTGTGAAGCAGCGGCCAATGCGGGTGTGGCAGGCGCCGGGGACAACCAGATTATCATGATCACAATAGTTGCCAACCCCGCGGCGGCATAGGAGCAGGGATGGCCGTTGCGGCCCAACTTGTAGCCGTGGCGCATGACGAAAAACTGCCGGATGGCGGCACCGGCAAACATCAAGGCGATCAGCACCAGCCAGTTTTGCGGGTGGGTGTAGGTAAAGCTGTAGTGGCCACTGAGCATGGCAAACAGCACCGGCAGCGTGAAATAGGTGTTGTGCACGCTGCGTTGCTTGCCGCGCTTGCCGTGGATCGGGTCTACCGGCGCGCCCGCCTTGATCGCAGCCACCACCTTGCGCTGCCCCGGAATGATCCAGTGCGCCACGTTGGCACTCATGCTGGTGGCCAGCATGGCACCTATCAGCAAAAAGGCAGCGCGCCCGGCAAACCAGTGGCAGGCCAGCCAACTCGCCACACACACCAGCACCAGCACCAGTGCGCCCACAATCGCGTCACCGTGTTTGCGCTGGCCATACAGGCGGCAGATCAGGTCGTAGAGCAGCCAAAATACCACCAGAAACAAAATCGCCACAGTCACAGCCTGCCACGGTGCCCAGTCCATTTTGGATTTATCGATCAGGTAAGTGCCCGCGCTCCAGAGGTAGGAGACGGTAAACAGCGAAAATCCGGTGAGCCAGGTGGTGTAGCTCTCCCAATAAAACCAGTGCAGATGCTTGGGTAACTGCGGCGGCTTGATTGCAAACTTGACCGGGTGATAAAACCCGCCACCGTGCACAGCCCACAGCTCGCCGCTCACCCCTTGCTTTTTAAGCTCTTCGTCTTCGGGCGGGGTCAGGCTGCTGTCCAAAAAGACAAAATAAAACGACGACCCGATCCAGGCGATAGCCGTGATCACATGCGTCCAACGCAGCAGCAGGTTGAGCCAATCCAGAATATAACTTTCCATCAGATGTCCTTGGTTGACCTGATTGTCTGCAAGAGTTGTGCCGCCACCGCCACGGCGATCACTTCGGGTGCCTTGCCGGCAATACCGGGCACGCCAATGGGGCTGATCACTTGCGCCAACTCAGCGTCACTGAAACCGCGCTCGGCCAGGCGATGGCGGAACACGGTCCATTTGCTGCGGCTGCCGATCAGGCCAATCCAAGGCAAATCACCGCGCAAACGCTGGCGCAGCAGGCACGCAGCCAGCACATCCAGGTCTTCGGCATGGCTAAAGCTCATGATCAGCACCCGCGAACCTGGTGCCAACCCGGCCACGGCATGCTGCACCGGGTCTGAATGCTCGGCCTGCACGTTGGCAGGCAGGGTAAGTGGAAAAATTCCGTCGCGGCTGTCAAGCCAGTGCACCAAAAAGGGCAAATGGCCCACCACCTGCACCAGCGCCGCCGCCACGTGGCCGCCGCCAAACAGGGCGATGGGCGGCCACAGCGCCTGCTGTGCGGCAAAGTGCTGGCGCAAGCGGGGCAAGTCTGAGGCGTTGACATGCTCAAATTGCAGCGTGACCTCACCGCCGCAGCACTGCCCCAAGGACGGTCCCAGGGCAAAGCGCCGGGCACTCAGGCCGGATGGATGGCTTAAAAGTGGCCGCGCCTGGTCAAGGGCTTGCCACTCCAGATGACCGCCGCCAATACTGCCCAGAGTGCGGTCTGTAAAAACCGCCATCCAGGCGCCTGCCTCCCGTGGCACCGAGCCGCGGTGTGCCTGCACCGTGACCCATACGGCTGGTTGCAAGGTCAACAGCTCCAAAAATTGCGTCTCCAGAGCCACCATTGGTTCACTTTCAGGTCAAATTCAGGCTGCAAATTGCGCCACTTGGGTTGCAAGCACGGTTGCAATTGGGGAGGGCAAGGCCTCACGACCCCCGGTAAGTGGAATAGCTCCACGGACTCACCTGCAGCGGCACGTGGTAATGCTGCTCGGGTGCGGCCACGCCAAAGTCCAAACTCACCTGATTTAAAAAATTGGGCTCTGGCAGAGCCACGCCACAGGCCTTGAAATACGCCGCCACATCAAATACCAACCGGTAGGTGCCGCGCTGCAGGTCGGCGGTGGTTAGCAGCAGCCCATCCGGGTTGCGGCCATCTTGATTCAGCACAAATTGTTTCAGGCAGCGCTCGCCACCTGGCCCGGTGGAAAACAGTGAAACCGTCATGCCCGAGGCTGGCCGACCGTGCATGGTGTCGAGAACATGTGTGCTGAGTCCCATGGTGTTTCCTTAAAAAAGTTGTTAAAGTGTATACACTTTTTCCGCAAACGGCTATCATCCGGGCATGGTTACCGAACAAATTATTCCTGTCAGCATCGCCACCTCCAGCACCGACCAGATTGTGGCGGCGCTCACCCGGGCCATCGTGTCGCACCGGCTCAAGCCTGGAACCAAGCTGGCCGAGCAAAAAATTGCCAGCCAGTTTGGCGTGTCGCGCACACTGGTGCGCCAGGCGCTGTTTCAGCTTTCACAGCACCGCCTGATCAGCATGGAGCCGGCACGCGGTGCCTATGTGGCCAGCCCGACGGTGACCGAGGCCAAACAAGTATTTGCGGTGCGCCGCATGCTGGAGCTTGAAACCACGCGGGCCTTTGTGCGTCAGGTCACGGGTAAGCAAATCAAGGTGTTGCAAGCCCACGTCAAAGCTGAACAAGCCGCCCTGGCGCTCGATGACCAACGCGGACGCGGCCAGCGCAACGAGCTGCTGGGCGATTTTCATGTGCGCATGTCCGAGCTGATGGGCAACCAGGTGCTGGCCGAGTTGCTGGGTGAACTGATTTCGCGCTGCTCGCTGATCACACTGATGTACCAGTCCAGCAGCGCAGCAGAGCATTCCAGCGACGAACACGCGCACATCGTCAAAGCGCTGGCTGCCAAAGACGAAACCCTGGCGGTGCGCCTGATGGAAGAACACCTGCACCATGTTGAGGCCAACCTTGACTTTGCCCCGGCACCGGCTACCGACAGCACAGATGCCATCGCCAACGCGTTCATCTGATTCATGTTCAACCCAAAGCCCAAGCCCATGCACCACTACAACAGCACCCTGCCCTACCCGCGCGACCTCAAGGGTTACGGCCCCAAACCACCCCATGCCCAATGGCCAAATCAGGCGCGCATTGCGGTGCAATTTGTTTTGAACTACGAAGAAGGTGGCGAAAATTGCGTGCTGCATGGCGATGCTGGCAGCGAGCAGTTTTTGTCTGAAATGGCCAACCCGGCCAGCTACCCGGACCGCCACATCAGCATGGAGGGCATTTACGAATACGGTGCCCGCGCTGGCGTGTGGCGCATTTTGCGTGAATTTGAGCAGCGCGGCTTGCCGCTGACCCTGTTTGGCATCAGCATGGCGCTGGAGCGTCACCCTGAGCTGGTGCACGCCTGCCAAGACCTGGGCCACGAGATTGCCTGCCACGGCTGGCGCTGGATTCATTACCAAAACCTGCCCGAAGACGTGGAGCGCGAGCACATGATGCGTGGCATGGAAATTTTGACCGGGCTCATGGGAAGCCGCCCGCTGGGCTGGTACACCGGGCGCGACAGCCCCAACACACGCCGCCTGGTGGTCGACTATGGCGGTTTTGCCTATGACAGCGACTACTACGGCGACGACCTGCCGTTCTGGATGGAAGTGGCCAAAACCAACGGCGAGGTAGTGCCGCAACTGATCGTGCCCTACACGCTCGACTGCAACGACATGCGCTTTGCGCTGCCGCAGGGTTACGCCTATGCCGACCCGTTTTTTCAGTACCTCAAGGACAGCTTTGACGCGCTCTATGCCGAGGGCGACCCGGCCGGCCTGAACGCGCCCAAGATGATGAGCGTGGGCATGCACTGCCGCCTGCTGGGTCGGCCTGGGCGCATTGTGGCGCTGCAGCGCTTTTTGGACTACATCGACCAGCATGACAAAGTATGGGTGTGCCGGCGCATTGACATCGCGCGGCACTGGACGGCCACCCATCCCTATTCCATTTGAGGCTTGCACACCATGCCCATCACCCTGGATCAACTCAACAGCGCCGCCGCAGATGCCGCCCTGCAATGGCTCGACGGTTTGTACGAGCACTCGCCCTGGATTGTGCAGGCCGCGCTGGCGCAGCGGCCGTTTGTGTCGGTACCCCAGCTTAAACATGTGCTGGCGCAAGTGGTCAGCAACGCCCCGCGCGAAGCCCAGTTGGGCCTGATCCGCGCGCACCCAGAGTTGGCAGGCAAAGCCATGGTGAGCCAAGCCCTGACGGCTGAGTCAACCATCGAGCAAAGCAAAGCGGGGCTGACCCACTGCAGCGCCAAAGAATTTTTCCAACTGCAGCAGCTCAATGCCGACTACAACGCCAAATTTGGCTGGCCTTTTATTTTGGCGGTGCGTGGCCCGCGCGGCCTGGGCCTAAGCCGCGCTGAGATCATTGCCATCTTTGCGCGGCGCCTGCAAGGCCACCCCGACTTTGAGTTGCAAGAATGCCTGCGCAACATCCACCGCATTGCCGAGATTCGCCTGAACGATAAGTTTGGCATTCATGCTGAGTTGGGCAATCTGGTGTGGGACTGGCAAGAGAGTTTGAGCCAGTATTCAGACGCGCCTGACCAGCTCACGGTGACCTACTTGACCGAGGCGCACCGCGCCTGTGCCACTTTCATTACCGCGCAAATGCAAGCCTGCGGCTTTGACAGCGTGCAACTTGATGCTGTGGGCAATGTGGTGGGGCGGTATGAAGCCATGGCCAGCACATTGCCTGGCAAAACCCTGCTCACTGGCAGCCACTACGACACCGTGCGCAACGGCGGCAAATACGACGGGCGCTTGGGCATTTTTGTGCCCATGGCCTGCGTGCGCGAGCTGCACCATGCGGGTAAAAGGTTGCCATTTGCCATTGAGGTGGTGGCCTTTGCCGAAGAAGAAGGCCAGCGGTTCAAAGCTGCGTTTTTGGGCTCGGGCGCGCTCACGGGCGACTTTGACCCGGCCTGGCTTGAGCAAATGGATGCCGACGGGGTATCAATGCGCACCGCCATGCAACAGGCGGGGCTGGGCGACAGCCACAATACCGACCCCCTGCTCCAGCAAATTGCCCGCTTGCAGCGCAACCCGGTGCAGTACCTGGGCTTTGTTGAAGTGCACATTGAGCAAGGTCCGGTGCTCAACGCGCTCAACCTGCCACTCGGTGTGGTGACCTCCATCAACGCCTGCATGCGTCAAGTCGGCGAGGTGCTGGGCACCGCCTGCCACGCCGGCACCACCCCCATGAACCAGCGCGCGGACGCAGCCTGCGCAGTGGCCGAATTCATGCTTTTCTGCGAGCAACGCGCCTTGCAAGACGGCGACTCTGTAGCCACGGTGGGCCAACTCACAGTGCCCAACGGCTCCATCAACGTGGTGCCAGGGCGCTGCCAGTTTTCGCTGGATGTGCGTGCCCCCAACGATGCGCAGCGCGACGCGCTGCAGGCCGACCTGCTAAGTGCCCTGACCGACCTCTGCGCGCGGCGCAAAGTCAGCGTGCAACTCACCGAATCCATGCGCGCCAGCGCCGCACCCAGCGCGCTGGCATGGCAGCGCCGCTGGGAAGCCGCCGTGGCCAGCCTGGGCCTGCCCATTCACCGCATGCCCAGCGGTGCCGGCCACGATGCCATGAAACTGCACAGCATCCTGCCGCAAGCCATGCTGTTTGTGCGCGGCCAAAACGCCGGCATCAGCCACAACCCACTCGAATCCACCACCAGCGACGACATGCAACTGGCAGTCGATGCGTTCACCCGCCTGCTGATGCAATTGGCCAGCGACCCACCGAATCACTAATGGCACCCGTAGCCCGGATAAAGCGAAGCGCAATCCGGGACTCCTCGCCTGCGACACCGTTACAGCACTCATCCACCCCTGACACGACTGACATCACCGACCCTTCGCCATGACCGCCCCCTACACCCAACTCGACACCTGGATCGACGCGCACTTTGACGAACAGGTGCGCTTTTTGCAGGAACTCGTTCGCGTGCCCACCGACACGCCGCCGGGCAACAACGCGCCACACGCCGAGCGCACCTTTGAACTGCTGCAAGCCATGGGCATCGAGGCTGAAAAACACCCGGTGCCCGCCGCCGAGGTGCTGGCAGCCGGCCTGCAAAGCATCACTAATTTGATCGTGCGCCGCCGCTATGGCGCCGGTGGCAAAACCATTGCGCTCAATGCCCATGGCGACGTGGTGCCCCCCGGCGAGGGGTGGACGCACGACCCCTATGGCGGAGAGATCGAAGATGGCCACATTTATGGCCGTGCCAGCGCGGTGAGCAAGTGCGACTTTTCCACCTTTACCTTTGCCATGCGCGCGCTCGAAGCCGTGTGCCCGCCAAGCCGTGGCAGCATCGAGCTGCTGTTCACCTACGACGAAGAATTTGGCGGTGAAGTAGGCCCCGGTTGGTTGCTCAAGCACCAATTGACGCAACCCGACTTGCTGATTGCCGCAGGCTTTAGCTACCAGGTGGTCACGGCGCACAACGGCTGCCTGCAACTCGAAGTGACGGTGCACGGCCAGATGGCGCACGCTGCCATTCCCGAATCAGGGGTTGATGCGCTGCAAGCGGCGGTGCACATTTTGAATGCGTTGTATGCGCAAAACACGCTTTACAAAGCCATCAGATCTAGCGTGCCAGGCATCACCCACCCGTATCTGAACGTGGGCCTGATCACCGGTGGCACCAACACCAACGTGGTGCCTGGCAAAGTCAGCTTCAAGCTCGACCGGCGCATGATCCCCGAGGAAAACGCCACCGAGGTCGAAGCAACGCTGCGCCAGCTGATTCTTGGTGACGCCGCCTCGCTACCGGGCATCACGGTCGATGTCAAACGTATCTTGCTGGCCCATGCCATTCAACCCCTGCCCGGCAATCAGCCGCTGGTCGATGCCATTCAAAGCCACGGCAAAGCCATTTTTGGCGAGGACATTCCGGTTATGGGCACGCCGCTGTACACCGACGTGCGCCTGTTCGCGCAGCGCGGCATTCCCGGCGTGGTGTATGGGGCCGGGCCGCGCACGGTGCTGGAATCACACGCCAAACGCGCAGACGAGCGGTTGGCGCTACTTGACCTGCGCCGCGCCACCAAGGTGATCGCCCGCAGCTTGCATGATTTGTTGGCCTAAGGGGGCACGCAAAGCGTCAGCAGGGTTGTGTTGGTCAAAACGGCCCTCTGTGGATGTAAAGTGTGTAGCAAACTTTTTAGGAGACACCCATGAGTCGAAAACTGTCTGATGCCGAACAAGCCCTGGGCGATGCATCGCGCGACTACCACCGCTTTCCCACGCGCGGCAAAATTTCGGTCAACGCCACCAAACCGCTAGTGAACCAGCGCGACCTGGCGCTGGCCTACTCGCCCGGTGTGGCCTACCCTTGCCTCGATATTCAAGCCAACCCTGACCTGGCTTATGAGTACACCAGCCGTGGCAATCTGGTGGGCGTGGTCACCAACGGCACGGCGGTGCTCGGCCTGGGCGACATTGGTCCGCTGGCGGGCAAGCCGGTGATGGAGGGCAAGGGTTGCCTGTTCAAGAAGTTCGCTGGCATTGATGTGTTCGACATCGAACTGGCCGAGCGCGACCCCGACAAACTCGTCGAGATCATTGCCGCACTGGAGCCCACGCTGGGCGGCATCAACCTGGAAGACATCAAAGCCCCCGAGTGTTTCTACATCGAGGAAAAACTCAAGGCGCGCATGGGCATCCCCGTGTTCCACGACGACCAGCACGGCACCGCCATCATCAGTAGTGCTGCGCTGGTCAATGCGCTGGAACTGGTTGGCAAAAACATTGGCGACGTGAAAGTGGCCGTGTCGGGTGCCGGTGCCGCCGCACTGGCCTGCCTTGGCGTGATGGTGGGCCTGGGCGTGCAGGTGAAAAATGTGTTTTTATGCGATTCCAAGGGCGTTGTGTACAAGGGTCGGCCCGGCGGTTACGACCACTCCAAAGCACGCTTTGAGCAAGACACTGTCGCCCGCACGCTGGCCGATGCGGTCAACCAGGCCGACGTGTTTTTGGGTTGCTCGGCTGCGGGCGTCTTGACGCAAGACATGGTCAAGACCATGGCCGACAAGCCGATCATTTTGGCGCTGGCCAACCCCGAGCCGGAAATCAGGCCCGAGCTGGCCAAGGCGGTGCGCCCGGATTGCATCATTGCCACCGGCCGCTCGGACTACCCTAACCAGGTCAACAACGTACTGTGCTTTCCGTATATTTTTCGCGGCGCGCTGGACTGCGGCGCCACCCAGATCACCGAAGCCATGAAGCTGGCCTGCGTGCATGAAATAGCCGCGCTGGCCAAGGCCGACATCAGCGAAGAAGTGGCGCACGCCTATGCCGGCCAGGAGCTGGCGTTTGGCGTGGACTTCATCATTCCCAAACCCTTTGACTCGCGCCTGATCTTGCGCATTGCGCCCGCCGTGGCGGCTGCGGCCGACGCTTCGGGCGTGGCCAAGCGCCCCATCAAGGACATGAACGCCTACCGCCAGACCCTGTCGCGCTTTGTGTATTCCACCGGGCTGTTGATGGAGCCGGTCTTCAATGCCGCCCGCAACGCGCCCGCCGCCACCAAGCGCGTGGCCTATGCCGAAGGCGAAGACGAACGCGTGCTGCGCGCGGCGCAGATTGTGGTCGAAGGCGACTTGGCGCGCCCCATTTTGATCGGCCGACCAGCGGTGATTGAAGCACGCATTGCCAAGGCAGGCCTGCGCCTGCAACTGGGCCGCGATGTGGACGTGGTCAACCCCGAGGACGACCCGCGCTTTCGCCAGTATTGGGAAACCTACCACCAGCTCATGGGGCGCAACGGCGTCAGCCCCGAGGCCGCCAAGGCCGCTGTGCGCCGCTCGACCACCATCATTGCGGCATTGAGTGTGAAGCTGGGCCACGCCGATGCCATGCTGTGCGGGCTGCATGGCCGCTTTGACACGCATCTGGAGCATGTGCGCGACGTGATTGGCCGCGCAGCTGGCGTCAGCAACTATGCCACCCTGAACGCGCTCATGCTGGAGCGCCACTCGCTGTTTGTGGCCGACACCTATGTCAACGAAGACCCCAGCGCCGAGCAGTTGGCCAACATTGCGCAAATGTCCGCCACCGAGGTCAAACGCTTTGGCCTGACGCCCAAAGTGGCATTTTTGTCACATTCCAGCTACGGCTCATCCACGCGCCCATCGGCCCGCAAGATGCGCGCTGCCAGAGACTTGTTCAAGCTGGCCTGCCCCGACGTGGAATGCGACGGTGAACTGCAAGGCGATGCCGCGCTGTCTGACGCCGTGCGCCACACCAGCCTGCTTGAAACCACCCTCACCGGCCCGGCCAACATTTTGATCTGCCCCAGCCTGGATGCTGCCAACATCCTGTTCAATGTCCTCAAGATGACCGGCAGCAACGGCGTCACAGTGGGCCCCATCTTGTTGGGCACCGCCGCCACCGCGCATGTGCTCAACCCGTCGAGCACAGTGCGCCGGGTGGTCAATATGACGGCGCTGTCGGTAGCCGATGTAAGTGCGGTGCTCTGAGCTGGGGCCAGCGCTGAAAATCGCCCCGACCTAACGAGATGAGCTGGCACGCCCAACTAGACATCGCCTACCGCCTGGAGGAACAACGCTGCGTGGTACGCCACAGCCACAACGGGCCGCTGCGGCTATTGCAAAGCCTGTACCCCGAGGGCGACGCCATCTGCCACAGCGTGCTGGTGCATCCGCCCGGCGGCCTGGTGGGCGGCGACACGCTGGACCTGACGATAGCGGCCAGCGGCGCAGCCCACGGCCTGATCACCACGCCGGGCGCCACGCGCTTTTATCGCTCAGCGGGCGAGCCCGCAGTGCAGCGCACCCGCATCACGCTGCAAGATCAGGCGCGGCTGGAGTGGTTGCCGCTGGAAGCCATTGCCTATAACGCCTGTCTGGCAGAAAACCACCTGACCATCTCCCTCGGCCCCGAAGCCGAGTTCATGGGCTGGGACATGACCGCCCTCGGCCTGCCTGGCGCGGAACTGCCGTTTGAGTCCGGCCAATTCCTGCAACACATCGAGGTGCCCGGTGTCTGGATGGAGCGTGGACTATTGCAGGCGCATGACCACGGCCTGATGAACGGCCCGCTGGGTCTGGCCGGTCATCGCTGCATGGCTTCGCTGTTTTTTGTCGGTGGCAGCAAAATTGCGCGGGGCCGTCGAGAGGCCGGGCTGGAGCTGGCACGTCAGGTCGTCAGTTCACACACGCTGAGCCAGATGGCTGGCGTCACTTGTCCGAGCGAGCAGGTGATGGTGTTGCGGGTGCTGGCTCCGCTGGTGGAGCCCGCGGCGGGTCTGCTGCGCCAGGTTTGGCAAGCATGGCGTCAGCACTTTTGGCAATTGCCCGCCAGCGTGCCGCGCATCTGGTCGACTTGACTCGAAAAGCGCGTTGTGCAGGATTTCTGTGGGGCAGACTGAAGTCTGCCCCACAGAACAGCCAGAAAAGGCTGCACTCAGCCCTGCATAGTCATGGGCATGGCATTTAAATCGCCACCAGTTGGCGCACGCCGTCAATTTCCATGTTGGCGCCCAGACCCTGGGCGCGCACGGCGCCGCGCTCCATCACCACGTAGTTGTCGGCCAGTTCCTGGGCAAAGTCGTAGTACTGTTCCACCAGCACAATCGCCATGTCACCCCGGTCAGCCAGCATGCGGATGACACGGCCGATGTCCTTGATGATGCTGGGCTGGATGCCTTCGGTGGGCTCGTCCAGAATCAGCAGTTTGGGGCCGGCCGCCAGCGCGCGGGCAATGGCCAGTTGCTGCTGTTGCCCGCCCGACAGGTCACCGCCACGGCGGTGCAGCATCTGCTTGAGCACCGGAAACAACTCGAACAGTTTGGGCGGAATGGGTGTGCTGGCAGGCTTGTAGGCCAGTCCCATGGCCAGGTTTTCCTGCACCGTGAGGCGGCCGAAAATTTCCCGCCCCTGCGGCACAAAACCAATGCCGGCGCGGGCGCGCTCATAAGGCGTGGCGTTATGAATATCGCGGCCATCAAACGCGATGCTGCCGTTTTTGATAGCCACCAAACCCATCAGGCTTTTCAAAAGCGTAGTCTTGCCGACCCCGTTGCGCCCCAGAATCACGGTGACCTTGCCCAGAGTGGCCTGCAGGCTGACGTCGCGCAGGATGTGCGAGCCGCCATAGTATTGGTTGATGTTTTTGACGTTCAGCATGGGGGTTGCCATCTCAGCGGCCCAGATAGACTTCGATGACGCGCTCATCACTTTGCACCTGCGCCAGCGTGCCCTGCGCCAGCACCGCGCCGTCGCACAGCACGGTGACGATGTCGGAGATGGTGTTGATGAAGCTCATGTCGTGCTCCACCACCATCAGCGAGTGTTTGCCCTTGAGGCTCAAAAAGAGCTCGGCGGTGCGCTCGGTTTCCTCGTCGGTCATGCCCGCCACCGGCTCATCGAGCAGCAGCAGCTTGGGGTCTTGCATCAGCAGCATGCCGATTTCCAGCCACTGCTTCTGGCCATGGCTCAAGGTGCCGGCCTGGTCGCGCACGCTGTCCGCCAGGTGAATCGTGTGCAACACGTCCGCCAAACGGTCGCTCTGGGCGGAATCGAGACGGAAAAACATCGAGCTGGTGACAGCCTTGTTGGTTTTCAGCGCCAGCTCCAGGTTCTCGAACACGCTGAGTTGCTCGAACACCGTGGGCTTTTGGAACTTGCGGCCAATGCCCATCTGGGCAATTTCGGATTCCTTGTAGCGCAGCAGGTCGATGGTGCTGCCAAAGTACACCCGGCCCTCGTCGGGGCGCGTTTTGCCGGTGATGATGTCCATCAGGGTGGTCTTGCCGGCGCCGTTGGGGCCGATGATGCAGCGCAGCTCACCCGGCGCAATGTCCAGGCTCAGCTTGTTGATGGCCTTGAAACCGTCAAAGCTCACACTCACGTCTTCCAGGTAAAGAATGCGGCCGTGGGTGATGTCCACCTCGCCCGGCGTGGCGATGCGCGAAAATCCCGCCTGCCGCCCGCCCGATGCAGTTTGCCCGGCGCGGGCCGCCTGAGCCGCCTGGTAGGCTTCGAGGCGCTGGGCGCCCTGCTCCATCAGTTCGGGCGTCATTTCGCACCATCCTTCAATTTTTTGACCAGCCCCACCACCCCATTCGGCAAAAACAGCGTGACGCCAATGAACAGCAGGCCCAGAAAGTACAGCCAGAATTCTGGGTAGGCCACGGTCAGCCAGCTCTTGGCACCGTTCACAATGAAGGCACCCACAATCGGGCCGATCAGCGTGGCGCGGCCACCCACTGCCGCCCAGATGGCGATCTCGATCGAATTGGCCGGGCTCATTTCGCTCGGGTTGATGATGCCCACCTGCGGCACATAAAGGGCACCGGCCACGCCGCACATCATGGCCGAAATCGTCCAGATGGTGAGCTTGTAGCCCAACGGGTTGTAGCCGCTGAACATGACACGGGTT
>PFUD01000060.1 GCA_002789915.1 Comamonadaceae bacterium CG_4_9_14_3_um_filter_60_33 | reverse complement strand
CACAGGCATGACGGCACAAGCGCTGATCGGCTTTGGCGAGGTGCGCCACGCGCGCACGCGGCCAGTGGCCAATGCTTTTGTCTATCCAACTTATTTCCTGATGCTCCCACTGCGCAGCCTGAGCCGGGCACCGACCCCAGTCATTGGCACTTGGGCCATCAACCAATCCGGCCCGGTGAGCTTTTTTGACGTTGACCATGGTGATGGCCGCACGCCCGCGCAAGGCGGCGCCGTGGCCTGGCTCGACGAACTGCTGCACAACGCCGGCATTTATGACGCCACCGGTGAAGCCTGGCTGCACACCTACCCGCGCGTGCTGGGCTACACCTTCAAACCCGTGAGCTTCTGGTATTGCCATCGCCCTGCCGACGACCAGGGCGGTGCCCTGCGCGCGGTGGTGGTCGAGGTCAACAACACCTTTGGCGAACGCCACTGCTACTTGCTCGACAACCCGCAGTACGGCGTCGAACAGCGCGCCAGCAAGGTGTTTCATGTGTCGCCGTTCTGCGAGGTGCAGGGACATTACCGCTTTCGCCTGATGCGCACCTTTGGCCCGGGGCCGCAGCGCACCGTGGCGCGCATTGATTACTTTGATGGCGATGCAAGTGACCCGCAGGCGCAGGTGCTGCTGCAAACCAGCGTCAGCGGCACGCTTGAACCTGTCACCCGCGCCGCTTTGCGCCGCGCCCTGTGGCGCTACCCTGCCATGACCTTTGGCGTGATGGCGCGCATTCACTGGCAAGCGTTCCAGTTGTGGTTGAAAAAAGTGCCTTTCTTTCGCAAACCAACGCCACCGCAAGCCTTCACCACGCGCTAAACCCAGCCACTTCCAGTTATTTTTCAACGCTCAGACCTGACCATGAACACAGCCACTTCTGTTGCCCCCCATTGCGCCATCCCGCAGCACGCGCCCACGTCCGCCCGCGCTGGTTTGCGCTTGCTTGAGCAACTGCGCCATGGCGCGCTCACGCTGGTTCTGCCTGACGGCTCGCATCGGCGTTTTGGTGAACACCCGCATTTGCACGCGCTGCCGAGTCCGCAGCACCCCAGCGCCACGCTGCATTTGCACAACTGGAAGGTGTTCCCAGCTGCCTTGAAATCCGGCGACATCGGCTTTGCCGAAAGCTTTATCGCAGGCGACTGGAGCACGCCCGACCTGACCGAGTTGCTCAAGCTGTTTGCCGCCAACCGCCAGGCCATGGACTCTGTTATTTACGGCACCTGGGGCGGACGTCTGCTGTACCGCATCAAGCACCTGCTGCAGCACAACAGCCGCGCCAATAGCCGCAAAAACATCCACGCCCACTACGACCTGGGCAACGACTTTTATCGCCTGTGGCTCGACGAGACCATGAACTACTCGTCGGCTTGGTTCGAAGGCGACTACGCCCAACCCATGGCGCGGGCGCAAACTGCCAAGGTGCGCCGCGCCTTGCAAATGGCGCGGGTCAAGCCGGGTGACCGGGTGCTTGAAATTGGTTGCGGTTGGGGCGCGTTGGCGCAAGAGGCCACGACCGAATTCAAGGCCTCGGTGGTGGGCGTGACGCTGAGCACCGAGCAGCTCGATTTTGCCCAGCAGCGCTTGCAAAAACTGGGGGTGCGCACTGAGGCGAACGCAAATTCAAGTCCGGCCACCGTGACCGCTGATTTGCGTCTGCAGGACTACCGCGACATCAAGGATGCGCCTTTTGACGCCATGTGCTCGATCGAAATGGTTGAGGCGGTGGGCCGCGCCTATTGGCCGCAGTATTTTCAGACCGTGAGCCGCCTGCTCAAGCCCGGTGGCCGCGCCTGTGTGCAAAGCATCGTCATCAGCGATGACCTGTTTGAGCGCTACATTGGCGGCACCGACTTCATTCAGCAATACATCTTTCCAGGTGGCTGCCTGCCATGTCCGCGCGAGTTTCGTCAGCAGGCGCAGGCCGCGGGCCTAGTGGTCGAAGATGAATTTGCCTTTGGTCTGGACTATGCCGAAACCCTGCGCCGTTGGCGCGATGCCTTTCTGGCGCGCCAGGCCGAAGCCGCCAAGCTCGGCTTTGACGCTCGTTTCATGCGCATCTGGGAGTTTTACCTGGCCTATTGCGAAGCCGCCTTTGAGGTCGGCAATATCGACCTGGTGCAATACACCCTGGTCAAGCCCGCAGCATGAATCCGCTGGCCAGACAGGCGGTGCTGACCGGTGCCGCAGGGCTTTTGAGCTTGCAGCTGTGGGCCAGCCCGCTGCCGCCAGAATTGCGCACGGCGCTGCCCATGGCGACGCTGGCGGGTCAGGCCAAATTGACTTTTTGGGGCTTTGCGGTGTACCAGGCCACGCTCTGGGTGGTGCCGGGCTTTGACGCCAATGCTTATGCGCAACATGAATTTGCGCTGGAACTTGCCTACTTGCGTGATTTTTCAGGTGCCGACATTGCCAAGCGCTCTTTGACCGAGATGGCACGCCAGACTCCCATCAGCGACGCGTTGGCTGCGCGCTGGGACGACCAGATGCGCGCGCTGTTTCCTGACATCAAAGCCGGTGAGCGCCTGACCGGCATCAATCAGCCAGGACTGGGCGCACGCTTCATGTTCAATGGCGAGCCGTTGGGCGAGGTGCTTGATGCCGAATTTGCCCGCCTGTTTTTCGGCATCTGGCTGTCGCAGCAAACTTCGGAACCCAAGCTGCGTCTGGGGCTGTTGCAACAAGTTACGCCCGTCGCCGCAACCCCCGTCACCGCGCACTAACGATGACGTAACGATGCCATGACGCTGCCACGACAAGTCGCGCCGCTTTCAGGCCGCAGGACGATGCGATGACTAGCCGCTCTGCCTTCAGCACGCAAGACGGCTGGCGCTATGGCCTGCTGGGTTTGCCGCTGGCGTTTTGCGCCTTGCCGCTGTATGTGCTGATGCCCAACCTGTACGCGCGCCAATGGGGCGTGTCATTGGCCGCCCTGGGCGCGGTGCTGCTGGCTGCGCGCCTGCTTGATGCGGTATTGGACCCTTGGCTGGGCCGGATTTGTGACCGCCTGTTTGCCCGCAGTATTGGCGCCGTGCTGGCCTTTGGCGCAGCGGCGGCTGTGCTGCTTGGGCTGGGTTTTTCGGCCATCTTTTTGCCCCCGGTGCAAACACCCGATGCCTTGCTGGCATGGGCCGGTGGCTGGCTGGTGCTCACTTACCTGGCCTACAGCGCGCTGGCGGTGGCACACCAGTCCTGGGGCGCCATGTTAGGCGGCGACGCGCTCAAACGCAGCCGCGTAGTGGCCTGGCGTGAAGGGCTGGGGCTGGTGGGCGTGGTACTGGCCTCGGTGGTGGGAAACCTGTTTGGTGTGTCGCTGATGTTGACCTTGCTGTGGCTGGCGCTTGGCCTGGGTTGGTGGGCTTGGTCAAAAGCCCCAAGGCCAACGCGCTCAGCACAAAAAGACGCTGTGGTCGCAACACGGGTCAGCCTCTGGCATCCCTTGCAGCAAAGCCCTTTCCGGCGTCTGCTGGCGGTGTTCATGCTCAACGGCATCGCCAGCGCCATTCCGGCCACGCTGGTGCTGTTTTTTGTGCAAGACCGCCTGCAAGGGTCCGAGGCGCTGCAGTCGGCTGCCTTGGGTCTGTACTTCGTTTGTGCTGCCCTGTCGATGCCGCTCTGGTTGCGCGCCGTGGCGCGGCTGGGGCTGGCGCGCAGTTGGGCTGTGGGCATGGGCCTGTCGGTGCTGGTGTTTTTGTGGGCCAGCCAGCTCGGTGCCGGTGATGGCACGCTGTTTTTGATCGTCTGCGCCTTGTCAGGTGCTGCGCTCGGCAGTGACTTGGCCCTGCCCGGCGCCATGCTGGCCGGTTTGATTGACGACGCGGGTGACCGTGGCCGTGCGGATGGCGCCTATTTTGGCTGGTGGAACTTTGCCACCAAGCTCAATTTGGCGCTGGCGGCAGGCCTGGCGCTGCCCTTGCTGGGCTGGCTTGGTTACGCCCCTGG
This sequence comes from Comamonadaceae bacterium CG_4_9_14_3_um_filter_60_33, assembly GCA_002789915.1. Classification (GTDB taxonomy): domain Bacteria; phylum Pseudomonadota; class Gammaproteobacteria; order Burkholderiales; family Burkholderiaceae_C; genus Rhodoferax. The sequence continues at coordinate 16,939 of PFUD01000060.1, read as the reverse complement.
CACGCGTGACGCGCAAGCGCTGCAAGTGCTCACCGTGGCCTATTGCTTGCTGCCTTGCGTGCTCAAAACTGGCGCCGCAGCGCTGCTTTACTTTTCTTTTATCCAACCATCTGCGGCCCAGCCGCTCACACTATGAAACGACGTTTATTGATCCTGACCGCAGCAGTCTCTTCGGCGCTGGCCATGAGCGGCTGCAGCACACCCAAAGTGACCGACTACGCCGCGCAAAAACCGGTGCTGGAGCTGCGCGACTACTTCAACGGCACGCTCGACGCCTACGGCGTTTTTACCGACCGCTCCGGCCAGGTTGTGAAGCGCTTTACCGTCGTCATGGAGTGCAGTTGGCAGGGCGACCAGGGCGTGCTCGACGAAGCCTTCAGCTACGCCGATGGCACCACGCAGCGCCGCGTCTGGCGTTTGCAGCGCCTGGCAGACGGCCGCTTCACCGGCTTGGCCGATGACGTGGTGGGCACGGCCGAGGGTCAGCAAAGCGGCAACGCCTTTCACTGGACCTACACGCTGGCGCTGCCGGTCGATGGCCGCGTCATTGAGGTGCAGTTTGACGACTGGATGTACCTGATGACCGACAAGGTCATGCTCAACAAGGCGGCGATGCGCAAATGGGGTGTCAGCCTGGGCGAGGTCACCTTGTCGTTTGTGAAGCGTTAGGCATGGCACTTAATCCGCGCATGAACGACTGGTCAGGCCGCCGGGTCTGGCTGGTCGGTGCGTCCAGCGGCATCGGCCGCGCCACGGCGCACGCCTTGCATTCGAAGGGCGCGCAGGTGATTGTGTCGGCGCGCGCTCAAGCGGCGCTGGAAGACTTTGTCAGCGAGCACCCCGGTGCACAAGCTGTGCCGCTGGACGTCACCGACGCCCGCGCCGTCAAAAGTGCGGCGCAGGCACTGTTCGCGCAAGGCCCGCTTGACGCCGTGGTGTACTGCGCTGGCCACTACCGCGCCATGACCGCAGACCAGCTGGACCTGCCCGACTTGCTGCGCCACAACCAGGTCAATTACCTCGGCGCCCTGCATGTGCTCGACGCGGTGCTGCCCAATGTGCTGGCGCAGCCGCAAGGCCGCCGTGGCCACCTCAGCCTGATGGCCAGCGTAGCCGGTTACTGCGGCCTGCCCAACAGCCTGGCCTACGGCCCCACCAAGGCCGCACTCATCAACCTGGCCGAGGCGCTGTACCTGGACTTGCACCAGCACGGCGTGGGCGTGTCGCTGATCAACCCGGGCTTTGTCGAGACGCCTCTGACAGCACAAAACGACTTCAAAATGCCCGCCCTCATCAGCCCGACGCAGGCGGCGGATGCCATCCTCAGGGGTTGGGCACGCGGCCAGTTTGAAATCCATTTCCCCAAGCGTTTCACTTTCTGGCTCAAGGTGCTGCGCTGCCTGCCTTACAGTGCCTATTTCGCCCTGACCCGCCGTTTGAAGTCAAGCTGATTGCCGCCGTGAAAAACGCCGTTGATACCATCGCCCACGCTTTCGAGACGCTTGACCCCAAGCACATCGACACGCTTGAGATTCTTTACGCCCCCAACGCCCGCTTCAAGGACCCGTTCAACGACGTGCGCGGCTGGCCCGCCATTGCCGCCATCTTTCGCCACATGGACGTCAGCCTGGTGCAGCCGCGTTTTGTCATCATTGAGCGCATCGTCGACGGTCAGCAGTGTTTTCTGACCTGGGAATTCCACTTTGCCTTCAAGCGTTTTGCGCCTGGCCAGCCGCAATGCATTCTGGGCGGCTCGCACCTGGTGCTCGACGCGGTCGGCCGCATCACCCTGCACCGTGACTACTGGGACGCCGCTGAAGAGCTGTATGAAAAGCTGCCTTTGGTGGGCGGCCTGATGCGCTGGCTGAAGCGGCGCGCCAATAGCTGAACAGCTGCCAACTGTGTCAAAAACGCTGAAAACCTGTTACCAATAGCGCGTCAAGCGCAAGCACTTGTAACCAATGTCACGCCCGGGGCATGGCCGTTACGTTTGCCTTCTCATTGTCAAAAAGCTGCGGTATCTTCGAGCCACATCGATGCAAAGCGGGTTTTGTTAATCAGACCCATTTGGATTTACCTCACTTTTTTGGAGTCTTCACATGAACAAATCTTTCACTCTTATCGCCCTGATTTCCATGCTTGCCGCCGGCAACGCGCTGGCCCAAAATACCGCAGCCGAGGCGCCCGCACAAGCCCGTGTGATCCAGGTCGCCATGCGCAATCCGGCGGCGCCCGCCATGACGCATGAAATCGCCACGCTCATCAAGTTCAGCCACCAGGCCCAGGCGCAGTACCGCCGCAGCGGCAGCCCGCAGGACCTGGCCCGCGTCAAGGCCATGCAAACCGAGCTCGCCAGCCGAGGTTTTGGTCGCGCCACCCAGCCCGCGCCCGCCGTGACCGCACCAGTGCAAGCCGACGGCATCACCAATGGTGCCAGCCAGTTCACGGCCAGAGCTGTCGAGTAAAGCCTGCTGCTCGCCAAAGCCCGGGACTCAAGCCGCCCGGGGCTTTGGCTTTCTTGTCCAGTTGGCTGGCTTAAACTGGGTGCACTTTCACTTTGCACCGAGGCCTCATGCGCCAGTCAGCCCTTTCGTTCCCGGCCGATTCGGCCAAGCCATCACATCGCGGCGACGACATACACGCCCTCTTCAGCAGCCAGGGTGTGCGCGATGTGGAATGCATTTTTCCCGACATTTCAGGTTACCCGCGCGGCAAGCTCATGCCCGCCGCCAGCTTTTTGGCGGGCGGTGAATTGCGTATTTGCCAGGCCATTCCGATGCAAGCGGTCACCGGTGAATATTCGTATAACCCGGTGTTTCCCGACGCCGACCCCGACGTGCGCTTGCGGCCCGATTACGCCACGGTGTCGCTCGCGCCCTGGGCCAGCGTGCCGCGCGCGGTCGCCATTCATGACTGCCTGGAACTTGACGGCGAACTGTGCCAGTTTGCACCGCGCAGCGTGCTCAAAAACGTGCTGGCCAGCTATGCTGCTCTGGGCTTGCAGCCGGTGGTGGCGCCCGAGATCGAGTTTTACCTGACTGCTGCCAATGCCGACCCGGCGCAGCCCTTGCTGGCGCCGGCTATGCGCGGTGGCCGCGCAGAGGTTGGGCAAAGCGCCTTCAGCCTCAACATGCGCAACGAGCTGGCGCCGTTTTGGGACGAGTTTCGCGACGCCTGCTGCACGCTGGGCATTGCCACCGACACCTGGATGCATGAAGTGGGTGCCACGCAGTACGAAATCAACCTGCTGCATGGTGACGCCGTGGCGGTGGCGGACCAGGCCTTTTTGTTCAAGTACGCGGCGCGTGAAATCGCGTTGAAACACGGGCTCAACGCCGTCTTCATGGCCAAACCCATCGCCGCCAGCGCGGGTAGTTCCATGCACTTGCACATCAGCGTGGTCGATGCGCAGGGCACCAACGTGTTCAGCCTGAGCGATGGCAGCGAGAGCCCGCGCCTGCAGCATTTCATTGCAGGTCTGCAAAACAACTTGTCCGAGCTGATGCTGATGCTGGCGCCCAACGTCAATTCCTACCGGCGCTACGTGAGTGGCAGCCAGGCGCCGACCAATTTGCAATGGGGTTACGACAACCGCACCACGGGGCTGCGTGTTCCCGCCAGTGGCGCTGCTGCGCGGCGGGTGGAAAACCGTGTGGCCGGGGCCGACGCCAACCCGTATCTGGCCATGGCGGCGTCGTTGGCAGCCGGGCTCAAGGGTTTGCAGGAGCCATCGACACCATCAGCGCCGCTGAATGGCAACGGCTATGACCAGGCCCACAGCCTGCCCCGCACCATGGAAGCTGCCCTGGAAAAAATGCAGCACAGTAGCGTGGCGCGGGTGCTTTTCGGCGACAAGTTTGTCACCGGCTATTGCGCGGTCAAGGCGCTCGAACTGGCCAGTTATCAGAGCGAAATCAGCGCCTGGGAACGGCGCTTTTTGCTGCCGCAGGTGTGAGCTGCGCTGGCGATTGGGCCCGGTAACCGCCACCCTGTCACGTCCATAGCAACTATCAATCAATTAGGTATTTCCAATTGGGCAAAGCGATAGAGCTGCACTAACATTCGTTATGTGCTGATCGAACCGTTTCTATCAGTCAATTGTTTTAACCCTCAGGAGTTCATCATGACTACAGCCACCCGCCCCGACATCAAGACCATGGCCAATCTGGAATCTGCCTTTGCCGGCGAATCCATGGCGCACATCAAGTACCGTTACTTTGCCAAGCTGGCGCGTGAAATGGGCGACGAAGACACCGCCCGCACCTTCGAAGAAACGGCAGACCAGGAAGTGATGCACGCCTTTGGTCACCTTGACCTGCTCTACCCCAAGGCGACCATGACACCAGCCAAGGCGCTGCAGATTGCCATCGATGGCGAGACCTACGAGTACACCGAGATGTACCCTGGCTTTCGTGCCACCGCCGAGGCCGAGGGCCATGCCGCTGCCATCGCCGAAATGGACGAGCAGATCGAAGAAAGCAAGGTGCACGCGGCCCAGTTCAAGGCCACGCTCGAAAAAGCACAAAAACGCTTTGCTGCGCTCGCCAAGGTGGAAGAGCGCCACGCCAACCACTACAAGGCGCAACTGGCCAAAGTAACCGCCTGAGCCTGTACCAGGCCTTTACCTATCCCCAATATTCAAACTGGACCAAACACCATGAAATCATACATTTGTATCGTTTGCGGCTTCATCTATAACGAGACCGCCGGCCGCCCCGAAGACGGCATCGCCCCCGGCACCCCATGGGCTGACGTGCCCGAAAGCTGGTCTTGCCCCGACTGCGGCGTCGCCAAGGCCGACTTCGAAATAGTTGAAGTCTGAGACCTTGCGGGACAGATATTTAGCTCTGTCCTCAACAAATATTGACCTTGCGGGACAGATCTTTAGCCCGGATGCAATCCGGGCTCAAAAGCCCGCAAGACCAACACCCCCGGATTGCATCCAGGCTACAAGAGAACAACATGACCCAACCCATCATCATCATCGGCGCCGGGCTGGCTGGCTGGACTACGGCGCGCGAGCTGCGCAAGCTGGACAAAACCACGCCGGTGCTGCTGATCACGGCTGACAGTGGCGACTTTTATGCCAAGCCTTCGCTGTCTAATGCCTTCGCTCAAAAGCGCAGTCCGTCACAGCTGGTCACCACCCCGGCCGCGCGCATGGCTGAAACCCAGGCCATCGCGCTGCAGGCCAACACGCGGGTCACAGGCATTGACACGAAAACGCACACGGTGCACACCAGCGCGGGCGATTTCCACTACGCCCAATTGGTGCTGGCCACCGGCGCACAGCCTATCCGAATCCCGTTGGCCGGAGATGCCGCCAGCGAAGTGCAGTCAGTCAATTCATTGCGTGATTTTTCAGAGTTTCACAGCCGTCTGACCCAGCCAGACCAAACCGTCGAACAACGCGGTGCGGTGACCAAAAAGCACGTCGTCATCATGGGTGCTGGCTTGATTGGCTGTGAATTTGCCAACGATTTGATTGGCTCGGGCTTTGATGTCACCGTGGTTGATCCGTCCGCTGGCCCGATTGCGGCGCTGCTGCCGTCCGGGCTGGGCGAGCAACTGCGCGAAGCCCTGGCCAGCCTGGGCGTGTGCTGGCGATTTGGCACCACGGTGCAACGGGTTGATCACGATCGCAAGGGTGGCAGCGCCCTCAGAGTGCAACTGGCCAGCGGCGAAACACGACAGGCCGACGTGGTGCTCAGTGCCATCGGTCTGCGAGCCGACCTGAGCCTGGCGCAAGCCGCTGGCCTGGCGTGCGAGCGCGGCATTGTGGTGGATGACCATTTGCAAACCAGCGCAGCCAATGTGTACGCGCTGGGCGACGGTGCGCAATACGGCAATGGCCGCACGCTGCCCTACGTGATGCCCATCATGCACGCTGCCAAGGCGTTGGCCGCCACGTTGACGGGCCAGCCGTCGGCGGTGCAGTTTCCGCTGATGCCGGTGGCCATCAAAACCCCGGGCTTGCCGCTGGTGGTGGCGCCAGCCGCACCCGGCACGGCGGGACAGTGGCAGCAAAGCGAGCCAGGTGTCTGGCTCTTTGTCGATGCGAACCAAGTGGTGAAAGGTTTTGCCTTGAGTGGCGCGCAAACCAGCCGCCGTACCGAGATCGCCAAACGGATGTTGTGACGGGTTTGATGCTGATGTTGCACGGGTCAAAACTGTTTTAGCAACATGGGAGTCAGGTGGGCAGAAAATGTTGCCGAGGCAAGGCATACAATTTCTCGGTCAATTTAACACCAGTGCCCAACCCTTCGGTTGGGTTGCCATAAGCAGGAGACCCCATGACCCAAACCACGTCCACCGCCGAAGAAAAACGCGCCGAATTGCGCCGCGCCACCCTTGAATACCACCAGTTTCCGACGCCTGGGAAGATTTCAATTGCGGCCACCAAGCAGTTGATCAATCAGCATGATCTGGGGCTGGCTTACACCCCGGGCGTGGCCATACCCTGCGAAGAAATCGTCAAAGACCCCAACAATGCCTACAAATACACCAGCCGCGGCAATCTGGTCGGCGTGGTCACCAATGGCACGGCGGTGCTGGGTTTGGGCGACATCGGGCCACTGGCGGGCAAGCCGGTGATGGAAGGCAAAGCCGTGCTGTTCAAGAAATTTGCCGGCATCGATGTGTTTGACATCGAAATCGACGAAAAGCACGACCTCGACAAGCTGGTGGACATCATTGCCTCGCTGGAGCCGACCTTTGGCGGCATCAACCTGGAAGACATCAAGGCGCCGGACTGCTTTTACGTTGAGCGTAAATTGCGCGAACGCATGAAGATTCCGGTCTTCCACGACGACCAGCACGGCACTGCCATCACTGTGGGCGCGGCTATTCTGAACGGCCTCAAGGTGGCCGGCAAAGAGCCCAAAGATGTCAAATTGGTCACCTCGGGTGCCGGTGCAGCGGCGCTGGCTTGCGTGGGTTTGCTGGTCAAGCTGGGCATTCCACGCGAAAACGTCTGGGTCACTGACCTGGCTGGCGTGGTCTATGAAGGTCGGGTTGAGTTGATGGACCCCGACAAGAGCATTTACGCGCAAAAAACGGACGCCCGCAAGCTGGGCGAAGTCATCGACAATGCCGACGTCTTTTTGGGCTTGTCAGCCGGTGGTGTACTGAAACCTGACATGGTCAAGCGCATGGCACCCAACCCGATCATCTTTGCGCTGGCCAACCCCACGCCCGAGATCACGCCCGAAGAGGTCAAATCGGTGCGTGACGACGCCATCATTGGCACCGGGCGCTCGGATTACCCCAACCAGATCAACAACATCCTGTGTTTTCCGTACATCTTTCGTGGCGCACTTGATGCCGGCGCCTCGACCATCACGGTCGAGATGGAAATGGCCGCCGTGCGCGCCATCGCCGAGTTGGCTCAAGCCGAGCAAAGTGAGGTGGTTGCCGCAGCCTATGCCGGTGAGCCATTGGCGTTTGGCCGTGAGTACCTCATCCCCAAGCCATTTGACCCGCGTCTGATGATGAAGGTGGCGCCTGCCGTTGCGCAAGCGGCCATGGATTCGGGCGTGGCGCTGCGCCCGATCACCGACATGGACGCTTACCGGGAAAAGCTGCAAAGCTTTGTCTATGCCTCAGGCACGGTGATGAAGCCGATTTTTACTGCGGCCAAAAAAGCGCTCAAAAAACGCGTGGCGTTCGCCGAGGGCGAAGAAGAGCGCGTGCTGCGCGCGGCGCAAATCGTGGTCGATGAAAGCCTGGCCATGCCCACCCTGATCGGCCGCCCCAAGGTGATTGCCGAGCGCATCGAGAAATTCGGCCTGCGCTTGAAAGAAGGTGTGGATTACGAAGTGGTGAATGTCGAGCATGACGAGCGCTACCGCGACTTTTGGCAAAGCTACCACCGCCTGACCGAGCGCAAAGGCATCACGGTGCAGGTGGCCAAGATAGAAATGCGCCGACGCTTGACGCTGATTGGCAGCATGCTGCTGCACAAGGGTTATGTCGACGGCCTGATTTGCGGCACCTGGGGCACGACGTCGATTCACCTGCAGTACCTCGATCAAGTCGTGGGGCGGCGCGCTGGCGTCAACACCTACGCTTGCATGAACGGCCTGATGCTGCCCGGACGCCAGATCTTTTTGGTCGATACCCACGTCAACTATGACCCCACCGCCGAACAACTGGCCGAGATCACCATCATGGCGGCCGAAGAAATGATGCGCTTTGGCATTCCGCCCAAGGCCGCGCTGTTGTCGCACTCGAGTTTTGGCAGCAGCAACCAGCCCAGCGCCATCAAGATGCGCGACACCCTGGCGCTGTTGCGCGAGAAGGCTCCGTGGCTCGAGGTGGACGGCGAAATGCACGGCGACGTGGCGCTCGACGACGCTGCCCGAAGCCGTTTGATGCCCAACAGCACGCTGCATGGCGATGCCAATTTGCTGGTTCTGCCCAACATTGATGCGGCCAATATTGCCTATAACCTGCTCAAAACAGCAGCAGGCGGCAATATTGCGGTAGGCCCGGTACTGCTTGGCGCGGCCAAGCCGGTGCACATCCTGACCGCCAGCACCACCGTGCGGCGCATTGTTAACATGACCGCGCTGACAGTTGCCGACGCCAACGCGACGCGCGAATAGCCACTCTATCTTGGCTCAAAAGGGTTGTACACAGGGCGTGTTCAACCCTTTTTTCTTAAGCTTGAATTGCTCATGATTTGGGCAACTGCTTGCAAATTTTTGCCAAATCAACGACACTAGCGCCCTTGAATGTTCGGGTTTACCCGAATTTTTTATCGGGAACTGATGCAATGTCGTGGTTGAACCGTTCTAAGTTGGTCTTGACTGGCTTGATGCTGACGGCTGCGCTGTTTGTTGGCTGTGTTCAGTCCAAGGCGCCCTCGTCATCCACAGATCAAAGCACCATTAGCTTGGCCGAGTTGCCGGGACCCGGCGCAGAAATTTACGTACAGATCCACCAGGGTGGGCCGTTCGCCAATGAAAAAGATGGCTCAGTTTTTGGCAACCGGGAGCGTTTGCTGCCCGCACAAAAACGTGGGTTTTACCGGGAATACACCGTGCCAACGCCCGGTTTGAGCCACCGGGGTGTCAAGCGGATCGTGTGCGGTGGGCAGGTCAGGACGCCTGAAGTTTGTTATTACACCGCCGACCACTATGCCAGTTTTCGGCGGATTGCACCCTGAATTTGAATTGTTAGTTTTTATTTTGTGAAAAGAGAATCAAAGATGTCACTCAGTCAAACCCTTGCTGAACCCCAACTCAAAACCGTTTCAGAGACGATTTTGAAGGGTGTCCGGCCCAACATCGTTCAGTCGATCCGTGCTTTTCGGGTGCAGGAACTGCAGGAGGCTGCGCAGGCCATGGGCCACCATTTTCTGTATGCCAACATTGCCAACGCCCAAAGCAAGCAGGACGTGCTCGACATGATCGGCCAGCAATTCATGCTGACGGTAGCGGTCGGTAAAAATTTCGATTCACTCTACGACAGCATGACTGATCCGGTGCACAAATCGGGCCCGCAGCCAGGCTTTATTGTGGTGCTGGAGCACATTCCGGCGCATGCCAAGTTCGACAAGGAAGCGCGCGAACAACTGCTCGACATTTTCCGCGACACCGCCGACTACTGGGGTGACCGCAAGATTCCGTTCCGTTGTTTTTATTCCTTTTCAGTGGCACGCTCGGCACAAACCAGCAAGGGTGATCATGCCCAGCTTGCCAGCAACCCGCCGACCTCGGGCATCGAATTGCTGACCGAAAGCGGCGAAAAAATGCCGACCGACAAGCTGCTCGACATCTCGCCGCAGGCGCTGCGCATGAGCAGCCCGTTCAACGCGGGTTACTGGACCACCGCGTAATCTGTGCCCTGTGCGCTGGCCATGGCCAGCGCCAGTTGCAGGTACTCGTCCACCGGCACCTCTTCAGCGCGCCGCTGCACATTAAACTCTCCGGCAAAATTCTTCGCCTGCAACCAGGCGCCCAGCGTGTGGCGCAGCAGTTTGCGGCGCTGGCTGAAGGCCACCTGAACCAGTTCGCTTAAAGCGCGCTCTTCGAGCACGACCGCGTCCCGGCGCGGCACCATGCGCACCACGGCGCTGTCCACGCGCGGCGGCGGATCAAAACTCTCGGGCGGCACCGCCAGCACGTTTTCCATGGCATAGCGCCACTGCAGCATCACGCTCAAGCGGCCATAAGCCGCAGTTGACGGCTTGGCCACCATGCGGTCGATCACTTCTTTTTGCAGCATGAAGTGCTGGTCTTCGATCAGCTCGACAAACTGCAGCAAGTGAAACAGGATTGGCGTGGAGATGTTGTAGGGCAAGTTGCCCACGACCCGCAGCTGGGTGGCCGCCATGGACTGGGCCAATTGGGCAAAGTCCACCCTCAGCACATCGGATTCAATCACCTGCAACTGGCTGTGGCTGCGCAGGCGCTGCGCCAGATCGCGGTCGAGTTCGATCACCGTCAGGTGCCCCAGGCGCTCCACCAGCGGCTGGGTCAGCGCTGCCAAGCCGGGGCCGATCTCGACCATGGCCTGCCCCGGCTGCGGGTCAATGGCATCGACAATGGCCTCGATGATGCCGCCGTCGGCCAGGAAATGTTGGCCGAAGCGCTTGCGCGGTATGTGCTTGCCGTGTTTCAAGAAACCACCATCACAGCGGCGGCTCGCGTAACTCGACGTAGGCGCGCCCACGCTGCTCCTGGAGCCAGCTGCGCAGGGCTTCATCGAGCTTTTTCTCGCGCAACTGCGCCCGCACCGCTTCGCGCTGCTGAGCCTGGGTCAGGCTGACCTGGCGCCGCTCCAGCAACTGAATCAGGTGCAGTCCAAAGCGCGACAGCAGCGGCTCGCTGACTTCGCCTGGTGCCAGTTGGTTGATCGCCTGTTCGAACTCCGGCACAAACATGCCCGGGTTGGCCCAGCCCAGATCGCCACCTTGCGCTGCGCTACCGTCTTGGGAAAATTCACGCGCCAGCGCGGCAAAATCAGCCTGCCCGCTTTGCAGCCGCTTTTTGAGATCGAGCAAGCGCGAGCGCGCCTGAGCCTCGCTTTGTTGCGCCGAGGGCACCAGCAGGATGTGGCGCGCGTGGGTTTGCGTCACGGCCATGGCAGGCAAGCCTGCACGGGTTTTCTCCAGCACCTTTAAAACATGAAAACCGGCCGGGGAACGCACCACGTCAGAGAAAGCACCTTGAGGCACCTCACGCGTCGCGTTGACAAACAGATCCGGGTAGCGGTCAGCACTGCGCAGACCCAGTTGGCCGCCATTGGCCTGCGCTGATGGTTCTGACAGTTCGCGCACCAACAGCGCAAAGTCTTCTCCGGCACGCGCCCGTTCCAGCGCTTTCTGCGCCCGCGCCTGCAAGTCTTGCACCTGATCAGCTGCGGCATTTTCAGGCACAGCGATCAAAATCTGCGCCAGGTTGAGGTTCATCTTGCTCGCATCCTGCGCACTTTGCTGCTCTTGCAAATAAGCGTCGATGTCGAGCTCCGAGACGCGCACCCGTGGCGTGAGTTCGCGTTCACGCAGGCGCTGCAAGCTGATCTGGTCGCGCAACTGCGAGCGGAACTGGCTCACGCTCAGGCCATCGGCTTCAACCCGGCGGCGCAGCGTGGCCAGGTCGAGCTGGTTCTGCGCGGCAATGGCAAGTTCGGACTGGTCAATGGCCGACTCTTCCACCCGAATGCCTGTGTCGCGTGCCAACTGGAGCTGAATTTTCTGGTTGATCAAGCGCTCCAGCACATCGCTTGAGAGGCGCTGGCGATCGGGCTGCGGGCGTTGCAGCGCGGCCAGCTGCTGCAGGACGCGCTGCACTTCGCGCTGTACTTCCGTGTTGGTAATCGGTTCCGAGTTGACCACCGCCACAATGAAGTCGGCGGTGGCCGGTTCTTTGGTGGCAGCGGCTGCGACCGCAGCGGGCGGCAGGCGCAAGCCCTGGGCTTGTACCGGTATACCAAACACAGCGGCCAGGATGGCGGCAGATAAAAATTTAAGGCGAAAAGTCATGATGCTTCAATCGTAATTGCTGAAACGACTGGGCATGCCAGAGGGCATGCGCAGGTTTTGGTAACCGGGAATATTTTCTTTAAGTGTTTTGAGTGGATCCACCCCCAGCTTGGACAAACCCACAAATTCCAACTGAAACATGATGCTCTGGGTGGTGTCGGTGGCGCTGGTCTGGATGCGCTCCATCACAATCCGCCCCAACCAGCAACCCGCATCATATTCAAATCCCAGCAACCCGTTAACCAGCTGTCGCTCGTTGAGGCTGTAGTTGAGGCGGCCCACGCTGTACCAGCGTCCATCGCCCTGCCCCTGACCCGCTGCCAGCGCTTGACCGCGGTCCCCCCACAAGTCATTGAGCGGCCACTGCCAGCCCAGGTCAATCTGTTCACTTGATTCCCGCTGGTAACGGTAGGCGGCTGAGACGGTGCGGTAACTGCCCGGGTGGTAGCGCGCACCCAGCGTCGAGCGCACCGACTGGTTGGTCGATGGGTTGAACTGCACTGTGCCGTCAAAACCCCAGCGCGGGTCCCAGTTGATGGCACCCGAGAACAACATGTCACTGAATCCCGCTGCCAGGGGCGCATCGGTCGGCTGCAAGGTGACGTTCTGATCGCGGAACAGCAGGCGCTGGGCCACGCCGACCCGCGCTGCCTCGGCGCCGGTAGCGGGGTTCAGAAAGCGCGAGGTGACGCCCAGCGTGAGCAAATTGCTATCCGAGATGCGGTCGTTGCCGACGAAGGCGTTATCGGCAAAGATGGTGGACAAATTGAAGTCATTGGCGCCCGAGTCGTAATTGGGCAAAAAACTCTGGTCGCGGTAAGGTGTATAGGCGTAAAAGGCACGCGGTTCCAGCGTTTGGCGCACGCTGCGGCCAAACAAGCCGATGTCGCGCTCAAAGACCAGTCCGCTGTCGATGCTGAAGGTCGGCAGCACGCGACTGGCAGACGTGTCGCCGTTAGAGAGCGGCGTCTCGAAATGGTATTGCGTGGCGTGCAGTTGCAACTTGGGCGTCATGTAGCCGGCCGCATTTTTGATCGGGTAACTGGCCTGCATCACGCCAAAGGCGCGCTGGCCGTTGGCCTGGTTGGTGCGGGTAATGTCAGACTGAAAACGGGTGTAGTCGGCGTTGAACGCGTAATTGAACCCCGCCCAATTGTTGCGCGCGTAGCTGGTGCTGAGCTGCGGCAGCCGGTCGTAGGGCGGAATGATGGGCGCAACATCGTCTTGCAGGGTCTGCCACTTGAGCGTGCGCACCGAGTTGCTCCAGGCACCGTTACCCCATGCCAAGGTGGCATCGTTGGCCAGCAGGCGCTGGGTGAGAGAGTCGTCGCTGCGGGAAAAATCACGCCAATAATTGTCGTCGCTGACCCGGTTCAGGCTCACGCTCAAGGCCGCGCCGTTGTTGGTCCAGGCACTGTCGATGTGCCCCTGATGGTTTAATTTGGCCGCCCAGCGGTTGCTGTCGCGCAACTGGTCAGCGGGCATCCAGTCAAGCTGCGCAGCGCCTGAAAAGCTCTTTTGAAGGTAACGGAATTCAGTACCCAGATTGATGCCGCGCTTGCTCATCAGCGTGGGCGTGAGGGTGGCATCGTAGTTGGGCGCAATATTCCAGTAATAAGGTACCGAAAACTCGGAGCCATTGACGGTGTCCAGGCCGATGGTGGGCGGCATCACGCCAGATTTGCGCTTGTCGCTCAGCGGAAAGCTGAGATAGGGCACCGGCAACAGCGGCACGCCCTTGAAGCTCAGCAGGGCGCTGGTGGCGGTGCCCACATCTTCCTCCTGATCCAGACTGAGGGTGCCGGCCTTCAAAATCCAGTCTGGCACCCAGCTCGGGCCCGGTAAGCGCGGGCAGGTGGTAAATGTCGCGTTGTGGATCACCGATCGCTGTTGGTCCAGAAAATCGATCCGGTCGGCTTGGCCGTGCGCCTTGTTGAGCAAAAAATGGTAAGTGGGCTGATCGAAGAAGCCAGCAAAGGTGTCCATGCGCAGTTCCAGCAGCGGGCCTTCATACACGTTGCCCGCGCGGTTGATCAACACGTTGCCCTGGGCTCTGGCCAGTTCCGTGGTCTGGTCGTATTCCAGACGATCTGCCTTGATCACCGTGTCGCCGCGGCGCAAAACGGCATTGCCTTCCAGCACCGTCTCCTGATCCGGCCGACCCGTGATGCGCTCGGCAGCGACAAAGCTGGGCAGACTGCTGCGCGCCTCGGCCGAAATCCGCTCTTGCAAAACCGGAGTCATTTTCAGATTCAGCGGTTCATCAGGCGCCTGCTGGGCGGCCACCAGCGCCGACTGCAGCAGCGCGGCCATAACACCCAGGCGCAGCGGGCGAACGTGACCAGGCGCCCGATGGTCGAGCGGTGCCAGCATCAAATTACGCATTGGGACAACGCGCAAGGTACGAAAGCGGTGAAAGGCATGAAGTAAGCGCGGTAAATGGCAGAGCGGATTTGTAGAATGGATTATCCATGAGCCACGACACAAAACCCCAAGCCGTCTCCAACCCCGCCATCGCCTGGAGCGACGCCACCCGCGCTGACCAATTCAGCCAATGGCTGGCCGACATTTCTGCCCGGCACGGTTTGCAGATTGAGAGCCTGCGCCTGGCCTCGGCCGATGCCAGTTTTCGGCGCTATTTCCGCATCGACGCCCAGGATGGCAGCCGCATCATCATGGACGCGCCGCCCGACAAGGAAAACAGTGCGCCCTTTGTCAAGGTGGCCGCCCTGATGCATGCCGCCGGTGTCCATGCACCGCAAGTGCTGGCCTGGGACGAAGCGCTGGGCTTCATGCTGCTGACCGACCTGGGCGCGCAGACCATGATGCAGGTCATCAAGCGTGATGAGCCCGGCGCCAATCTGCCCTTGTATTTACAGGCGGTGGACGCGCTGATTGCCTGGCAATTGAGTTCCCGGCCTGATGTGCTGTCACCTTACGACGAAGCGCTGTTGCGCCGAGAGCTCGCGTTGTTTCCCGACTGGTACATCACGCAACACCGGGGCGTGGTCATCGATGGGGCCATGCGCCAGACGCTCGACAAGACTTTCGACGAGATCATCCGCCACAACCTGAGCTGGCCCAGCGTCTTTGTGCACCGCGACTTCATGCCGCGAAATTTAATGATCTCTGGCCCGGGCACCCTGGGCTTGCTCGACTTTCAGGACGCTGTTTACGGCCCAATCACCTACGACGTTGCCAGCCTGATGCGCGACGCTTTCCTGAGCTGGGACGAAGACTTTTGCCTGGACATCACCATCCGCTACTGGGAAAAAGCGCGCCAGGCCGGCCTGCCGGTGGGCGACGACTTTGGCGAGTTTTACCGCGGCGTGGAGTGGATGGGCCTGCAGCGTCACCTGAAAGTGGCCGGCATCTTTGCACGCCTCACGCTACGCGACGGCAAGCCCCAGTACCTGGCCGACACGCCGCGTTTCATCACCTACATCCGCACCACCTGCGCGCGCTACCGCGAGCTCAAACCGCTGCTGCGGCTGGTGGAAAAAATAGAAGGTATTGAAGTGCCCAATGTGTTTGGGTTCGGGCGGCAATAAGCGCAAGCATGCGCCAGACCCACTCCGAACAAGTACAAAAACCACGCGATCCTGTCCATGCCCCGTTTTTACTGCCCCACTCCGCTGACCACCGGCGACCTGCTGGACTTGCCTGCCAGCGCTGCGCGCCATGTGCAAGTGCTGCGCCTGCAACCCGGTGATGTGATCACGCTGTTCAACGGCGGGCCAGATGTGCCAACGAGCAGCGGCGGCGAATTTGAAGCCACCGTCACCCAGATGGGCCGCAGCCATGTGCAGGTGCGGGTGGGCGCGCACGCGGCAGTCGAGCGCGAAGCCGCCCTACAGGTGCACCTGGCAGTCGGCATGCCAGCCAACGAGCGCATGGACTGGCTGGTGGAAAAAGCCACCGAACTGGGCGTGGCCAGCATCCAGCCGCTGATGACCGAGCGCAGCGTGTTGCGCCTCAGCGGCGAGCGCGCCGACAAGAAACAGGCGCACTGGCAAAGCGTGGCGGTGGCGGCGTGCGAGCAGTGCGGCGGCAACCGGGTGCCGCGCGTGCATCCGGTGCAGACACTCGCGCAATGGCTCAAGGCGCCAGCCCCGCTGGACGCCGCAAAACCACAGCGCCTGTTGCTGTCCTTGCGGCCCGAGTCTGTGGGCTTGCGCGAAGCGGCGCATCACACGGCGTCAGACATCACTTTTTTGTCTGGCCCCGAGGGCGGCTTGAGTGCGGCAGAAGAAGACGCTGCGCTGGCCCAAGGTTTTACCTCGGTCACGCTGGGGCCGCGCGTGCTGCGCTCGGAAACTGCGGCCCTTGCAGCGCTGGCGGCATTGGTGATGGGTGCCAGCCGGGAGAAGCCGGGCTAATTCGGTGGAATTCAGCAGCATATTTTTCTTCAGCCACCGCGGGCCCCAACCAAACAATAACCAACTGACAAGCCGGTTGAAGTGGATCACCTGCGCGCCGCTAGACTGAAATACGTCCGTATACACCCAGCGCCCCTGGTACAAAGCGCCTGCGAGGAGGGTAACTTCGTGTGCCAGTGGATTGGCGCTGATCAATGTAATGAACTCGGTTGGCTTGAATTTGTGTGCAGAAGACCCGAAGCGGTCAGCCACGCGGTACTTTCGTGGGTGGATTCAGACCTGTTGCTGCCAGCCAGTTTGCTGAAATGTTTCAGCCAAACCAGCCGGTCGGACCTGTATTTGAAGGACGGCAATGTCGCGTTGTTTTTATCAATTTACCAGCCATCGACCAGGCGGGTGCTCTCCAACGTTCACTTGAACGTCAGGTCATGCTTGCACAGCGGTCATTGACCGCCAGGTCAGCCTCCAAGCCAGCAAGGCGCGATCGTCAATGAGTTGGAAAGAATGTTTAGGCTGCCAACTTTGCACTAGCGAGACGATTGAGGCTTACACCTTGCTCTGCGGCCATCAG
>PFUD01000192.1 GCA_002789915.1 Comamonadaceae bacterium CG_4_9_14_3_um_filter_60_33 | reverse complement strand
CTCGAACACGGCCTGCAAGGTGTAGCCGATGGTGTGCGTAAGCGGCGCCTCGGAATTGGATAGGCAGTCGTGGGCAAACCAGCCATTGGGCTGCTGCTGGCGCAGCGCGGCTTCGATGATGGCCACGGCCGCTGTGCGGTACCGCTCCTCTTGAACCAGGTCGCCAAATCGATAGATGGCCCAGGCGCACAGGCAGGTGTAGGTTTTTATTTCGCCAGCGCTCACATAAGCGCCGTTGGTTTTGAAGTAGCCATGCTCGTCCACATCATTGACCAGCCAGTCTGCAGCGCGTCGTGCCGCATCCAGCACTTGCTGATCGCCAGAGTAAGCGTAGGCCGAGCACCAGCCGTCCAGCACCATGCCGGTGTTGAAGGCTGCGGCAGTCTGTCGCTCGGGCGCGCAGACCGGCCCGCCCTGCACTGCCCCAGACGGCATTTGCACTGCCATTTCCCACGCTGCCATGCGCATGGCAGCCTGTGCGGTAGCCGTGTCGTCATATTTTTTGGCGTAGGCCAGCAGCGAGGTGATGATGTAGCCGGTGGTCTCGGGGTACGACGCAAGCCAGCCTTTGTCAGCGGTTTTGTCGCACGGGAAATATCCCAAAGAAACACCATCGTCAGGGGTGGCGGCCTGCCCGCGCATGAGCCAGCCCACCGCTGCGCGGGCGCGCTCATGGGTTTCACCATTGACAGGCACGACCGATGAAAACAGGTGGCTCAACTGATTTTTGATGACTTCGCCACGGAAAACGCTGTTGGCGGGCCAAAAAAGTGCCCGGATTTCGCCCGCAAAAGCGGCTGCGCTCCAATAGCTGCGACGCAGGCTGCCCTTGAAGTAATTGTTGCGAATATTGCGCGCAATGGTGCCTGGTTTCAACTTGCGTCTCCCTTAAAGCACCATTTCTAGATTTTTGCCTTGACTGCCTTGACGATCTCTTTGAACGAGACCATCAGTTCAAACTCGGAGACGTCAAACGAAATCGAAAACTCTTCCTCGAGCGCCAAGATAAGGTTGATCTGGTTGGCGGAATCCCAGCCCGGCGTGTTGTCAACCGAGGTGCGGTCGTCAATTTTGGCGGCGTTGAGGTTTAGGACGACAGACATCAAGTCCTTGATGGTTTGTTCTACATTTTTTGACATGAACTGGCTCCGAATAGAAAAACTTGGCGGCACGAAGTGTAGCGGCTGCGTTGCTAGCCAGGCAGCTTGAACCAGTCTGGCAGCCGAACCGGGTTGCACGTCAGGTCAAGCGCCCAACTGGTGATGCCGTGCACGTCCTCACTCTGTTTGCTAAAGCCATGCTTGTCAAACAGATCGCGGCTTGGTACGTTTTTGTCGGTGGGAATCACTTTGCCATAAAGCTTCGTCAGGCCGCGCGCCTGGGCCGCATCACACAGGTGCGCCAGCATCGCCGATTCGACCGCGCGCCCAATCACCCTGCAACTGAGCAAAAAGGTATCAATGTCGAGCCCGTCTGCATCAGCCCGCGCCATCATGACGCCAACAATGCCGTTGTCGCCAAACCGGTCACGAACGCTGACGGTGATGGCTATCCAGTCAGGGTCAGCCATGCGCTTGGCAAGCTCGGCCTCGGAGTAGCGAATGGTGGTCAGGTTGAACTGGTTGGTTTTTTGCGTGAGCTGGGCCGCGCGTGCAAGCGAGGTTTGGTCCACGCGGGCAATGGTCAGCTCCATGGCCAGGTCGCGGTAATAGTCTTCAAGGTTGCCGCTGGCCGAGAGCATGGTTTGCGCCTGCGCCCGCTGCTGGTACAACTGGCCACGGCGGCGGTCTTCATCAGACAGGGCCAGGGTGTCGAACAGGCCCTCGGCACTGAGCGCATCAGCGTAAAGCTCGGGTCGGCTGGGCAGGTGGATCACGCTAAGCATTGGCAGCTCGCGGCGCACTTGCTCGCATTCGGCGGGGTTATCGTCGGCAAACACCATGTGCTCGAGGCCAATGCTGAGCTGCTTGGCAATGCGCTTAAGCGACTCGCTTTTGGGTTCCCAGTGAATCTGCAACTCGGCAAAATATTCCTTGCGAAGCAGCATGAACTTATGGTTATTGAAAACCGCATCCACATCGGCTGGGTTGTTTTTGCTGGCAATGGCCAGTATGACGCCGCGCCGGTACAGGTCGAGCACAACGCGCTGAAATTCCACGAACGCGCTGCCAGGGTAGTTGGCCCCAAGCTGGATGCCTTCCACGCCGTCTTCACCAACCACGCCACCCCACAGCGTGTTGTCGAGGTCAAGCACCAGGCATTTTTTGGTCAAACCGCCCAGCGCCCTGAAATACTTCATATATTCCAGTGCGAGGTTGCCGAGCATGCCGTTGGCAATGGGTGCCTTGGCATACAGGCGCATGCGTGAGTCATACCAATTTTTCACGCCAAATTGGCTGACAAGTGCGGCGTAATCGACCATGTGCACGTCAACCACATCTGCCAGCACTTCGGCAATGGCGTGGTTGAGATCAGCCACCATGCTGGCCTGACCATTGGGCAAACGCCAGTCGGAAATGCCGGCCCGGCGCAGTCGCGGTTGCGCCAGGTTGTGCACCAGCAGCGGGCTCGAGGTGGCCGCGCGAAACGATGTGACCAGCGCGGCAAGCTGTTGCCGGAACCGTGCCACCACCGCACCAAGGTCGGTGGCGGTTGCGTCTGCATCCATGAATGACGTGTAAATCTCGGGCAACCAGTCTTCGCCTTCGATGGCCAAAATCGTCACGTCCGGGGCAAAGGCATACAAGGCGCTGCCGGGGTCGAGCATGGCCTGATTGATCTGGCCAAAACCGGGCTGGTAGATGTCAACGCGCAGGCCGTTGACAAAGCCATAAGCAATGAGCGAGTCGTGAATGAACTCGATGGAAAACGACGAGATGAGCGCAACTTTGTAGGGCTTGAGCCCCGGCGCACCGGGCGGCAACTGGTCAACCAGCTGGCGCATGAATTTGAAATTGATCAGGCTCGGCTGCTGCTGCAACAGCAAGCGCGCATCTTGCATGGCCGCCTGCACGGCGCCGGATTCAAGGTTTGCCTTAATTGAGGCACGATGATCAGTCATAACAATAAACTCCCTGATTGGTCATGCTGCGTACCACCTCATCCACATCTGCCGCAGCCAGGACGATGATTGTCAACCCGCCAACGCGGCCCTCGCGCCACACGCCAGATTTTTTCAGATACGGCACCATTTTGTGTAGGTTGCGGCGCTTTGACACAGCCGGGTCATAAAGACGGCAATGGGTTTCAAGAATCTCGCCGTTGCGGGTTTTGGACTGCAGGTGAAAAACCTCGGCGGTAAAAGGCGAGGCAGGCAGTTGCGACTCAAGCACTTCTTCGAGCATGTGGAAAAAAGTCAACACACCCATGCCCGTGCCCAGCAAAACGATCTTGCCACGGCGCTTGAGCAAGGCATCAAACGGCGACCCCACGCCGCACGGTGTGCCCGCCAGGTGGTGGCCAGCAGCCACGACACTGGCGTCAGCTCCCCAAATGGCCACCGAATGTGTGGGGTGAACGCTGCGCACCACGCCGGGTGACCGCCTGAACAACTCGGTGAGCAAGCCCATGCGCGAGGGCGTGCGCGCCACATCAAACAAAGCTTTGGAGCGGGCGTAGTCAACCGCTGTGCCAGAAAACGACATGGTGGGCATCATTACCACGCCCTGCTCACCCACCACGCTTTGCAACACGGCGATGACGTCGGTCGGCTTGCCTTGAAACCCGTCAAAGGCATCGAATGAGCTGTGCACCATCAAGGTGTCACCCGATGCCAGACCAAGAGCGCTGAGCTTGGCTTGAAGATCGGCAGGCGTGAATGAACTGAAAGTGTTCGACTGCCACTTTTTGTAGGCCTTGAGGTGCTTTTTTACACGGCTCTTGATGTTCTGAATGGCGTTCATTTTGCTAAAGAAAATGATGAATATTGGATGGAAACCTCAGGCCTTTTCAACTGGCAACTTACGAAACACAAAATACCGCTGCGTCAGATAAGACAAGACCACGCTAAATGGCAGCGCCATTGCACCAGCCCAATA
>PFUD01000131.1 GCA_002789915.1 Comamonadaceae bacterium CG_4_9_14_3_um_filter_60_33 | reverse complement strand
GGAAACCTCGGGGATCCATTGCCCGAACTTAGCGCAAAACCATAGTCTTGGCAATCAACCGGATAGGCATGGATTTTTGTTATGGGCGGCGCCGGCTATATTGGCTCCCAAACTTTGCTGGGCAAGGGCGATGCGGTGCAGCGTCGGTGCGGCAATTTGCAGGTGGATATTTTCAAAGCGCGGCAGTTGTTGGGCTCGGTGCCGCCGGTGTCTGTTGAAGATGCCCTTGTCAATGATCTGTGCCGGCACCGGCGCCTGGATCAGGGTTTCGCAGTCATCACACACCCATTTGCCGCGGATACCCGTCTGTAAACAAGCTTGTGATGCGATGTGTAAACGTTCTGATATTCCAGAATGCCAACCGAGGCCCGTGCCTGGACTGGTGTTCCGCTGAAAAGACCAGCGTCAATTTTTGCCAGCTTGTCAAAAATCTCGTCTTCTGCTTTCAGCCAAGACGCTTGGCCCCACTTGTCCAGCATGTATTCCTACAGCCAAAGCAAGTCATGTTGTGCATCGGGAAGAATGACGACGGTCATTATTTTTGGCCTTGACAAGCAGCCAGCAACTGCGCCCGTGAATCAGCAACCGAAATGCCCTGCCCTTGTAACCGGTCTTTTTCACCCAAGGCGATGATTTTCAGAGCCGCGATCAGCGCTTCCTTCTCCTGAAATTGCTTGACGCTTTCAATGACCTGGCTAGCTTCCCCGTTTTGGGTAATGAAGAACGTATTGTCGTTCAACGCCAGGTCTTCAGCAATCTGGGCAGCGTGACTTTTTAAGTAGGAAGTGGATTTCCTATTGGTAATGGAATGCATGTTGACCTCCGCGTGATGATGGGTCTGAATTTAGTGCCGAATTTGGTTTTCGTTAAGGAAAAGGGTAGCGTCCCCTTTTTATGCTTGCATAAATCAAATTAAATCACTAAGATTGTTTTTGATTCAATTGGAGAACCACGATGGAGACAAAAGTGCTGACTGCCCATGTGCCACTGGCACTGGCCCAAAAGATTGACAGCCTGGCCGCACAACTGGATCGCCCGCGCGCCTGGATCGTTAAGCAGGCCTTGGCCGCCTGGGTGAGCGAGGAAGAAGAACGTCACCGCTTGACCTTGGAGGGGATGGCCGATGTCACGGCCGGTCGCGTTGTTGACCAAGCAGATGTGGAGGCATGGGCGGCGAGCCTGGCAACTGGCAACCCCTTGCCTGTACCGCAACGATGAAGCTGAAGTGGTCCTACCAAGCCATAGCCGATGTTGCGCGGCTCCATGACTTTCTGGCCAAAGTAAACCCAACTGCCGCTGCACGCACGACACAAACCTTGACCGTGGTACCAAGGCGGTTACTTGATCGCCCCCAAAGTGGCAGGCAACTGGATCAATACCTGCCGCGCGAGGTGCGTCGCATCATCGTCGGTAACTACGAAATACGCTACGAGTTGGTCGACCTGACCGTGTACATCTTGCGGGTCTGGCACACGCGCGAAGAGCGCTAAGTCGAAATTTGCAAGACGAGGCTCTTTCACATTAAAAAGCACGACCAATCATGATTTTTGTTACAGGCGGCGCCGGCTATATTGGCTCCCATACCGTTGTCGAGTTGCTCAATGCTGGGCATGAGGTGACCGTGTTCGACAACTTTTGCAACAGCCAACCTGAAGTGCTGAGGCGGGTGGCGCGGATCACGGGCAAGCAGGCAAATTTGGTGCAGGGTGACTTGCGCGACTCGGCCGCCTTACTGGCTGCCTTGCGTGCAAGCGGCGCCAAAGCGGTAATTCATTTCGCCGGGCTCAAGGCGGTGGGCGAGTCGGTGCAAAACCCGCTGGCTTATTACGACAATAACGTCGTCGGCACCGTGCGCTTACTGGAAACCATGAACGAATGCGGCATCAAGACACTGGTGTTCAGTTCTTCGGCCACGGTCTATGGCGACCCGCAGCGCCTGCCTTTGAGCGAAGACCATCCGCTTTCGACAACCAACCCCTACGGGCAGACCAAACTGGTCATCGAAGAGATGTTGCGCGACCTGTACCGCAGCGATCCGGCCTGGCGCATCGGCATCCTGCGCTACTTCAACCCGGTGGGCGCGCACGTCAGCGGCTTGATTGGCGAAGACCCCTTGGGCACGCCCAACAACCTGCTGCCGTTTGTGGCGCAGGTGGCGGTGGGCCGACGCGAGTTTCTGAATGTGTGGGGCGACGACTACGCCACGGCTGACGGTACTGGCGTGCGCGACTACATCCATGTGGTGGACCTGGCGCTGGGCCACCTCAAGGCGCTGGAGCGCCTGGCGCATCATGCCGAATGCCGCGCCATCAATTTGGGAACGGGCGTGGGCTACAGCGTGCTCGACATGCTGCGAGCTTTTGAGCAGGCCAGCGGCAAGCGGGTTCCTTATCAGGTGGGGCCACGCCGTTCCGGTGATATTGCTGCCTGCTACGCCGACCCGTCCCAAGCCTTGGCCTTGCTGGGTTGGCGCGCCGAGCGCGATCTGGCAAGCATGTGTGCCGACGCCTGGCGCTGGCAAAGCGGCAACCCGAATGGCTATGCGCAGGCAACATGAAACGGCTGCTTGATTTGCTGCTGGCTGTTTTGGCTGGCTGTTTTTTTGCTATTGCCGGTGCTGGTGGTTGCGGCGCTGGTGCGCTTGACCTCCAGAGGCCCGACGCTGTATTGGTCTGAGCGGGTGGGGCGCAACAACACCATTTTTAAAATGCCCAAGTTCCGCAGCATGCAAATCGGCACGCCGGCGGTTGCCACGCATTTGCTGAGCAACCCGGGCGCTTACCTGACGCCCATTGGCAGTTTTTTACGCAAATCAAGCCTTGATGAATTGCCGCAGTTGTCGAGTATTTTGAAGGGCGACATGAGTTTTGTGGTGCCACGCCCGGCGCTTCTCAACCAGCAGGATTTGATTAATTTGCCCACCAAGGCCGGTGTTCACACCTTGTTGCCGGGTTTGACGGGTTGGGCGCAAATTAATGGTCGCGATGAACTGCCAATACCACAAAAAGTGGCTTTGGATGTCGAGTATCTGCACAGAAGAACCTTTTGGATGGATATAAAAATAATTCTGCTGACAGCATTGAAGGTAATAAAAATAGATAATGTGACTCATTAAAAGAGTCACGACAACGTGCCGACAGGCGTTTAAACCCTTTTACCCTTATATTTACTAAATACCATGACTAACTTGATCGATATTCAAAACCAGATTGCCATCCTGCAAAAACAAGCCGAAGAAATCAAGGCCGAAGAGTTCAACAAAACCGTGCAAGAAATAAAGGCCAAAATGGCAGCCTTTGGCATCACGGTGGCAGACCTCGATGGCGGCAAGTCGCGCCCGCGCAAGGCAGCCGGCAAGTCCGGCAACCCGGCACCGGCCAAATACCGCGGCCCCAATGGCGAAACTTGGAGCGGCCGGGGCCTGATGCCGCGCTGGCTGGCGGCCCTTGTGGCGCAGGGGCAAAGCAAAGAATCGTTTGCCATTTAAGTTATAAAACAATTAAAAGCGCC
Source organism: Comamonadaceae bacterium CG_4_9_14_3_um_filter_60_33 (assembly GCA_002789915.1). Lineage (GTDB taxonomy): Bacteria > Pseudomonadota > Gammaproteobacteria > Burkholderiales > Burkholderiaceae_C > Rhodoferax. The sequence goes on along the minus strand of PFUD01000131.1, from coordinate 13,950 downwards.
TTCAAAGGCGCTTTGAGGTTTGGAGGGTTATTTTGCAAAGCCGGGTTTTAGATTGGCCGCTCACCGTCAAGCAATTGGTGGTGCTGTCGTTGGATATGGTTTTGGCTGTTGTGGCCACTTGGGTCGCATTTACCTTGCGGCTCGATGTGGTAAATTTTCCCAGTGGTGCCCAGTGGTGGGTGTATCTGCTGGCACCAACGCTTTTCATTCCTATATTTATCAAATTTGGGTTGTATCGGGCCATTTTTCGTTATACCGGCCTGGCTGCGTTGCTGGCCACCGGTATGGCGGTGCTGATTTATGGCTGTCTGTTGACAACGATTCTGGTTTGGCAAAAATGGCCTGGCGTGCCACGCGGCTTGGGCGTTTTGCAGCCGTTGGTTTTTTTGTTTTTGGTGGGTGGCAGCCGTGCTCTGGCGCGATTCTGGCTGGCCGATTTGAGCCAGGCTCGGTCCAATTGCGAAGGGCGCTTGCTCATTTATGGCGCGGGTACTGCTGGGGTACAAACCATGGTGGCCTTGCACATGTCGCAACAATATGCGTTACTCGGCTTTGTTGATGACGATGTGTCCAAGGTGGGGCGCAGTGTCAATGGCATACCCGTATTTGCCCCCGATGAAGTGCCACACGTGGTCGAGCGCCAGTGCGTCACCGACATCTTGCTGGCCATGCCCAGCGCCACGCGTGAGCGGCGCAATGCCATTCTTGAAGGCCTGCGGCCCTTGCCCGTTCACATTCGTACCTTGCCGGGTCTGGCCGACCTGGCGAGTGGTCGCGTCACGGTGCAGGATTTTCATGAGCTCGACGTGGAAGACCTGTTGGGCCGCGCGCCTGTGCCGCCCGACACCTCCCTGCTGGCGCGTGACCTGGCTGGGCAGGTGGTGTTGGTCACCGGTGCCGGTGGCAGCATTGGCAGCGAGCTCACGCGCCAGATCGTGTTGCAGCGGCCGCGCCAGTTGCTGCTGCTCGACCACAATGAATTTGGCCTGTACAGCATTCACCAGGAGTTGCAGGGCATTTGCGCGATCAAAAAACTGGACGTTGAACTGATTCCACTGCTGGGTAGCGTGACCAACCCAAGCCGACTGGCCGATGTTTTCGGGGCCTATCAACCAGCCACCGTCTATCACGCCGCTGCCTACAAGCATGTGCCCATGGTTGAGTGCAACCCCGGCGAGGGCATTTTGAACAACGTGTTCGGCACGCTCAACACCGCGCGCGCGGCCGTGGCCAGTGGTGCCAGGCGGTTTGTGCTCATTTCCACCGACAAAGCGGTGCGCCCCACCAATGTGATGGGCGCCAGCAAGCGCATGGCAGAGCTGGTGTTGCAGGCGTTGGCTCCAGGCTGTGCCACCTGTTTCACCATGGTGCGCTTTGGCAACGTGCTCGATTCCAGCGGCAGCGTGGTGCCGCTGTTTCGCCGCCAGTTGAGCGAGGGCGGGCCACTGACGGTGACGCACGCCGAGGTCACCCGCTATTTCATGACCATTCCTGAAGCTGCGCAATTGGTGCTGCAGGCCGGCGCGATGGCCGATGGCGGCGACGTATTCGTGCTCGACATGGGCCAGCCCGTCAAAATCATGGGCCTTGCGCTGCGTATGGTGCAGCTCAGCGGCCTGAAAGTGCGCGACGCTGCGCATCCTGACGGCGACATCGAGATTGCCATCACCGGTCTGCGCCCCGGCGAAAAGCTTTACGAGGAGTTGCTGATTGGCGACAACCCCGAGCCCACCTCGCACGCCCGCATTATGAAAGCGCATGAGGCCTGTTTGACGTGGGATGCACTTCAGCCGCATCTGCAGGCTTTACGCTTGGGGGCGGAGCAGGCAGACATTGTCGTCATCAAATCGGTGCTGCAAACCTGCGTGCATGGTTATGGAGAAACGCGATTGTTGGGGTGAGACTCGTGGGGTCGACTTCAGTCGACCATGGCAGACTAAAGTCTGCCCCACGGGGGTCCAAAGGCTAAGGCTTCCCAAAGGGTCCAAAGTCCGCAACATGCTGCACAATTAGCCAGCCTTACACTGTCAATCCCATTGAACCCCCAAGCCCACCATGACCGACGTCTCACACATTCCTCCGCGCGACAAGGCCGAAATCCTGGCGCAGGCGCTGCCCTACATCCGTAAATTTCACGGCAAAACCATGGTCATCAAGTACGGCGGCAACGCCATGACCGACCCCGCTTTGCAGGCTGACTTTGCCGAAGACGTGGTGCTGCTCAAGCTGGTGGGCATCAACCCGGTGGTGGTGCATGGCGGTGGCCCGCAGATCGAGGCTGCCCTCAAGCGCCTCGGCAAAAAAGGCGAATTCATTCAGGGCATGCGCGTGACCGACGCCGAGACCATGGAGATCGTGGAATGGGTGCTGGCAGGCGAGGTGCAGCAGGACATTGTGGGCCTGATCAATCAGGCCGGCGGCAAGGCGGTTGGGCTGACCGGGCGCGATGGTGGCCTGATCCGCGCGCAGCAACTCAAGGTGCGCGACAACGTTGACGCCAGCAAGGAGTACGACGTGGGCCAGGTGGGCGATATCGTCAGCATCGACCCCAGCGTGGTCAAGGCGCTACAGGACGACGCCTTCATCCCGGTCATCAGTCCGATCGGCTTTGGCGAAAACAACGAGAGCTACAACATCAACGCCGACGTGGTAGCCGCCAAGCTGGCCACGGTGCTGAAAGCCGAAAAACTGATGATGCTGACCAACATCAGTGGCGTGCTCAACAAGGCAGGCGAGCTGCTCACCGACCTGACGGCGCGCCAGATCGAGGCGCTCTTTGCCGACGGCACCCTGAGCGGAGGCATGTTGCCCAAAATTGCTGGCGCGCTCGATGCGGCTAAAAGCGGCGTCAATTCGGTGCACATCATTGACGGCCGGGTGCCGCATGTGCTGCTGCTGGAAATTTTGACCGACCAGGCGTTTGGCACCATGATCCGCTCGCACTGATATCGTTTGCCGTTCTTGCTTGATTGGTGGAGACAGGCGGAATCGAACCGCCGACCTATTGATTGCGAACCAATCGCTCTCCCAACTGAGCTATGCCCCCAAGTACTTGCATTCTAAAAAGAATTCTGGAGGTTAATTCAAATTATGGAAAACAAATCTTATGCGCCAGCTACCGTTGCGCAACCGTTACCTTGCCAAAAGCCGCCTGCGCCTCGCGCGGCAGGCAGCGCCAGTATTGCGGGCTGGCCTGCACCGCGCCACCCAGTGCCGCTGCCGCGTGCCAACCCCAGCGCGGCTGGTACAAAAAGGCGCGCGCCAGCGCAATCAGATCGGCGTCGCCCGCTTGCAAAATCGCCTCGGCTTGCTGCGCTTCGGTGATCAGGCCCACCGAGGTGGTGATCATGCCGGTGGCGGCGCGGATAGCGCTGGCAAATGGCACTTGGTAACCGGCACCCAGGGCAATGCGTTGCAACGGCGACACACCACCGGATGAGACGTGAATGAAGTTGCAGCCAGCGGCCTTCAGGCGTTGCGAAAATTCAAGGCTTTGCGGCAAATCCCAGCCACCTTCAACCCAGTCAGTAGCCGACAACCGCAGGCCCAGTGCGCCGTCAAATGCCTGGCGCACGGCGGCAAACACTTCCAGCGGAAAGCGCATGCGGTTTTCCAGGCTGCCGCCATAAGCGTCGCTGCGCTGGTTGGCCAGTGGCGACAAGAACTGGTGCAACAAATAACCGTGGGCGCAGTGCAGTTCCACGGCCTCGATGCCCAGGCGCGCAGCACGCTGTGCGGCGACCACAAAAGCATCACGAATCCTGATCAGTTCAGCGGCAGAAATGGCTGTGGGAGCCGTCTCGGTCGGCAAATGCGGGACGGCGGATGGGCCAAATGTTTCCCAGCCGCCCTGCGCTGGTGCCAGCAGTTGGCCACCTTGCCATGGCACCGCGCTGGACGCTTTGCGCCCGGCATGTGACAGCTGAATGCACACCGCAGTGTGCGGCGCCAAGGCGCGGGCGCGCTGCAGGTGGTCGGCCAGAGCCGCTTCGGTACGGTCGTCCCACAGACCCAGACAGTTGGGTGTGATGCGGCCTTCGGGCAGCACGGCGGTGGCCTCGATGGTGAACAGGGCGGCACCGCTGTTGAGCAGGTTGCCCCAGTGCATCAGGTGCCAGTCGGTGGCGCATCCGTTGTTTGCCGAGTATTGGCACATGGGCGCCACCACCAGGCGGTTGGGCAGTGTCAGGTCGCCGCGCGGTGCGGGCAGGCTCAAGGGTGAAAACAGCAGGCTCATAAACACTCTTTTAAAAAATCAAACCAGGGGAGTTAACTTTACGCTATTGGCGATCTGCCTGCGAAGTGCAAATTGCCGACAAAAAAGCCCGTTTATCTGCATAACTCATGACAATTCGCATTGGATTGTGGGAATGGAGAAAAAATTTAAATGGAATACTTCAATCTTGACGTATCATTTAGGCAGTGTTGCTTTTGAACGGCAACACATGGTTTGCGGTGAATGTCAGTCTCGCGTCTGCGCTAAGTCTTTATTGGTTTGTTGATTGCGTTTATGGACTCCATCGCGTTTTGAGTTATTTTGAGGAGTCCTTATATGGGCAACAAACTTTACGTCGGCAATCTGCCTTATTCTTTCCGTGATGATGATCTGCAAGAAGCTTTTGCAGCCCACGGTACCGTCACCAGCGCCAAAGTCATGATGGAACGTGACACTGGCCGCTCCAAAGGCTTCGGCTTTGTTGAAATGGCCGATGATGCGCAAGCACAAACTGCCATTGAAGCCATGAACGGCCAACAATACGGTGGCCGCGGTATTGTGGTCAACGAAGCCCGTCCCATGGAGCCGCGTCCTCCCCGTTCGGGTGGCGGCGGTGGCTACGGTGGTGGTGCTGGCGGTGGCGGCGGTGGCTACGGTGGTGGCGCTGGCGGCGGCCGCTCAGGCGGCGGTTACGGCGGCGGTGCTGGTGGTGGCGGTAGCCGCTCCGGTGGCGGCGGCGGTGGTTACGGCGGTGGCCGTAGCAGCTACTAAGCTGGTAGAAACAAAAAGGGTCCTTCGGGGCCCTTTTTGTTTGGGGTTACGAGTTACTCACAGTCACTCACGCGCGGTTTGCGCGGACGTCCGGCAAACAGGCGGTCGAACAGCGCATTGGGCAGCAAGCGTAGCAACTTTGCCACAACACCCATTTGCCACGGGATCACGCGGTAGCTGTAGCCTTCGGCAATGGCGCGAACTGCTTTGTCGGCAAATGCGTCTGGCTGCATCAGAAACGGCATGGTGTACTGATTGTTTTGCGTCAACGGGGTGGCGATGTAGCCTGGGCACAGCGTGACCACCTTGACACCGGTCTTGCGCAACTCGCCGCGCAGGCTTTCGCAATAGCTGATCACCGCAGCTTTGCTGGCGCAATAGCCACCATGGCCGGGCAGGCCGCGAATGCCGGCCACGCTGCCAATGCCCACCAACGTGCCCGCGCCGCGCGCCACCATCGGGGCAATGAACGGGCCGAAAGTGGCCGCTGTTCCCATCACATTGGTGGCCAGAATGCGCGCCATCACAGCCAGGTCGTCGGGCACCGACGAGTCCACGCCGATGCTGATGCCCGCGTTGGCAATCACCACATTGGGCAGTCCCTGTCGCGCGATGCAAGCCTGCGCCACGTTCGCCATCTGCCCGGCGTCTGCGACATCGGCGCTGTAAATGGCGTAGGTTGCAGGGCTGATGGCGTTCTCATGCAGCCAGGCCTGAATCGCATCGCTGCGCCTGGCCACCAAGGCGAGTTGGTATCCCAGGCGGGCGTAGTGCAGGGCCATGGCCTGACCAATGCCACTGGATGCGCCGGTGATCAGGACCAATGGCGTCATGATTGGCGCTGCTTTCAAGGCGTCCTGGCGGGAGCCAGATGACCCCGCACGCGCCCGGTCAGCAGCATGACGCGATCCTTGTTGTCGTAGTCCATGCTGTTGGCGGTGAAACGGTCCTTGCCACGGGTGAGCTCGACGGGCTTGTCTGATGTGACGCGCTCGGTGTCCATGAAGGCGTGCAAAAATTCGCCCCTGAAGGTCAAGGCCGCTTGCTCTTTGCCGCTGGCGTCGCGGCTGGCCTGGCGCTCCACCAGCGCTTGCCCGATGAGCTGGACATCTGATGCATTGCTGTTGCTGATGGCCCGTAGTGCCGAGGCTGTGGTCAGTTCACCTGCTTCGTTGAAGGAGCGGATATGAACTCGGTCGATTTCAATCGTGTCGGTGTCCGGGTAATGGTGCGCTTCGCTTCCGGTGATTTCACTTTTGAGTTGGCCATTGGCAACAAAGGTTTTGACAGAAAACTCGCGCATGAAGTAATCGGGCAGATGCTGCACCGGCGCTGCGGCGCGGGGTGCCTCAATGGCTGGTGCGCTGCGCACCAGCCAGTAAGTGGCCATGGCCAGCAGCCCCATCAGCAATATCGGCAAGTACAACGTCAGGTGATCGAACAGGTCGCGCAAGCGGTTCATTGCAAGGCTTCCTGCAACAGGTTGGCGTAGCGGCCGCTGGCCACCAGTAATAGGTCGCACAACTCGCGCACGGCACCGCTGCCGCCAGCTTGCCGGGTGACGTAATGGGCACGGGCCAGCACCTCGGCTTGCGCGTTTGCGGGGGCGCAGGCAAAGGCGCAGCGGGTCAGCACCGGCAGGTCGGGCCAGTCGTCGCCCATGGCAGCGGCCTGCGACCAGTCCAGGCCCAGCGCCTTGAGTATGAGTTCGGCAGCGGGGCGCTTGTCCTCGGTGCCAAAGTGGGCGTGCTCAATGCCCAGCGCCGCCAGCCGTAGCCGCAGCGCCTTGCTGTCGCGCCCGGTAATCACGACTGGCGTGATGCCAGCGCGCTGCAGCAGTTTGAGGCCGTGGCCGTCGAGTGTGTTGAAGCGCTTGAGCGTTTCGCCGTGCTCCGAAAAATACAGCCCGCCATCGGTCAGCACGCCATCGACATCAAAAAATACCACGCGGATGCGCTGCGCTTGGAGCAGCAATTCTGGCGGGAAGTTGAGTGCCGGCGTCATCAGATCACCTTGGCCCGCATCAGGTCGTTGCTGTTGAGCGCGCCGCACAGTTTGCCCTCGGCATCGAGCACCAGCACACTGGTGATGCGGCGCTGTTCCATCAGTTCGACGGCATCGACCGCCAGCGCATCGCAGCTGATGGTGCTCGGCTTCGGGTGCATGAGTACTTGCGCGGTGCTGCTACGCAAATCAACGCCTTTTTCAATCAGTCGGCGCAAATCACCGTCGGTAAAGATACCCTGCACCCGGCCCGCTTCGTCGACCACGGCGGTGGCGCCCAGGCCCTTGTCGCTCATTTCGCGCATTAGCTCGCTAAAACCCGCTTGCAAGCCGACGCTGGGCACGTCATTGCTGCTGCGCATCACGTCGCTCACCAGCGTGAGCAGCTTACGCCCAAGGGCGCCGCCCGGGTGCGAGCGGGCAAAGTCTTCGGCCTTGAAGCCGCGGGCATCGAGCAGGGCCACGGCCAGCGCATCACCCAGCGCCAGTTGCGCGGTGGTGCTGGCGGTGGGCGCCAGATTGAGCGGGCAAGCTTCCTTGGCGACGGCGCTGTTCAAAAAACAGTCGGCGTGGCGCGCCAGCGTCGAGCTGGCATGGCCCGTCATGGCCACCAGCGGCGCGCCCAGGCGTTTGATCATGGGCAGCACGGCGGTAAGTTCTTCGGACTCGCCACTGTTGGAAATGGCCAGCACCACGTCCACCGGCTTGATCATGCCGAGATCGCCGTGGCTGGCTTCTGCGGGGTGCACAAACATGGCTGGTGTGCCGGTAGAAGACAGCGTGGCGGCAATCTTGCGGCCAATATGGCCGCTCTTGCCCATGCCCATCACGACCACGCGGCCCTGCACCGCGAGCATCAAGCGCACCGCTTGCACAAAATCGGGCCCGATGTGTGGCTTGAGTCCGAGCAGGGCAGCGGCCTCGATGTCGAGTGTTTCTTGCGCCAGGTTGATGGCGCGGACCGCATCAAAAGTTGCGGCAGGGGCAGGCTGGTTCGTCATCGCAGCATTCTATCGGCCAAGCCTCTTGCAATGGCCTTGCGCTTGGTAGTATCAGGGGGTGAACCCACTTGATTTAACCCTGTTGTATTTGCTCGCCGCCGTGCTCGGTGTGGTGGGTTGCCGCTACCTGAAACTGCCGCCCATGCTGGGCTATCTGGCAGTGGGCGTAGTGATCGGTCCGAACGCGCTGGCGCTGGCCAAAAACGCCGACGGCGTGCGCCATCTGGGCGAATTCGGCGTGGTATTTTTGATGTTCGTGATTGGGCTGGAGTTCAACCTGCCCAAGCTGCGCAGCATGCGCAACCACGTGTTTGGCCTGGGCCTCTTTCAGGTGGCGCTGACCATGCTGGTGACCACTTTGGGTAGCATGGCGTTTGCCGTGATGGCACCGACGCATTGGGGTATGGACTGGCGCACCGCGCTGGCCTTGTCCAGCGCCATGGCCATGAGCAGCACCGCGATTGTGGTCAAGCTGATGAGTGAGCGCCTCGAGATGGAGACCGAGCACGGCAAACGCGTGATGGGCGTGCTGCTGTTTCAGGATCTGGCCGTGGTGCCGCTGCTGGTGTTGATTCCAGCCTTGAGCGCCTCGCCCGAGCAGATGTTTGAAACCCTGGCCTGGGCGCTGCTCAAGGCGACCGCGCTCATCACCGTGCTGCTGGTGGGCGGGCCGCGCATCATGCGCTGGTGGCTCACGCTGGTGGCGCGGCGCAAGAGCGAAGAACTGTTTGTGCTCAACCTGCTGCTGGTCACGCTGGGGCTGGCCTGGCTGACCGAACTGGCGGGCTTAAGTCTGGCGCTGGGCGCCTTCATTGCCGGCATGCTGATCTCCGAGACGCAGTTCAAGCACCAGGTGGAAACCGACATTCGGCCGTTTCACGATGTGCTGCTGGGGCTGTTTTTCATCAGCATCGGCATGATGCTGGACTGGCGCCTGGTGCTGGAGCGCTGGCCGCTGGTGCTGTTGCTGGTGACGGTGCCGGTGCTCTACAAGGCGGTGGTGGTCACCTTTTTGGCACGCGCCTTGGGCTCAAGCATGGGCGTGGCCTTGCGTACCGGGCTGTACCTGGCGCAAGCCGGTGAATTCGGCTTTGTGCTGCTGACGCTGGCGCAGGCCAACAGGCTGGTGCCGCCCGAGCTGCTCAACCCGATTCTGGCGGCGATGGTGCTGTCGATGCTGGCCACGCCGTTCATTGTGATGCGCAGCAACCAGATCGTGATGAAGCTCGTCAGCAACGAGTGGCTCATGGAGTCGGTGCAAATGACCAGCATTGCGCGCAAGTCGATCAAGGCCAACAAGCATGTCATCATTTGCGGTTACGGTCGCTGCGGCCAGAACCTGGCGCGCATGCTCGACAAGGAAGCCATTCCCTACATCGCGCTGGATCTCGACCCCGACCGCGTGCGCCAGGCCGCCGCCGCTGGCGATTCGGTGGTGTTTGGCGATGCGGCGCGCCTGCAGTCGCTGATGGCCGCGGGCCTGGCGCGTGCTAGTGCGGTGGTGGTGACCTACCTGGAAACCCACAGCGCCATGAAGGTGCTGGCGCACATCAAGGAGCACGCGCCGCAGGTGCCGGTGGTGGTGCGCACTCAGGATGATCACGACCTGGAAGCCTTGCGCCACGCCGGCGCCACCGAGGTGGTGCCCGAGGCCATCGAGGGCTCGTTGATGCTGGCGACCCACGCGCTGGCGCTGGTGGGCGTGCCGACGCGCCGTGTGATTCGCATCGTTCAGGAGCAGCGCGATGCCCGTTACAAGCTGCTGCGCGGCTTCTTTCGCGGTGCCGATGACGGCTCGGTCGATGAAACGCAGCAAGAGCGCCTGACTTCGCTCAGCCTGCCGCTGACGGCCAGGTCGGTTGGCCGCACCCTGGGCGATCTGGCTTTGCCTGCGCTGGAGATACGCCTGGTGAGCCTGCGCCGCAGCAACGGGCAGGCGATGCCTCTGGTGGACGACCTGGTGCTGATGGCCGGCGACGCGCTGGTGCTCTCGGGCAAGGCCAACGCGCTGGAGCAAGTCGAGCGCATGCTGCTCAAGAGTGGCTTTTAAACACCCACACGCCAGCGGCGCGGGCACAATAGCGGTTTTGATTGATCTGGACCACTTATGCTGAACGTCAGTGTGACCGATTACCTGCGCGAGCACATCCGCACCGTGCCCGATTGGCCCGCGCCCGGCGTGCAGTTTCGCGACATCACGCCGCTGCTGCAAGACGCCAAGGTGTTTCGGGTGCTGATCGATGCCTTTGTGCACCGCTACATGGACCCCGCGCGCCGTCCAGACGTGGTGGCTGGGCTCGATGCGCGCGGCTTCATTTTGGGCGCGGTGGTGGCTTATGAACTGGGCCTGGGCTTTGTGCCGATCCGCAAAAAAGGCAAGCTGCCCTTCACCACGGTGGAAGAAACCTACGAACTCGAATACGGCAGCGCCACCGTTGAACTGCACACCGACGCCGTCAAGCCGGGCCAGCGCGTGCTACTGATCGACGACCTCATCGCCACTGGCGGCACCATGATGGCGGGCAAGAAACTGCTGGAGCGTTTGGGCGCCGAGGTGACCGAGGGTGCCGTCATCGTTGATTTGCCCGAACTCGGCGGCTCTGACAAGCTGCGCGCCACCGGCCTGCCGCTGTTTACCCTGGTTGATTTTTCGGGCCACTGAGGCCACTTGAGGCGCATCACCCCATGAAAGACCATTACGCCGATCTCGGCCTGCGCCCGTCCGCCACACTGGCCGAGATAAAAAAAGCCTATCGCCAGCAGGCCGCCATTCACCACCCCGACCGCCACAGCGCTGCGAAGGCTGCTGATGCCGCTGATGTCGGTGCCCGCTTCCGGCTGGTGCAGACCGCCTATGAGGTGTTGTCAGACCCGGACAAGCGCAAGGCTTATGATGACAACCGCCAGCGCAACCTGCTCGATAACCCGCTCGACACGGCCCGCGCCATTTGGCAAGCTTACTTTAGTCGCATAGTTTGATGCCTCACCCCACACCCGAGAACGCCATGAGCATGTCCGCTTTTTTTCGCGCTCTGCGCACGTCTTACCAAGCCGAGATCGACGACCTCACGTTTGACTCGGAGGGCCGCAATGTGCTGCGCCAGCGCCTGCTGGAAAAACGTGGCCAGATCACGTTCCTGAAGCAGATGATGGAACTGAGCCCTGAGATGGTCGCGGTGATTTTTCATGGCGGTTTTCATTTTGAAGAGCCGGCGGTGATGGAACAGTTGCTGACCCTGGAGTCGGACGAATTTCCCGACTGGAGCAGCCTGAGTGGCGCTGTTGAGTTGATGCCCTGGGCTCAGGAGCTGGCTGATGCCCTGTTGCCAGAGCCGCAGGGCGAGTGGTTCATGGTGGTGGCGGCGGCGCTGGAGTACCTGTACCACCGGCCCTCGCCGCATCAGCAAGAAGCCGCCAAGCATGACGAGCAGACACAAGAAACCGGTGGCGCACATGGCGCGACGCGCAGGCGCGACGCGGGCTATGATTTTGACAAGGACGACGAGCGCAATCGCGACCACGACCACGACCACGACCACGACCACGACCACGATGACGACAGTGCCCAGTGGCTGGAAGATCAGGGCTTTGACCGCAAGGAATAAGGCACGTCAGGTACAACGACACTTTTGAGTCCAAGGGAGCGACACATGCAGCATTTGGCTTTGATTGAAAAAACCCAGTCCTTGATTGCCGCCGGCGACATCGTCGGTGCTGAATCCGCACTGGTTGAACTCGCCGACCGCGAGGGCGATGGCGCGCTCATGGAGGTGCTGGCGCAGTTGCCGCCCAAAGACGTGCTGGCGGTGATCCGCGAATACGACGGCTCACGCGCCTCCATCATCAACCTGATGCTCACGCCCGAGCAGTTTGCCCGCGCCGTGGTCATCGAAAAACAATACCGCGACCTGACCCGCAGCCATCTGCGCGGCATGATGAATTCGGTCATTTTCCGTGACGGCGCAGAGCCGCTGGCGTTCCTCAATGCCATTGGCGACCTCGAAGGCGGCGCCGAGGCGCTGGCCGACTATTTTGAAGAAAAGTGGAGCCGCATCGAGGCCTTTGCCCGCACCGGCACCTTCGACACCGTCGAGGACGACGGCGCCATCCTGTCGGAAGACGAACTGCGCGCCAACGCCTATGCCAGCGCCCGGCTTGACCAGGACGAAGTCGCCGACTCCGACTGGATGCAACTGGCCTGGTTGCTGCGCTACGAAAACCCCGACCTGTTCATCGAAATGCTGCTGGTGCTGCGCGCCAAGGCCCGTGCCTTCGAGCTGGGTTTGGATGAAGAGGACACGGCCGAGGACGACGGAAAGTTTGAAACTAGCGCGACCGACCGCGGCCAAGCCACGCCAGCCGCCATCGATCCCGACGAAGAATCCGCCATCTGAAATGACGCTGCCCAAGCCTGAAGCCGCGCAAGGCGTGTCGCTGTTCGACGCTCGGCCCTTCTTTGAAAAGACCGTGGCGTACGGCGTGCAGCACGGCTTGCTGGACCAGGCCAAACTGGCAGCCATGACCGAGGAGGCGCCCAAAGGCATGGTGCAGATTGCGCGCTATTTTGGCAGCGAGTATTTGCGGCCTGAGCTGGAAAAAGCGCGCGACCGGCTGGTCAACCTGGTCAGCTTGCACTTGCAGGACGCAAGCCAGGGTGACCTGCGCGTTGCCGCCGAACTGCTGCGCGATCACTCCCTGCTGTCGCGCTCAAAGGTTGGTTCCGACCTGCTCAAGGCGCTGATCGTGATGCCGCAAAACACGCACTTCGGCATGAACGAGCGCGGCGCTTTCAGCGACCGCCACATCCCGCAACTGGCGCGCTGGTCGCTGGCAAGTTACGCCGACTACCAGGCCGAATTTCTGGCGCGTCAGCACGCTGTGCAGGCGGTCGAGGCCGCGCTTTGGTGCGCTGATCAGTTGGGCCTGTCGGTCGATGAACTGCAAGACGCCGAGCCTGACGCCGAGGCAGTGATCCGCACAGCCCTGCTGCTTGCCATGGCGCGGCGCAAAGAGTTGCCCGACTGGGTCGCCTTTGAAAAACTGATCAAGGCGCTGCGCCAAAAGCAGCCAGCGCCTGAGTTGTTAACGCTGCCCAAAAACCTGCCCGTGCCTTACCGTTCGGTAGCTGAGACGGTGCGCCAGTCGGTGCTGGCAGACTGGCCGCGCTTGCTCGATGCGCGTCTGTCGCCGCGCAAGCTGTTCGACCAGACGCCCGCCTTCATGGGCCGCTACTTCTGGCTCGAAGACGCCTTGAGCGAAGTTGGCCAACACGACCGCAGTCGCTCAGCCGCTTGGGACAAGCTCACCCAGAGCCACAGCGACGACGGCACCGTGCTCACGCTGTGCCTGTGCGTGGCCGCTGGCAGCGCGCCCAAAACCCTGCTGACCGACAAAACCGCCGCCACCTTGTTGCGCAAAATCCGCAAACACGGCTGGCAGCCAGAACTGGCCACCCACTACCTACAGGCGCACGCGCCAGAGCAGCATCTGGACGACTTCATCAGCCTCTGGCAGGATTTTGTCTATGAATCTCAGGCCACGCTGACCAGCGATCGCGACAGCAAGTTGCAAGACGCTCGGGCGCTGCTGCGCCGTGAGTGCAATGTGGCGTGAATTGGCGGGTTAGAATTCAGCCCGCTGGAAGCGTGGCAGAGTGGTCGATTGCACCGGTCTTGAAAACCGGCAACCCGCAAGGGTTCGTGAGTTCGAATCTCACCGCTTCCGCCAACCTAATCTCCCTCTGGGTCATCGCGCATCACGCGACATCGATCCCGACATGTTTGCCGTTTGTACATATTCGAATGACGTGTTAAAAAAATCAGAAAAAGTTAACGTGTCATGATTTTTGAGCGTTTGAGCCGCGCGGCACGGTTCACTGTGTCAGCAACGTGAACAAGGCACTGTTGATGAAATAGACCTCGCGCCCCATCTTTTGCCCCTTCAAAATACCCATGTTTT
>PFUD01000106.1 GCA_002789915.1 Comamonadaceae bacterium CG_4_9_14_3_um_filter_60_33 | reverse complement strand
TATTCACGGAAGAAAGTCACTCTCACATGAAAAATTCCAGCACCAGCGTGACAGAGCACCGTATCACGCTGCACACGCCGCTGCTGCGCGGCGCGCGGCGCTTGCGCATTGCGCTGGTGGGCTTGCCGGGCGCTGGTAAAAGTACCTTGTTTAACGCGGTCTCCAGCACCGCGCCGCAGACTGGTGAGCTCACCGACACCAACCGTATTTACCGCGCCTGCACGGTGCAGATCGGCCTTGACGAAGCCAGCGTGATTGAACTGCCAAGCCTCTTGTCGCTGCACCATTTACAGGACCATGACCTGGGCACCCTCAAATACCTGTTGTGGGGCAATGACCGCCCACCAGTCACCGCCCACGAGCCTGGCGCAGCGCCGGCACCATTCGAGCCGCCAGACCTGATCATCCAGGTGGCCGATGCTGGCAACCTTCAAAGCGACCTTGAACTGGCGCTGGAGCTGAGCCTGCTGGGGCGCCCCGTGGTGCTGGCGCTCAACCAGATGGATGCCGTGCATCGCAAGGGGCTGCACGTCAACACCCGGTCGCTGTCCAACTTGCTGGGCATGCCCGTGGTGCCCATTTCCGCCCTGATGGGGCAAGGCATTGCCGAGCTTTTCAAAACGGCGGTGGCCACGGCGCGCCAGGCCATCTGCCCGCTGCCGCAAGCGCTGAGCCCGCACATTGCCAACAGCCTGGCGCCGCTCGGCACGGCGCTGAACCAGCCAGATATTTACACCGCCTTTCGCGTACCGCAGCAACTGCTGCTGTCGTTGTTTGCCTCCGGGCACAGCTATTTCGAGCGTGAATTGCAAGAACACTTTGCCACGCTGCTGCCGTCGTTGATAACCTTGCGCAACACCGCAGGGCTGGGCCTGCCGCGCCCGCTGGCGGAAGAAATCCACGCTGACAGGCACCACCAGGCGGCCACCATTTTTGAAGCTGCGTTGCGCCCGGGACCGCTCGAACCACGGCACAACTGGCGCTATTGGCTTGACGCCTTCATGCTGCATCGGCAGTGGGGCTTGCTTGCCAGTCTGGCGGTCTTTGCCGGCGTGTTGTTTGTGGTGTTCGAGGTCAGTGGCTGGATCGACCGCCAGACCACCGTGCGCCTGATCGAAGCTGTTAGCGCCTGGCAACCGCAGTCCACCCCGGCTGTGGTGGCGCGCGCCGTGGTGGACGGACTGATCGGTCTGACCGGCATCGTGGTGCCTTACATGCTGCCGCTGCTGCTGCTGCTGATCGCGCTCGAAGAGGTGGGCCTGATGCACCGCATTGCCTTTGTGGTGGACCGGGGTTTTCACAAGATCGGGCTGCATGGCGGTGTGGCCGTGCCGTTTTTGCTGGGTCTGGGTTGCAACGTGCCGGCCATTGCGGCAGTGGCGCGCACCTCGACGGGGCGCGAACGGCTGATTGCCTCGGTGCTGATCACCTTTGTGCCGTGCTCAGCGCGCTCGGCCATCATCTTGGCGGTGGCGGGCAAATACCTTGGCGTGATGGGTGTGATCGGCATTTACGCGCTCACGCTGCTGCTCATCGCCGTGATGGGCTTGATCTTGTCGCACCGGCAGCAGGAAGTGGGCCCGGGCCAGGTGCAGGAGATTCCGCCCTACACCCTGCCCGACTGGCGCGCCATGCTGCGCGAAACCTGGGTTCGCTCCAGTGATGTGCTCACCATCGTCACGCCGCTGCTGGTGGGCGGCAGCGTGGTGCTGGCTTTACTGAGCCACTTTGGTGCCGACGGCCTCATTAACTTTGTATTGACTCCGCTGACCAACTGGTGGCTTGGCCTGCCGCTGGTGCTGGGCCTGCCGCTGCTGTTTGGTGTGCTGCGCAAGGAGCTCTCGCTGCTGATGATTTTTCAGGCGCTGGGCACGCAGGAGATCAACACCGCGCTGAGCACTGCGCAGATCGTCACGCTGCTGGTATTCATCACCTTTTATGTGCCCTGCATCTCGACCTACGCCATCATGAACCGCACGCTGGGGCGCGCCCAGGCGGGGTTCTCGGTGCTGCTGTCGGTGGGCGTGGCGCTGGTGCTGAGCGCACTGGTGCGGCTGGTAATGGGGGTGGTGCAGCCGTGGGTGGGCTAAGCGACACGGAACGGATTTCGGATGGACAAAACTTTTTTGTTTTTTGACATGGGCATTTTGATGTTCAGGCCATCTTGCATGTCTTCACTGTAGAGCACCGTGCAAGTGCTCAAACCAGCGGCCGCCACAATGTTGGCATCATAAAGCGACAACTTGTAATTGGCCATCAGCGCCAAGGCCGTTTGGTGGGTGTGAACGCTCAAATCAACCACCTCACAAATGTCAATCAGCGTATTGCTGAGTTCCTGAATATCGGCGAGCGCCATGGCGCGCTTTTTGCCAAGTACATTGGCAAACTCATTGAGTACCTGAACGCTGATCACGCAGTAGTTCGCCAGCAACTGCTCCACCACGTCGGCGCGTGGCCCTGCATCAACCCAGTAGATTAATACATTGGTATCGATGAAGGCCTTCACCTTGCGTTTGCCTCATCACGATCAAAGGAAAAATCTGCCGGAAAAGGCGCACGAAATCGGCGCATCGCCTGCAGGCGCTCGATTTTGCTGGGCAAGCGACTGACGATGACACATGGCTTTCCTTCGGGTGCCTGAGTGGCGGGGAGCAACTGCAACTCGTCGCCGTCGACAATGCCGAGTTCCTGCACCAGTGCCACCGGCAAGCGCACCGCCAGACTGTTGCCCCATTTAGCGACTTGCATAGTAAACGTCCTTTCTGGATATACATAGTCTGGAGTATATGGAAAAACAGACCATGTTCGTGGACTGTTTCAAACCAGCAGCAGACTCAACAGACCAGACAACTAAGGAACGTCTGCATGCACCGCTGACGTCTGGACCCGCTTCACTGCCATGATATTTATCAAGTGCCCCACTTCCCATCAGGCCAGGCTGCCGACCTAAGGAAATTGATCCTTTTGGAGGTGTGATGCAGGCAAACTCCGCGCTAAATCTTGCCAGACTTGGCCAGCGCTGTGCCAACAGAGCGCTGCGCTGGTGGCTGCTTGCGCTGGCGCTTTACCGCTCTGCGCTGGCTGCCCAGGCAGCGCCGGTGCCCGTGCCGGTCCTTACGGTGCACGACGCCATTGGCCCGGCCAGTGCCGACTACAGCACCCGGGGAAGCAGCACCATCAAAGCCTGCCTCGGCGCCGGATGGCCGGGCACCCGCTGTGCCTGCGAGCCCGATGACGGCCAAGCAAATCAACGACACCGCCGCCTTCATCCGCGGCCTGGCAGATCAGCGCGGCCGCAACGCGGTGTGGGCCGAACGCGCCGTGCGCGATGCAGTGAGCCTGACCGCGGCCGAGGCGCTACAGCAAAACGTGATCGACCTGGTCGCCACCAACATCACCGACTTGCTGATGCAGATCGACGGCCGCAAGGTGCAGGTGGCGGGTGGCAAACTGAAGCTTGAAACAAAAGGCTTGATTACAAAAGCGCAGCCACCAGACTGGCGCCACCGCCTGCTGCTGGCGCTGTTTGCGTTGCAATTGCTGCCGGTCAATTACGCGGCACTGGCGTTGATTCTGCTCGGCTTTGCGCTGCTGGCTGCCGAGTTGGTAACCCCCGCCTTTGGTGTACTTGGGGTCGGCGGCGTGGTGGCTTTTATAGCCGGCGGGCTGATGCTGTTCGACCGCGATGTACCGGGCCTGGGCGTGCCGTTGCCGCTTATTTTTGGACTGGCACTCACGGCCGCCGCCGCGGTGTTGTTGGGTGGCAGCATGGCCTTGCGGGCGCGGCGTGCGCCGGTGGTCAGCGGTGCCGAGCAACTGATTGGCGCGCCCGGTGAAGTCACGCAAGTGATCGACGGCCAGACCTGGGCGCTGGTTCACGGCGAGCACTGGCAGGTGCGCGCCAAAACGCCGCTACAACCGGGCCAGCGCGTGCGCGGGGTGGTGTTCCAGCTCGGCCGCTTCTGGAAGGTCAAGGGGCCCGGCCTGGTGATCGT
>PFUD01000189.1 GCA_002789915.1 Comamonadaceae bacterium CG_4_9_14_3_um_filter_60_33 | reverse complement strand
AAGCGGGCACCGAGTTTGGCGAGCCCATGCTGCGTGTGCCACTGAAGCGCAGCGCCCACATCCGCCACGGCAACGCCTTGCGCATCGACTGGGCAGATTTTGTGCCTCCCACCAGATTGAACTACATCCTGGGCAACCCGCCATTTGTTGGCAAGCAGCACCAGTCGGACGAGCAAAAAGAAGACATGGAAACGGTGTGCGCAGGAATGAGAGGCGCCGGCGTGCTGGACTACGTGGCAGGCTGGTACATCAAGGCGGCACGCTACATCACCACCGCACCAGACAGTTTTGCCGGTATTGCCTCAGCGGCCAGCCGCGACCGCAAGCAGTTCAAGGACGTGAAGTTTGGCGGCGCGGCCACCGGCTATGGCGACCTGTTTGCCGACGTGGACCGGGTGGAGACCCTGGCACGGCGCAAAGTGCGTTGCGGTTTTGTCTCCACCAACAGCATCACCCAAGGCGAGCAGGTGGCGCCCCTGTGGAGCCCAATGCTGCGCATGGGTATGCACATCCAGTTTGCGCACCGCACTTTTCAGTGGACCAATGATGCGCCGGGCCGTGCGGCGGTGCACTGCGTGATCATCGGCTTTGGCGTGGACAAGCCCAAGCGCGTACCGCTGGCCGACTATGAAACCGTTCAGTCTGAACCAGTGATTGCCGATGTGAGCAACATCAACCCCTATCTGGTCGAAGCTGCCGACGTGCTGATCGACAAGCGGCGCACACCGATCTGCGCGGTGCCCGAGATCGTTTTTGGCTCCATGCCCAATGATGGCGGTCACCTGCTGCTGACCACCGCTGAGCGCGCCGAACTGCTGGCCAAAGAGCCGCAGGCCGAGAAATGGATTCGCCGTTTTTTGGGTGCTGACGAATTCATCAACGACCTGGAACGCTGGTGCCTGTGGCTGGTGGACTGTCCGGCCGTTGAATTGAAAGCCATGCCAGAGGTGATGCAACGGGTGCGTGCTGTGGCGCAGCACCGCCGCGCCAGCACGCGCCCCGCCACCCGGGCGCTGGCCGACCGGCCGCACTTGTTTGGCGAAATTCGCCAGCCCAGCGGTCGCTATATTCTCATTCCCCGTCATTCATCAGAGCGGCGCAGCGTCATTCCGATCGGCTTCATGCCGTCCGAGGTGATTGTGGGTAACGCCAACCTGTGCATCCCGAATGCCGACCTGTACGAGTTCGGCGTCTTGACCTCGCGCATGCACATGGTCTGGGTTAGTCATGTTTGCGGCCGCATCAAAAGCGACTACCGCTACACCAACCAGATCGTTTATAACAATTTCCCCTGGCCCGACTTGACCGCCGCTGCGGCGCTGGTCCACGCCAAGACGGCGCGAGTCGCCATTACTGGCGCGGCGCAAGCCATCCTCGACGCGCGTGCACGGGAGACTGGCGCCACGTTGGCCGACTTCTACAACCCGCCCATGCCAGCCGGTTTGCGTGAGGCTCACCGCGCGCTCGATGCCGCGGTAGATGCAGCCTATGCCTTGAGCCTGCCAGCAGGCAGCAAGAAGCGCTGGAAAACCGATGCCGAGCGGGTGGCGTTTTTGTTTGTCCGCTACGCAGCGTTGACAAGCATGGCAGGCAATGACTGACGCCTTGACTGCGCCATTTCACACCGCGCAACGGCTTGAGCTGGCCGGGATTGTGGGCAAGCATTTGGGGTGAAGGCGATCCTTGAGTGCATGCAGCAGCCAGATTTTCTGGATGAATGGCTCACCGTCAAACCGAAGCTGACTTATCAAACGATGTGGCCAAGGCCTTCAATTGCCGTGCCGCATCGGCGTGATGAATCGTGCAGCCATGCGACCAGAGCTCAAGCATTCGTTGTGCGGTTGGGATAAAGCTGGGGAACTGAGCTGCCTTGACCACCACGTCTTGGCCCGCGCTGAGCATGGCACCCACCAAACGTGCACTGGTTTCGGCTTGAAATTTGGCCGAAACGGCGCATCGGTCGGCCAACTCTTTCAGGTTTTTTTGCACAAACCAACGCTTGACCCCACCGAAACTCAAGGCCGGTGCGTCAAGCGCGTCGCCGTTTTGCGCCGATGGTACATAGGCCGACATGGACAACATGTCATAAACGGGTGCCAGGCGCACGTCGTTGGCACTTGAATAGACAAAACCAAAATTTTTCAGGTGCGCATCACCATTGCGAATGGCCATGCAGGCCACGTAGTGCGCGTAAAACTGGTCGAGCGCCCCCCTTCTTTGGTCAAGTGGGCAAAACTCTTCGATCTTTTTGATGATTTTTTCCACCGAACCAGAAAACTTGTCGCCCGCGTTGAGCGCCAGCATGGCGCACATGTCCTCAAAGCCCAGGTTGACGCCAGGCGCAAGCACATCAAAGCGACGAATGGCCAAACGATCGGCATCCTCAGAGAGCTGAAACTCGGGCACGGACAAGCCCATTTTTTGCGCCACACTCAAACCAAAATACTCATTGAGAATCAGGTGGGGGTGGTCATCGTCATTGGATTTGATGATCCAGTGGTCAAAAATCAAGGTGCTTTTCCCATGAGTGGGCTGGCCCGGCAACGGGCTTTTGGCCAGAAATTTGGGAAAGCCACCAGACACGCCGGAGGTGTCAGCGTGCTCCTCCAGGAAACGGTCAACGATTTCTTTGGAACTGCTCTGGAGAAAAGTGTGCAAGTCCTCGCACGGACTTTGTGCTGACAGAACCGACCCGTGGGGGGCTAGCTTGATGCGACCCACCAGATGCGCCCCCACCACCGAAAGCAATGCCATATCGCCAAAATAATCAAAATGCTTGGCAAATTTTTTTGTCAACAACTGCTTGAGCGCGCCCTCGGGCAGGCTGACCTGGAACACCGGATGCAACGCGGAATGAACCCAGCTCTCGAGGCGCACCGGCATCAGCAGCGACACCACCTGACTGCTCGTCACACTGGCCTGGTACGCGAACACAAAGCGGTTGACCTCAACTTGTTCGAGCGTGCCTACCAGCGCTTGGTTAACGTACACATCCAGCTTCATCGCACACCGCCAAAACGCTCTCTGGCATTTTGGGCGTTCATGTCATCAAGCGTGGGGGCGTGGGCACTGGCAGCCTGCATGACGATGTCCAGACAAGAGTGCAACCGCCGCAAGGTGCTGAGGTTGCAGTCGCCGCCTTTTTCGATCATCAGCAAGGCCCGGCGGCTGATACCCGCCGCCTGCGCCAACTTGGCCTGGCTCCAGCGCAGTTGCTTGCGTTTGGCCACCACCGCACCGACCAGAGGGTCCAGATGATCCAGGTTTGGCGAGGGCTTGTCGCTATGGGTAGGCATGATTTATGTAATCTATAGATCGCTATTTAAGCATGTTTACAAAAATAGTGATCTTTAAATTACATTAAAGCCACTATTTATCCAGCCAGCGGCAAATGGCTTGCCACTGGGCCAGGTCCCGCGCGACACGCCCGGGCGGCAGGTCGAACACCGTGAGGCCGCGCGCTGCCAGTTGCACGTAGTTTTGCGTGTTGCGCACATAGCCCAGCACCGGCAGGCCGGTGGCTTCCACGAAAGTGCGCAATTGTTCGGCGGCGCGGGTACGCTCATCGACCCGCATGCCGACAATGCCAATGTCGATTTTGGCGGCCTGGGCGTTGTCAGCCAGTTCATTCAAAAAATCCTGCGTGGCAAATATATCGAACACACTGGGTTGCAGCGGCACGATCACCTTGTGCGCGCGTTTGAGGATTTCCTTGAGCCGCTTGCCGTGCAAGCCGGCAGGCGTGTCGAGCACCACATGGGTCGTGCCCTTGGGCGGCTTGGCAATACCGTCATCGCCAAGGTCCCAACTGCGAATGGCGCGCGCCTGCTCCGGGCGCAAGGACAACCAGAGTTTGCTCGACTGCTGGCGGTCGGCATCGCCCAGCATCACCGCGTGGTTCTGGCTGGCAAAGTAACCGGCAATTTGGGTGGACAGGGTGGACTTGCCCACGCCCCCCTTGGGGTTGGCGACAACGATCAATGGCATGGCTGAAACCTCCGGCAATATGAGTGGCTGATGTTAGCGGCAACACCGACCCACGGGAAAACCCTTTGACCGCTGCACATCATTGACATCAAAATGTCACCTTTCCGTCATAGCATGCGCAACTCAGCCGTGCGCGACTGATTCGTTTTCTCAACTCACTTTGACCAACCCAAGGAATGTCATCCATGAAAGCTCGTTACTCATTGATCGCTGCGGCCGTTGTCGCCCTCGGTGTCGCTGGCTCTGCCCTGGCCCAGGAAAAAACCCTGCGCCTGCTGACCTGGGACGGATATGTGCCCGCTGATGTGGTGGCGCAGTTCGAGAAGGAAAGCGGCTACAAGCTGGCCGTCACGATCTCCAACAACGAAGAGATGATCTCCAAGCTGCGCGCCACCGGTGGCGCCGGCTTTGACTTGGCCCAGCCCTCGCAAGACCGCATTGCCGGCCCTCAAGCCGAGTTTGGCATTTACAAGCCGATGGACCTGAGCAAGCTCAAAAGCGAGCTGTTCATCCCCAGCATGCTGGAAGCCACCAAGAAAAACACCACGCTGGCTGGCAAGGTGTATGGCCTGCCGCACATCTGGGGCACCGATGGGCTGGTGGTCAACACCAAGCTGGCCACCATGACGGATTACACCGACCTGTGCAAGGCCGAATTCAAGGGTAAGGTGGCCTACCGCCTGAAGCGCCCAACCCTGCTGGCTTTTGCCTTTGCCGCAGGCAAGGACCCGTTTGCGCTCTACAGCAACCCCAAGGCCTACACCGCCTTGATGGATGAAGTGGGCAAGACCCTGATCGCCTGCAAGCCCAACGTCAAGTTCTACTGGGACAACAAAGACCAGTTGCTCAACGGCATGCGCACCGGCGAAATCGTCGGCGCCATGATGTGGGACACGGGCGGCTGGAAGCTCAACGGCGAAAAGGCCGAGATGCAGTTCATCGCGCCCAAGTCTGGCGCCTTGGGCTGGATCGACACCTTTGCCATTCCGGCCAAGGGCAAGAATGACGCCGCAGCCTATGCCTGGATCAACTTCAATATGCGCCCCGAGATTGCCGCCAGGGTGGCCGGTGCGGCTGGCAACTTCACTGCCTCCCAAGGCGCTGACCAGTTGATGGACGCCAAGCTCAAAACCCAGTTTGCCGCCAGCTTCCCCGAAGCCGCGCTGAAGAATGTCAAGTGGTACCCGGCCGTGCCCGCAGGCCTTGAAGACATCGAAGGCCGCGTGCTCGACCGCATCAAGGCGGCCAACTGATTTTGACAGCCCAGCCTGACCTGCAGGCCAGCCACGTGGCCAAGCACTACGGTGCTTTCCGCGCGGTGGACGATCTGTCGTTCAGCGTCGCGCGTGGCAGTTTTTTCTCGATTCTCGGGCCCTCGGGCTGCGGCAAGACCACGCTGTTGCGCATCATTGCGGGCTTTTTGGAACCCGATGCCGGAGAGATTCAGATCGACGGCAAGGACATGCGCGGCGTGCCGCCAAATAAGCGCCCGGTCAACATGGTGTTCCAGCACCTGGCGCTGTTCCCGATGATGACCGTGGGCGAGAACGTTGGCTACGGCCTGGCGCGCCGCGGCGTCGCCAAGGATGAAATCAAGCGCCGTGTCGGCGAGATGCTGGAGCGCGTCAGCCTGGCCGGCGCGCAAACCAAACGCGTTGACCAGCTTTCGGGCGGGCAAAAACAGCGCGTGGCGATTGCCCGCAGCCTGGTGCTGGAGCCCACGCTGCTGCTGCTCGACGAGCCGCTGGGCGCGCTCGATTTGAAGCTGCGCGAGCACATGAAAATCGAGCTCAAGGCCTTGCAGGCGGCCTTTGGCACCACCTTTGTTTACATCACGCACGACCAGTCCGAAGCGTTGGTGCTGTCTGACCATGTGGCGGTGATGAACGCGGGCCGCTTCGAGCAGGTCGGCACGCCGCAGCAGCTATATTACGAGCCGCAAACGCCGTTTGTGGCGGGTTTTGTCGGCGCCAACAATCGCATCGCCGGGGTCGCCACGGAGGTCAACGGCCTTAAAGTGACGGTGACCAGTGCTGAGGGTCTGGCGATCCCGGCGCGTGCTGTTGGCAAGGTGGCGTGCGGCGCCGCGGTCGAGGCTTTTGTGCGCCCCGAGGTGGCTCGTCTGGCGCGCCGCGCCGCTGTGTTGACAGACGCCGGCTTGCCGAGTTTCAGCGCCCGTGTAGAAAGCCTGCTGTTTGACGGTGCCAACTCGGCAGTGCTACTGCGTGAGGCGCAATCCAACGCCGAATTCCGCATCGCCTTGCCGCAGACCGGCGAGTTCGCCGACCTGACCGTGGGTGAAACCGTAGCCTTTGGCTTTGACGCGCAACGGGCGGTGTGTTTTGCCAGCTGAACCATGAAAACCCAGGCCCGCCTGACGCTGCTGTTACTGCTGGCCCCCGCACTGCTGTGGCTGGTTAGCTTGATCCTGCTGCCACATATCGAGTTGGGCATGTTGTCGCTGCGCGAGCGCGTGGCGCCGCGCGTGTACGAACCCAGCCTGGCGCAATACGCCACGTTTGTCGAAGAACCGCTGTACTGGCACACCTTTATGCGCACCGCCTTGATGTCCATCGTGGCCACCGCCATCACGCTGCTGATGGCTTTTCCGGTGGCGTGGACCATTGCCAAAATTGCCCGCGGCCGCAACAAGTCGATGCTGTTTGTCATGTGCCTGATTCCGTTCTGGGTGAGCGAGACCGTGCGCACGCTGGGCTGGATGATCTTGCTGCGCGAATCCGGCGTGCTGCCTGCGCTGCTGGTCAGCCTGGGCGTCACGCCTACGCCTGTGGAGATGCTCTACCACGACGCCACCATTTTGGTCGGGCTGGTTTACACCTCGATGCTGTTCATGGTGATCCCGCTGATCAGCGCGCTGGAGAGCCTGGACGATTCGCTGATTGAGGCGGCCTACGACCTGGGTGGCAACGGTTGGTCCATCCTGCGCCAGATCATCATTCCGCACGCTGCACCCGGCATGGTGGCAGGCTGCATCGTGGTGTTCATGCTCACGCTGGGCAACTACCTGACGCCGACGCTGCTGGGCGGCAAAAACTCGCAGTGGTTCACCGAGCAAATCTACACCCAGTTCATCACCCGCTTCAACTGGGAGCAGGGCGCAGCCTTTGGCTTTTTGCTGCTGGGGCTGTCAACGGCCATTGTCTGGGCCGGCTTGAAATTGAGCGGTCAAAAGTTTGGCGAAGTGATGCAAAGATCATGAGCACATCAATGCAACCATGGTCTTTGCGAAGCAGCTTCGTCATTGCGAAAGTAGTGAAGCAATCCATGACTGCCGGGTACCTGGACTGCCGCGCTACGCTCGCATTGACGAAGCCTTTGTTGAACCGAGGAATCTAAGGGCTTGTTCACAAATAACCTATACATTTGGCTCGCCGACCTTGGGCGCACTGCGTCGTTGAAAACGCTTGTGTAGCAAAGCTACACGGCGCGCTTTGCGCCTCGCATTGCATCCCAAATCCGGCGCCCAAATGCACAGGTTATTCATGAGCAAGCCCTAGGTTCAAGGTCTGTGTGCGGTATCAGGTCAGATTCTGCCAACTGGCAATGACAACTTTCTTTCATCCTTTGGGGCGTTTGTATTGCCATGAAGGTTAGGTCTTTAAGACGCGCTTAATCTGCACCCAATAAAGTCACGGCATCAAATTTATCACTCTGAACCATGCCCCTTGCTCCATCCAAAGTCAAAATTCTGGTCTGGGATGCGCCCACCCGGGTGTTTCACTGGTTGCTCGCCTTGTGTTTTGCCGGGGCCTACCTGACCGCCGACTTCGATCGCCTGCTGGGCGTGCACCTGACGCTGGGTTACACCATGCTTGGGCTGGTGGCGTTTCGGCTGGCGTGGGGGCTCATCGGCACGCGCTACGCCCGCTTTGCCAATTTTCTTCGCAGCCCCAAAGAGGTGGCGCGCTACGCTGGCCATTTGCTCAGCAGCAAGGCAGAACACCCGGTGGGGCACAACCCGCTGGGTTCGGTCTCGATTGTGCTGATGCTGTTGTCCACACTGTTCATTGTGCTGAGCGGCTGGCTTTATGTCAGCGGCGGCCCCAAGCTGATCAAGGAATTCCATGAGGGTACCGCCGCCTTCATGCTGGCCGTGGTGGCGGTGCATGTGGCTGGCGTATTGTTCGCCAGCTTGATGGAGCGACAAAATCTGGCGCGCTCGATGCTCAACGGCTACAAACTGGGCTACGCTGAACAAGCCATTCGCTGGACCTGGTGGCCGGTTGCAACGATGCTGCTGGCGGGTGCCGTGGCGTTTTGGTGGCTGCAGTGGCAAAGTCCGCTACCGGCCTGAGCAGCGTGCAGGACGACGATCGCCCACGCCCTAACATCTATCTCAATAACAACTCAGGAGTTTCACATGAGAATTTTGCTGGCTGAAGACGACGCCATGCTCGGCGACGGCCTGCGCGCCGGGCTGCGCCAGCAAGGCTTCCAGGTGGACTGGGTGCGTGACGGCCTGGCGGCAGAGCGTGAAATCAGCACCGGTGACTACCAAGCTGCGGTGCTCGACCTCGGGCTGCCGCAAAAAGATGGCCTGGATGTGCTGCAAGCCTTGCGCAGTAAAAAAATCGCCACGCCAGTGCTGGTGCTGACTGCCCGGGACACGGTGCCGGACCGCATCAAGGGGCTCGACCTGGGCGCTGATGACTACGTGCTCAAACCGGTGGACTTGTTTGAGTTGGGGGCTCGCCTGCGCTCACTGGTGCGCCGCGCCCATGGCCAAGTTCAGGACTTATTGACTTGCGGCCAACTGCAAATGAACCTGGCGGCGCGCCAGGTACTACTTGAAAACCAGCCAGTAGCGCTGTCCACCCGGGAGTTCGATTTGCTGCACGCGCTGATGCTGGCGCAGAGCCGCGTGCTGTCGCGCGAGCAGCTTGAGCAGCAGCTTTACAGCTGGGGCCACGAGGTGGAGAGCAACGCCGTCGAAGTGCACATTCACCACCTGCGCAAGAAGCTGCGCGCCGACCTGATCCAGACCGTGCGCGGCATTGGCTACACCTTGCGCTACAACCAGGCCACCTGAGGCGCGCTCAAATATGGTCTT
This sequence comes from Comamonadaceae bacterium CG_4_9_14_3_um_filter_60_33, assembly GCA_002789915.1. Classification (GTDB taxonomy): domain Bacteria; phylum Pseudomonadota; class Gammaproteobacteria; order Burkholderiales; family Burkholderiaceae_C; genus Rhodoferax. Next base: position 12,991 of record PFUD01000189.1, on the reverse strand, counting down.
GCTGCCCCGTTTGAAATCACTGCAGGCGCGCCTGTTGGCGTTGCTGTTGTTGTTGGTGACGGTGGTCTGGCTGGGTGCTGCAGGGTTCATTTGGGTCGATGCCAGCGATGAGCTTGGCGAACTGCTCGACGGCCACCTGGCGCAGTCGGCGGCCTTGCTGATCGTGCAGCAAACCGGTCAGGGCATTGGCGCAAGCGACAAAGGTGGTGAAGACACTGATGAAGTGGCTGATGCACCGTCGTTGCACAAATACGCACCGCGTGTGGCGTTCCAGGTCTTCCACGAAGGCCAGCTCACCATGCGCTCGGCCAATGCCGGCACGGCGCCGATGGCGCAGAAGTCGCGCGGCTTTTCTACCGTGCAACTCGGTGACCGTTCTGACTGGCGGGTGTTTGCCGCGCGGGGCAGCGAAGGCGATATCCAGGTTTTTGTGGGCGAGCAAATCGACTCCCGCGACTCGATCTTGTGGGCCGTACTCAAGGGTGTGCTGATGCCCTTGTTGTACGCTTTGCCGCTGCTCGCGGTGGTCGGTTGGCTCGCCGTGCGCGACGGGCTGGCGCCGCTGCGGCACCTGAGCCAGGTGCTGGCACAACGCCAGCCCAATGCGCTTGAGCCGGTGGTGTTGAATGATTTGCCTTCTGAAGTCGAGCCGGTCGTGCACTCGCTTAACGCCCTGTTCGAGCGCATTCAAGCCATGGTGGCTGCCGAACGCCGTTTTACTGCCGATGCCGCGCACGAACTGCGCACGCCGATCGCCGCCATTCGCACCCAGGCACAGGTGGCCTTGGGCGCGGGCAGCGACAAGGCGCAGCGCGACCACGCGCTCCAGACCACACTGGCCGGTTGCGACCGCGCCAGCCACTTGGTGGAGCAACTGCTGACGCTCTCAAGGCTGGAGTCTTCCAGCAATGGCGCGCCGGTTGGGCGGGTCGAAGTGGCTTCAGTGGCGCAGCGGGTGGCGGCTGAGCTGGCGCTGACCGCCTTGGCGCGCGAGCAAGAACTGGCGCTGGATGCGCCCGCAAAGGCCTTTATTGAGGCCGATGAGATGCTGACCAGCGTGCTGCTGCGCAACCTGCTGGACAACGCGCTGCGCTACAGCCCGGACGGCGCGCGGGTGGACGTCTCGGTCACGACCGATGGCAAGCAGGTGAGCTTGCGCGTCGAGGACAGCGGCCCAGGTCTGAGCGAGGCCGAAATGGCGCGCCTGGGCGAGCGCTTTTACCGTGTGCTGGGGTCTGACAAAACCGGCAGCGGCCTGGGCTGGTCGATTGTGCGGCGCATCGCGGTGGTCTACCAAGCACGGGTTGCCATCAGCCGCTCTGAGCGCCTCGGGGGCCTGTGCGTCACCGTGTGCTGGGCTGCGGTGCCAGAGAAAGCCTGAATTGACTTGACATTGTCCCAACGGCACGTCGCCGCGCCCGTAAAATCTGCGCTTCGCAGCACTGCCCTTAATCTGAAGGAACAACCGATGAGCCCCTTACCGCCCGACCTGTCTGACCGCGATGGAAAAATCTGGATGGATGGCCAGATGGTGGATTGGCGTGACGCCAAGATCCACGTGCTGACCCACACCCTGCACTACGGCTGTGGCGTCTTTGAGGGCGTGCGCGCCTACAAAACGGCAGACGGCACGGCCATTTTCCGGCTCGAAGAACACACCCAGCGGCTGTTGAACAGCGCCAAAATTTTGCGCATGACGATCCCGTTCAGCAAAGAACAAATCATGCAGGCGCAGCTCGACGTGGTGCGCGAGAACAAGCTCGAATCCTGCTATCTGCGCCCCTTGAGCTGGATCGGCAGCCGCAAGCTCGGCATCAGCCCCAAGGGCAACACCATTCACCTGATGGTGGCGGCCTGGGCCTGGGGCGCGTATCTGGGCGACGAAGGCATGAGCAAAGGCATCCGCGTCAAGATTTCCAGCTACACGCGCCACCACGTCAACATCACCATGACGCAGGCCAAGGCGGTGAGCAACTACACCAACTCGATTCTGGCCAACATGGAAGCGCTCGACGACGGCTACGACGAGGCCATGCTGCTCGACGCCAGCGGTTTCGTCTCTGAGGGCTCGGGCGAAAACCTGTTTGTGGTGAAAGACGGCGTGGTCTACACGCCCGATTTGTCGGCCGGTGCCTTGAACGGCATCACCCGCAACACCGTGCTGCACATTTGCAAAGACCTGGGGCTGGATGTGGTGCAAAAACGCATCACGCGTGACGAGGTTTACATTGCCGATGAAGCCTTCTTTAGTGGCACGGCAGCCGAGATCACGCCCATTCGCGAACTCGACCGCCTGCCAATCGGCCGCGGCAGCCGCGGCCCGATCACCGAAAAAATCCAGAGCGCGTTCTTTGACATCGTCAACGGCCGCAACCCCAAATACGCCCATTGGCTAGCCAAGGTCTGAGACCTTGCGGAACAGACCAAAATATCAGAAAGACACCATGACAACTGCAACCGTAGAAATTCTGGCCAAAGACCTGAACCACCAGGGCGGCGTGTTTTGCCCCAGCCCGCTGGCTGACATGAAATTGTGGAACAGCCACCCCAAGGTCTATCTCGACGTGGCCCGCACCGGCCAGGCCAAGTGCCCGTATTGCGGCACGGTTTATAAACTCAAAGACGGCGAGCATTTCCAAGGTCATTGATTGGTGAAGTTGAAGCGCTCGCTCATCATTGCCCCGCAATGGATCGGCGACGCGGTGATGACCGAGCCGCTGCTGCGCCGCCTCGCAGCGCGTGGCGAAGAGCTCACCGTTGGGGCATTGCCCTGGGTCGCTCCGGTGTACCGGGCCATGCCGCAGGTGGCCGAGGTGATCGAATTCCCGTTTGCCCACGGCGGCCTGCAATGGCGCGAACGCTGGCGCCTGGCGCAGCAGCTCAAAGGCCGTTTCGATGCCGCCTGCGTTTGCCCCAATTCGTTCAAAAGCGCTCTGCTGCCATTTTTGGCAGGCATTCCCATGCGGGTCGGCTACCAGGGCGAGGCGCGTTTCGGGCTGTTGACGCAGCGCCTGCGCAACCCACCTCAGGGCCAGCGTCCGCCCATGGTGGCGTTTTATTCAGCCTTGAGTGGCGACAAAGATGTGGCCACGGACCGGCCGCAGTTGAAGCTCGCAAGGCCGCAGGTGGAAGCCGCCCTGACAGCCTTGAACTTGACGCGCCTGGGCTACCACGTATTTGCACCAGGCGCCGAATACGGCGAGGCCAAGCGCTGGCCGGCGCGCCACTTTGCGGCACTCGCGTCGCAACTAAATCTGCCCGTGGTGCTGCTGGGCTCAGGCAAAGAGGCCGCGTTGTGCGCCAGCATTGCCGACCCGGTCAACGCGCAGCGCCCGGGGCACTGCCTCAATCTGGCCGGAAAAACCACCCTGGTGCAGGCCCTGGGCGTGATTGCCGCGTGCAAAAGCATGGTCAGCAACGACTCCGGTCTGATGCATGTCGCCGCTGGTTTTGGCGTGGCGCAGGTGGCTATTTTTGGCTCCAGCAGCCCGCTGCACACGCCGCCGCTCAATGATCTGGCCAAGGTGCTATGGCTCAAGACCAACGCCGCTTACCAGCCACCGCTGGACTGTGCACCTTGCTTTGAGCGCATTTGCCCGCTCGGTCATACGCGCTGCCTCAACGACATTCTGCCGGCCCGGGTGAATGCCTTGTTGTAGGCTCAGGCGGCTTGCGCACCGCACCGATTCATACGGTGCGAACGACGCTCAACAGCGCGTACGCGACCTCAGGGCCGGTCACGTCGCCATGGTCCTTGATAAAGGCATCAGCGTTGAGATTGAAGACCTTGCCTGAAGCCAAGCTATAGCCATTTCCCACCCGTTGCAGTTCGCCTTCGACGGTGTCGCCACCCATGTGCTGGGCGCCGTTGCGGCCCATGCCGCCATAAGGATCGTCCTTGTCGCCGAGCGCTGCCGCCTGGTCTCGCGAGAGGCGAGACGCCAGTGGATAGGCGATGCCGACGGCACGGTCATTCTTGGTGTGGGTGATGGCGATCGGCCCGGATATCCGCGCCTGCGCGATTACGTTTCGAAAAGCGCCGTCATTCTTGCCGTCGAATTTGCTGGCCAGCCCGTTGTGCGAAAACGCAGCTTGCAGCAGCGTCATCGTCACGGCAGGCGTGTTGGCAGGTAACGCGTTCGCGGCGGCCGTGACCAGTCGGCCGCCAAAGCTATGGCCCACCAGGTGCAGCCGCAAGCCAGGCTGCCGATCGCGCAACTGGCGCAGCACGCGCGCCAGGCCGATGCTACCCACCAGACCAGCGCGCTGCTTCATGGTGCAGTAGGTTGTGAAGTTGGCAATACGCCGTGCCGCCGCCTTGAAGCCCGCGAGCAGATCGCCCACGCCGGCGGCGCCGCCTGCGTCATTGACTGAAGTTGCGCCGCCGTCACCAGTGGCGGCAGGCGCCGGCACCGCGTCGCTGAAGCTGTTGAATATCTGCTCTGGCGCGCGGGTAAAGAATTCCTCGGTGCCGTCATCGGGATGGGCCGCAGCCGGATCGAGGACGGCGCGCAGGTGCAGCACGAACTCGCGGCGCGCGGCTTCGTCTGTCTCCAGGCGCGGTGCCAGCCGCTGCGCCGCATCGATGCTGCTGCTGCGCGCAGGGGATGTGTCGCTGCCACCGAGCCGCGCCGGATCGTGCTTCAGCTCTTCAAGCACGCGCAGCAACGCCTCATCGTTCTCTATGTTGGCACTGGCTGCGCCGCCGCCGGGGATCAGGTCGGCATCGGCAAACCGCTTGCTGGGCCAGAAGATGCGCAGCACACCGAACTCACGCCCCGCCAAGTCTGGCACCACGTTGGCTGCGACCACCTTGGCGAGGTTGGCGCACAGCGTGTCGTACAGGCCGGACGCTTCTGCCTTGTCATTGTTCCAGCCGTGGGAAAGCACGAGCAGGTCAGTCAATCCATGCGCGGCGTCCAGCAGCTGCGTCACCTGTGCCTCGTCAAAGACCAGGCCGTCGCGGGTGAACTCGATTTCGAAAGGGGTGAAGGACATGAGCGTCTCCTTTTGATGTGGGGTTGAACGCCGGCCGGTCAGATAAGCTGGATGGCGCGCATCAGGTCGACCAGCCCGTGGCCCTCGAAGTAACGATCGCGCCCGAGCGGCGTTGCGCTTTCCAGAAAGATGCGCTTGACCTCCAGCGGCTTGCCGATGAACTCGCGCCGGATCGACAGAAATGCGGCAATCGCGCCCGACACATGTGGTGCCGCCATGCTGGTGCCGCTGTCATCCACATAGAAAGTGGTGTCGGCGCTGGCTTCGATGCCGCTGCCGGCAATCGCCTCGCGCAGCTTGTGGCCGGCTGCGCAAGACGTGATGCGTTCGCCCGGCGCCACCAAGTCGGGTTTCAGCCGTCCGTCGCCGGTGGGTCCCTTGGACGAGAAATACGAAACGCCGTAAGTGTGCGGTGCGTCCCGGTGGGTCGAACCGACGGTGATCGCAGCCGCCGCATTGCCCGGGTCGTTGATGCTGTTGGACAGGCCCATCTTCGAAGCCCCGACGTCGGCGGCATTGGTGCCGTAACCGGTGTTGCCTGCGGCAGTGACCACTACCACCCCCTGCTGCACCAACCTGTCAACGGCGGTGCACAGCGGACTCTGGCCGCAGGCAAACATCTCGGGGTCGAACTCGTAGCCCACGCTCAGGTTCACGCCGTGCACCCGCATCAGTTTCGGGTTGTCGTTGATATGGTCGCGGATGTATTCCAGCGCCTGAATGACCTGGCTGGCGCGCCCCTTGCCGTTTTCATCCAACACGCGCAGGCTGATCAGCTTGCACATCGGCGCCACGCCTGTGGGTCGGGGCTCATGGTCGGTGTACTCACGCTGCACGAAGTTCCTCCTGGCCTTCTTGCCGTCCTCGTTGACCCTGAATTCACGCTCCAACGCGAATACCGTGTCGCCGTCCTCGGGCCTCGGCGCTTGGCCGGCAATGACGCCAGCGACATGCGTGCCGTGCCCGTAGTCGTCGCGCAGGGCCCAACTCCGGTGTTGCGCCACCAGCTTGTCGCGCGCGTCGGCGTCCATACCGGCGCCGGCGTCGGGGTCTTCCAGCGGCGGCAACGCCACCATCAGCCCGGCCCGCTCCTCAGAGATGTCGGCGAAACAGCGATGGAGGTTGGCAACCTCGGGCGCGTACAGGGTGTGGCGCCCCGTGTTGCCCGGCCGGCCGAAGTGCTTGTGGCTGGCGTCCACCCCCGAATCCACCACCGCCCAGACGATGCTTTCCCCGCTGGCGTTAAAGGAACGCAGCGCAGCATCGCCCTTGATTGTTGCTACCGAACGCGTGGTGAGCGTGTTGACCGGGAAATCTGGCCACAGCCGATAGATGGCCCGCTCGCGCACGGGCCGGGACTCGTCCATGCGCACGAGCGCCTTCCACTCGTGGTCGCGCAGCATGCACTTGTAATAAGACTTGGCGATGCGCAGCGGCGGATGGTCGCGCGGATCTTTCCGGCTACGGCGGTCCTGCGCCGGCGTGCGCCGTTGCTCCACCACTTCGTCGTACAACGTCAGAAAGGCGTTTTCGGCGCCGGGCAGGCCGCCAGCATTCTGCACATTCAGCTCGATCACGTAGGAGCCGGTATGGTCCGGTTCGTCTACCCCGGGCAAACCCCATTTTCGGCGCTGAACCGGGTCGTCGAGCTGTGCCGGCGCCGTGGTCCGGGCCAGCCGTTCACTGATGCTGAATTCCTTGTTGTCGCCCTCGACATGCGGGCCTCGCTTGCCCGTTTCAGTCGCCATGTGAGCCCCTTTGCCTCTGTCCGCTTGTTGCTGGAGTGAGGCTAGCGTCCTCACCCGACTGAAGCGCTTGAATGGGATGCTTGTCTGTGACCTGAGACAGAACCGCAACGCTGTGTTCCACACCTCGGCGGCAAGCGACCAAGAGGCTTGCACTTGACACGACAGCGAGCAACTTCATTGGAAAGCCTGATATTTTTGGAGCGTATTGTGAAAGTACCGATCCAGCTACTTGCCGATTTATCCGCGATTCAGATTGATCATGATGATGAAAAACCTACAGCCCAACACCATGCAATGATCGTGCCGGAATGAATGTCGAGTTATAAGTGATTGATATGTAAATAGTTTTAGTAAATTTAGTAGCTTGGATAGCAACTGACTTTCTGCAAACTGTAAAAAAATTCGACGATGTCACACGTTGTCTAGGCGATCTCAAATTGATAAAAAAAAGCCACCTGAAGGTGGCTTTTAAAGTTCCCCCATGGGAGGAACGTCGTTGGAAACCCCATGATTTCAAAGACTTCATCAAAAAGACGTTGGCTCGACATGTGTGCTTCAGACTGTGACAGCAGCGATATGTAATGTAGGCGACACAATGCGGTTTGAATATCCCCCATTTGGGGGGGTTTACAGGTATTTTTTTGGCAACTCAAGCACAAACACGGCGCCGCCGTCAGTCCGGTCCTCGCAGCTAACCCGGCCGCCATGCCGTTCGGCGATGGCTTTGACCAGCGCCAGACCCAGGCCGACGCCGCCGTCGCGCTCGGTGGCGCCCGGCAGGCGGTAAAAGGGCTCAAAAATGCGCTCGCGCAATGCCTTTGGCACGCCGGGCCCGTGGTCAGAGACCCGGATCACCACTTTTTCAGGCGTCTGGCTCAGGCTCAGGCGGATTTCGCCGGCGCCATAACGGCGCGCGTTTTCCAGCAGGTTGCGCACCGCCCGGCGCAGTAGTTTGCCGATGCCCGGCACGGCCAGCTCCAGGCCGACTGCGCCCGGCGCCAAATTCGGCGGCAAATCAAGCTCGGCATTGACCCGGGCGCATTCTTCAGCCGCCAGGCCAATCAGATCCACCGACTCCACGGTGCCCAGGTCGGCCTCGCGTGCGTCGAGGCGGCTGGCCAGCAAAATCTCTTCGATCAACTGGTCAAGCTCATTGATGTTGCGCGAGATTTCAGCCTTGGACGCGGGCGAGGTGCCGGCGCCCATCAGTTCCAGCCCCATGCGGATGCGCGTCAGCGGTGAGCGCAACTCATGCGAGGCGTTGGCCAGCAGCGATTTTTGTGACGCCAGCAGCGCCTCGTGCGACTGCACCAGGGTTTGCACGCGCTCGGCAGCCTGGTTGAAGCGTTTGGCCAGAAAGGCCACTTCATCCTGCCCGGTTTCCGGCACGCGGGTGGATAAATCGCCTTCACCCCATTGCTGTACGCCATTTTGCAGGCGCTCCAAGCGGCGCGTGAGCGTGCGCACGATCGGGTAAGTGGCCAGCGCCACCGCCAGCCCGACCCACACCAGCATCCAGGCAAAGCCAAAGGGCGGGCGGCTCCAAAACGAAGCCGGTGCGCGCATTAGGTGCATGCGCATGGTTTGGCCGTCGTGCATGCGCACCACGAATTCGGGCCCGGGGGTCGCCGCGTCGCTGTCCGCCGGTGCGTCGGTGATGGCTGGATCAAGCGGTGCCGCAGGTGCCAAAGCATCGGCGGGCGCCGACCCCATCATGCCGCGCTCAAGGCGATGCATGCCGCGTTCTGGCAGATCGCGCCGGCGCGGCCCCGGCGACTCGTCGCCAGAGTTGGCGCGGGAACGTCCCTTGCCAATGATCTGGCCGGCCTGGTTGCGAATCTCGACATCGCGCAAAGGCGGTTCTGCCGCCAGCCGCCAGGCCCAGCCCACCAGCAGGATCAGCACCGCCACGGCCAGCACCACGGCCAGCCAAATGCGCACATAGAGCTTGTTGAGCATGGTCAGTTGAGAGCCGCGCTGCCGGTCAGTCTTGCTGCCTGGCAAACACGTAACCTACGCCGCGCACGGTGAGGATGCGTTTGGGGTCCTTGGCGTCAAGCTCAATGGCGGCGCGAATGCGGCCCATGTGAACGTCGATGGAGCGGTCAAAGGCCTCGAGTTCGCGGCCGCGTACGGCCTCCATGATCTGGTCGCGCGTCAGCACGCGCCCGGCGCGCTCGCCCAAAGCCACCAGCAGATCGAACTGGTACGAGGTCAGGTCGCACACCTGCCCGGACACGCTGACCACGCGCGCGTCGCGGTCGATTTCCAGGCTGCCAAAGCGCATCACATTGCCGTTGCCCAGGTTGGGGCCATCACCGTGGCGGCGCAGCACGGCGCGGATGCGCGCCAGCAGCTCGCGCGGCTCAAAGGGTTTGGGCAGGTAGTCGTCAGCGCCCATTTCCAGGCCGACGATGCGGTCCATCGGGTCGCCCTTGGCGGTGAGCATCAAAATGGGCGTTTGCGCCAGCGCGCCGGGCAGGGCGCGGATGCGCCGGCACACCTCCAGGCCATCCATGTCGGGCAGCATCAGGTCCAGAATCACCAGCGCAACGGGCTGAGCCTGCAAGGTGTTCAGGCCGCTTTGGCCGTCACCGGCGTGCGCAACCCGGTAGCCGGACTGGCCCAGGTACTCGCTGACCATGTTGGCCAGGCGCGCATCGTCCTCGATCATCAGCAGGTGTTGGTTCATGGGCATGAGTCTAAGGCTGGCCCGCATCCAGCACTTGAAGGTCGCGTAAAGTTGGGTAAATCAGGCTTGTTTGACGCGGCCGGCCAGCCACACCAGCAGCAGCACCGGCGCGCCCAGCAGCGCCGTGGCGGTGAAGAAGTGTTGGTAACCGAAAGTATCCACATACACGCCTGAATAGCCGGCGATAAATTTGGGCAACAGCAGCATCATGGAGCTGAACAGCGCGTACTGGGTGGCCGAGTAGTTGACGTTGGTCAGGCTCGACAGGTAGGCGATGAAGGCGGCCGAGGCAATGCCGCCGGCCAGGTTGTCGGCCGAGATCACGAAAATGAGCCCGGTCAGGTCGTGGCCGCGGGTGCTCAAAGCCGCAAACAGCAGGTTGGTTCCAGCGCTCAGCACTGCGCCCAGCATCAGCACCCGCATGACACCCAGGCGCATGGCCATGGCACCGCCGATGAAGGCACCGGCGAGCGTCATGATCACGCCGTACACCTTGGTCACGGTGGCGACTTCGGCCTTGGTGTAGCCCATGTCGACATAAAACGGGTTGGCCATGATGCCCATCACCACGTCGCTGATGCGGTAGACGGCGATCAGCGCCAGAATGAGCGCCGCCTGCCACTTGTAGCGGTGCAAAAAGTCTGCAAACGGTTCAACCAGCGCGCCGTGCAACCAGTCGAGGGCATTTTTGGCAGCCGGCATGGGGCGGCGCAGCGGCTCGGGCGAGACCAGCACGGTCACTAGCCCCAGCGCCATGCTGGCCGCCATCACCAGGTAAGCGGTGTGCCAGGCACTGTGCTGGTAGCCGCTGATGCCGGCCGTCTGCGCCCCGGCCGCAATCCACAATACGCCAGCGCCAGCCCAGATCATGGCCAGCCGGTAACCGGTCTGGTAAGACGCTGCCAGCGCCGCCTGGCGGCTGATGTCGGCCGATTCGATGCGAAAGGCGTCCAGCGCAATGTCCTGCGTGGCCGAGCCGAAGGCCACCGCCAGCGCGCCCCAAACTACCGGCGCCAACGCCACTTGTGGGTCGTTGAACGACATGGCAATCAGCCCCCAGACAATGGCCACTTGCGACAGCAGCAGCCAGCTGCGTCGGCGCCCCAGCCAGCGTGTGAGCAGCGGAATCGGCAGCCGGTCCACCAGCGGCGCCCACAGCCACTTGAAGGCGTAGGCCAGACCGACCCAGCTCAGGTAGCCGATGGTCGTGCGGTCAATGCCGGCCTCGCGCAGCCAGAAGCTCAGGGTGCCGAGCACCAGCAGCAAGGGCAGGCCGGCCGAAAACCCCAGGATGAGCATGCGCAGGCTGGCGGGCTCCAGATAGACCCGCAAGGTGCTGATCCAGGAGGGTTTGGTGGCGGCGTCAGAAGCGGCAGAGGTCATGCCGGAATAATACGCGCAGCCGCCAAGTTAATTGGCCCCATCATGCGTTGCCCGGCTGCCCAGCACGCCGCACTGCGGGTTCAACGCATCGCTTTGTTGGCCGTGCGCATGATGTCATCCAGCGCATTGCCGTCATTGTTGAGGTCGAACATCGAGGCCAGACAGGCACTGCTGCCAGCACTGCCTGTCTGGCCACCGAACCGTCTGCCAAGCCGCGCGAGGCGGCCGGGCTACGATTGGGTCTGCGTCTTGAAGCCGCCCAGGATCACTGGCGCCAGTGACTCGGCACCGCTTGCCACCTGGCTCTCGCTGAGCCCCGGCTCCTTGGCCATGCGCTGCAGGCCGCCTATTTGGGCCAGGATGTCGGTGATTTGCATGTCAGTCGAGCATCGCCTGAGGGATGTTGCCGCCGTTGGCCGCAATGTGCGCCAGCACGTTCTTGTGCAGCCACATGTTCATCTGGGCCGAGTCGCCCATCAGGTCTGCCGGGCAGCCCAGTTCAGTGGCCAACTCTTTGCGCGCGGCCAAGCTGCTGTCGAGGTCGAGCAGTTTCAGCAGATCGACGATGGAGGTTTTCCAGTTCAGTTTCTGTGGGTTGGCCGCAGCACGCTGCTCCATTTGTGCCACAACATCGACCATGGCGATCGGATTGACCGGCGCAGCCGCAGTCGTGCCCGGGCTTGGGGTTGCTGGCGCAGGTGCTGCAGTTGATGTAGTCGGTGATGCCGGTGCGGCAGGGGCTGCCGACGGAGTCGCGGCGCGGGCGCTGCCTATACCCAGTTTGTCAAGTATCTTGCTAAAGAATCCCATGGTGCACTCCTTCGAGGGTTAAAAGTGCATTATGGCTAACTGAGCCGACGGATTCTCTGGCTTTCCTGCGTGTCTTGCGACAAACCGCTGCGCATGCCCGGCTCAGTTGCGTATGCGTTGCGAATTCTCAAGCCGCCGCCTGGTAGAACACATTGCCTTGAAGCCTGCGCCCGGGCAAGGGCGCCACCTTGTCGTGAATGGCGCCAATGTGCTCCGGCGTGGTGCCGCAGCAGCCGCCAACGATGTTGACCAGGCCTTCAGCGGCAAATTCGCCCACCAGGCGGCTGGTGTCCGCCGGGGTTTCGTCAAAGCCGGTGTCGCTCATCGGGTTGGGCAGGCCGGCGTTGGGGTAGCAGCTGATGAAGGTGTCGGGCGCGGCTTTGGCCAGCTCCTGAATGTACGGGCGCATCAGCGCCGCACCCAAAGCGCAGTTCAGGCCGACGGCCAGCGGCTGGGCGTGGCGCACGCTGTGCCAGAAGGCGGTCACGGTCTGGCCGCTCAGGATGCGCCCGGAGGCGTCGGTCACGGTGCCGCTGATGATGATGGGCAGGCGCTCGCCGCTGGCCTCAAAGTATTCGTCGATGGCAAACAAAGCCGCCTTGGCGTTGAGCGTGTCAAAAATGGTTTCCACCAGCAGCGCATCGGCGCCGCCCTGCACCAGCGCCTCGACCTGCTCGTAATAAGCGGCGCGCAGTTGCTCGAACGTGACGTTGCGGGCGCCGGGGTCGTTCACGTCGGGGCTGATGCTGGCGGCTTTGGGTGTCGGGCCCAGGGCGCCGAGCACAAAACGCGGTTTGTCCGGGGTGGAAAACTTGTCGCAGGCGGCGCGCGCCAGCCTGGCCGACGCCAGGTTCATCTCGAACGCCAGGTCGGCCATGTCGTAGTCGGCCTGCGCCACGCGGGTGGCGCCGAAGGTGTTGGTCTCGATCAGGTCGGCGCCGGCGGCCAGATAGCGCTCGTGGATGTCGCGGATGACGTCCGGGCGCGTCAGGCTCAGCAGCTCGTTGTTGCCTTTCACATCCTTGTGGAAGTCCTTGAAACGCTCGCCCCGGTATTGCAACTCGTCGAGCTTGAAGCGCTGGATCATGGTGCCCATGGCGCCGTCAAGCACCATGATGCGGTGTTGAAGAATTTCGGGCAACGCCTGGCCGCGGGTGTAAGTCAAAGTTTTCATAGCCGCGTATTGTAGAAAGCCACCCGCAGAACCCGCGTCCGGTGGGGCCAGCGCCCGAGAAAGCAATGCACCGTCAACTTGTCTTGATTCAATATGGCGGTCAGGTTCAGACCCGTTGTTGAAACTCAATTTGTTGATCTGCCTGCCAGATAGCTGCCATCGAGTGCTACGATTTAAAAAAAGGCT
>PFUD01000186.1 GCA_002789915.1 Comamonadaceae bacterium CG_4_9_14_3_um_filter_60_33 | reverse complement strand
CGCGCCCTGCATTTTGCGCGAGGCGTGTTTTTCCACGATGGCCGCTTTGCCAGCGCGTACCTCGGGCGTGCAGCGCAGGCTGTGCAGGCGATCTTTGGCGCTACGGGTGGCAGCGGCCAGATCGACCAGCGGCAGCGGCCAGGCATCTGCTGCGCCCGCGGCTGCGTCGGCGCTCACGCGCACGCCGCAGGCCAGTTGCACGCTCTCGGGCATGCGCCAGGGCTCAAAAGCCCACGCGTCGGGCACACGGCGCAGGGCCGGCAACCAGCGCCGCACAAATACGCCACGCGGGTCGTGGTCTTGCGCCTGTTTGATGGGGTTGTAAACCCGGGTGGTGTTGATGCCAGTGGTGCCGGACTGCATTTGCAACTGGCTCCAATGAATGCCGGGCTCGTAGTCCAGAAACTCGCGCGCCAGCCACAGCCCGACCTCGCGCCAGTGCAACCACAGCGGGTAAGCCGCCACCGACACCAGCATGGCGCGCATCCGAAAATTGAGCCAGCCGGTTTGGTGCAGCATGGCCACGCAGGCGTCGACCATCGGCCAGCCTGTGCGGCCCTGGGTGAGTGCCGCAAAATGCGCCGGGTTCAAGTCGGGCTCGCGCAGACCGTCGTAGCCTCGGTGCACATTGCGCCACTCCAGCTCGGGTTCGCTTTCCAGCTTTTGAATGAAATGACAGTGCCAGTGCAGGCGGCTTAAAAAGGCGGTCAGACCTTGGGCACCATAGGTACCTGGTCCCTTGCCTTGCGCATTCAAATGCGCAATTTGGCTGCGCGTGGCCTGCACCACTTCGCGCAGGCTCAAGGTGCCGTAGGCCAGATGGGCCGACAGGCGTGAACATGCCGTGGGTGCCGACAACGGCGATGAAATACCGCCCCGGTAACTTCGGCAGCGGTTCAGCAAAAATTCTTGCAACACCGCCTCGCCCCGGCTGCGCCCGCCGCTCTGGCGCTGCGGCGGCACCCAGGCACCCAGACCCAGTGCCTGTAAATCTGGCAGCGCTTGGCGAGACCAGGGGCTGGGTTGAAAACGGGTGGCATCCAGCGCGGGCAAAGCGTGACAGGGCGCGCGCATATGGGCTTCCCACTGAGGTAGCCACTTGTCACGATCAGCCAGGCGGCGCACCACCCCAAACTGGGCGGACTCGGCCCAGCGCACTTGGTGCTGGCGGCACCAGGCGGCCACGGCGCGGTCGCGGTTGTAGGTGGCAGCATTGCCGGTTTCTTCGTGTGAATGCAGGCTGGCAAATGGGGCCATGGCAAATAATTCGTCCAGCACTGCCACCGCTTCACCGGTGCGCACATAGAGCCGGCCACCGCGTTGCTTGAGTTCAAGCGCCAGTTCACGCAGGCTGTCCTTGATGAACTGGTAGTGCTGCGCGGCGGCATCGGGTTGTGACCACAAGCTGGGCTCGATGAGATACAGGCACAGCACCGGCCCGCCAGCCAGCGCCTGGTTGAGCGCGGCGTGGTCGTGCAGCCGCAGGTCGCGCTTGAACCAGACCACGCCGTAGCTCATACGTTCACGACACCAAGAGGTACGCTTTGCGGCAGAAAGTACACGGCAGCCAGGCACAAACTTGCAACCACCGTGAGTTGCAGGCGCAACGGCAAATACCAAGTCGGCAAAGGCAACATCCGGGCGAGTCGCAGGTCGCGACGGAATTGCACCAAAAAGCCAATGATCAGCACGGTGGCGCCTGCCACTGGTGGCAGCAGCAGCGCCAGCCAGCCAAGCAAAGAGGGGATCACGCTCCACACGTAAACGCGGTTCATGGGAAGGCCAGCGGCAGTCGGGTGCACCATGGCAATGCCCCAGTGCAGCGCACCGACAAAACTCAAAATCACGGCACCGTAACTCAACAGTATTTCAAGCCAAAAATAACGATGGCTAGGCTCAAACCAGCACACCAGCGCGGTACCTATGAACGGCAGCAGGCCGCCGTAACCGAGCCAAGCCACCACGGCGGGGCGCGCGTTTTTGGCGGCGCTCATGGCATGCTGCCCTGGCTCAATCTGCTGCATGGGACTGAAGTTGCGCCAAGCTCACCCGTTCCAGTGCCTGGCTGTGCGTGCTGTTGAGGTAAACCGGTGGCGCCACGCCCTCGGACAGGGCTTCGCGCCAGCGCAGCACGCACAGGCACCAGCGGTCGCCGGGTTTGAGGCCGGCAAAACGGTATTCGGGGCGGGGCGTGATCAGGTCGTTGCCTCGCGCCAGGGAAAAGTCAAGAAATTCACGCGTCATGCGGGCGCACACCACGTGCGTGCCAGGGTCTTGCGCGTCGGTATTGCAACAGCCGTCGCGGTAATAGCCGGTGAGCGGATCGTAGGAACAGGGCAGCAGATCGGTGCCCAATACGTTGCGTGCAGTCATGGTGGTTTAGAGGTGGATGCGCGTTGAGCGCCAGATTGTGTGCCATGCACCTGCACCCCGCCACCGTCGATTTGCCAAATACCCGTGCAGGTGGTGGTCTTTGGCGGCGCAGCAGGGCCGCCGCAGCACCGCAGCGTCGATCAGACAGGCGTTGAGCGCAGCTCAGTGGCCTCCATGCGCTTGAGGTCCGTGGCCAGGGCGCGGATGGCGGCTTCGTCGAGCGTCTCTTTGTCCAGCAGCGCGCCAATGCCGCGCGGAATGATCGACACCTTGTGCACCGGGTCGGCACCGCTGAAGCCTGGGGTGAGCGCCGCCACGTCTTCGAGCTTGAACGCCGTATCGAGCTTGATTCTGCGCACATGCACTTTGAGGATGTCGGTGCGGCCTTTTCTGTCCGGCCGGTCCATTAGCACCTGGCGGTCGAAGCGCCCGGCGCGCAGCAGCGCGGGGTCGAGGATTTCGGGACGGTTGGTGGCCGACAAGATGATCAGCCCCACCGAGGCATCAAAGCCGTCCATTTCCGACAGCAGCTGGTTGAGCGTTTGCTCTTTTTCGTCGTGCCCGCCCAAGCCGGGAAAGGCACCGCGGGCCCGGCCCAGCGCGTCTAACTCGTCAATGAAGATGATGGCTGGCGCCATTTGGCGCGCTTGATCGAACAGGTCGCGCACGCGGGCCGCGCCCACACCGACAAACATCTCGACAAATTCGCTGCCCGAAATCGCCGGCCACGTTGGCAAAGGTGACGCCGGTGTTGGCCTGCACATAAATCTTGGCGCGGCTCTTGCCGATCGACAAGACCCCGCCCATGCCCTGCTTGTCGGCAAAGCTGCGAAACAGATAAAACCACAGCCCAAAGAACACCAGCGTCGGCAGCAGCCAGGACGCCAGATTTTTCAGCCAGGTGCGCTCGACCACACGCGTGTAGGGCACGTTGTACTTATCCAGGCGCGTCACCAGGTCGGGCTCGATGCGCGCCGTGACCAGCACGCTTTTTTGCCCCTCGGTGGCCTTGAGGCGGCCGGTCATGGTGAGGTCGGTAACCGTAACAGCAAGAATGCGGCCCTCGCTGAGCGCCTGCTCGAACGCGCTGTAGGGCACCACCTCGGACTGGCTGGCGCTTTGCCAGATGCTCTGAAGCCGCAGCAACAGCACGGCGGCGAGCAGCCAGTAGCCCACATTCCAGCTTTGTTTCTTGTCCAATTTGCGCCCTTCAGACAGCACTCTTCAACCCCGCAAGACTAACCGTGCCACTTGCAGCCCGAATGACAATTCGCAATCGACATGAAACTGGGCGCCCTAGCATTCTGAACCATGGCACCGGCAGCACGTCGCGCCCTTGCGCAGGAGCGAACATGAATCGATACAAACTAATTTATGCGTTGATTGCAGCGGCCTTGGTGACGGCGGCCTCTACCGCCGCCTACACCCTGTTCTCAGCGCCCGCGCCAGACTCACCGTCTGGCTTGCTGCAAGGCTCTCAGTTTGACGTTTTGGCGCTGGGTTGATGGACGTCATGCACAACCCAGTGACCCGTTTCCTGACCAGCTTGCAAGCCGGTGCCGACATTCCGCTGCGCCTGCAGCTGTGGAACGGCATGCACCATGATCTGGGGTCGCAGCCCAGGGTCACGGTCAACGTGCCCGGCCCGGC
>PFUD01000018.1 GCA_002789915.1 Comamonadaceae bacterium CG_4_9_14_3_um_filter_60_33 | reverse complement strand
GCGGGGCGGGACTCGAACCCGCACAGTATTGCTACCGTCAGGACCTAAACCTGGTGCGTCTACCAATTTCGCCACCCGCGCTGATGCTGTTAGGTCAGGCGCGGATTCTAACCTGCTGGGTGGCGGGCAGCGGTGGGTGGCAGTGGCTTGGCGAGCGCTCAGCGGCTGTCGGGCGTGACCCGGAACCAGGCGGCGTACATGGCTGGCAGCGCCAGCAACGTGAGCACCGTGGCCACGATCAGACCGCCCATGATGGCCACCGCCATCGGCCCCCAGAACACCGAGCGGCTGAGCGGAATCATGGCCAGCACGGCGGCAGCGGCAGTGAGCACAATGGGGCGCAGGCGGCGCGTGGCGGCGCCCACAATGGCGTCCCACGCCAATATACCTCGGGCACGGTCTTGCTCGATTTGGTCGATCAAAATGACCGAATTGCGCTGGATCATGCCCATCAGCGCAATCACGCCCAGCAAGGCGACAAAGCCGAACGGCCGGTTCAGCAGCAGCAGCGCCGCGGCCACGCCAGCCAGGCCGAGCGGCCCGGTCAAAAACACCAGCACCGCGCGGCTGAAGCTGTGCAGTTGCAGCATCAGCAGCGTAAAGGTAATGAACAGCATGACCGGAATGCCCGCCACGATGCTCGACGAGCCCTTGGCGCTTTCGGCCACGGCGCCAGCCACCTGAATGCGGTAGTCGCCCTGCCCGGCTTGCGCCCATTGGGCTTCAAGGCGTCGGAGCTGTGGCAGCAGCTCGGCGGTGACCGTGGCGCCCTGCAGGCCTTCGACGATGTCGCCTTGCACGGTGATGGCGTAGTCGCGGCCCTCGCGCCACATCACGCCGGGCTCCCAGGTGAAGACCGGCTTGGCGATTTGCGTGAGCGGAATCGACTTGCCCGCCGCAGTGGGCAGGTAGGCGTTGGCAATGTCGGTGATGGCGCTGCGCTCATCAAGCGGCTGGCGCAGCACCATGTCGAGAGCCAAGTCGCCCTCGCGGTACTGGCCGACGGTGGTGCCGCTGAGGATGGTTTTGGCGGCCTGCGCGATTGACTGGCTGGTAACACCCAGCGCGCGCGCCTTGTCCTGGTCCACCTCAAGGCGCATGACCTTGATGGACTCGTTCCAGTTGTCGTTGACACCGCGGGTGTTGGTGCTTTGCCGCAGCACGGCCTTGACCTCGTCGGCGCGCTCGCGCAGTAGCAGCGGGTCGAGCCCGATCACACGAAACTGCACCGGGTATGGCACTGGCGGACCGTTGGCCAGCAGCTTGACGCGGCCACGCACTTCAGGGAACGCCTGCGCCAACATGACGGGCAACGCATGGCGCAAGCGCTCGCGCGCGGCCAGGTTTTCTGGCAGAACGATCAGTTGCGACACATTGGTTTGCGCAAACACCTGCTCCAACGGCAAATAAAAGCGCGGCACGCCAGAGCCGATCCACTGCGTGACCGTGGCCACGCCGGGCTCGGCCATCAGGCGTTGCTCGACGCGTTTGGCCACGTCTTCGGTGGCGGCAAACGAGGTGCCCTCGGGCGACCAGAGTTCAATGGTCAACTCGGGCCGGCTCGAATCAGGAAAAAACTGCTGCTGCACCTGGCCCATGCCGACAATTCCCAGGCCAAACAGCGCCACGGTGGCGCCAATGGTGAGCCAGCGGTGGCGAATGCAGCCGTTCACGGCGCGTTGAAAGGTGCGGTAAAAAGGCGTGTCGTATAGGTCGTGCGCCTGGCCCGCTTCATGCGCCTGATCTGTGGTCTGCACATGCGGCGGAACCTTGAGCAGGCGCGTGCCCAGGTAGGGAACAAAATAGACCGACACGATCCAGCTCAACACCAGCGCGATCACCGTGACCGCAAAAATCGCAAAAGTGTATTCGCCAGTGGTGCTTTTGGCCATGCCGATGGGCAAAAAGCCGGCCGCGGTAATGAGTGTGCCGGTGAGCATGGGCATGGCCGTGATCTCGTAGGCAAAGGTGGCGGCGCGCACTTTGTCGTAGCCCTCTTCCATCTTGCGCACCATCATCTCGACGGCAATGATGGCGTCGTCCACCAGCAACCCGAGCGCAATGATGAGCGAGCCGAGCGAAATCTTGTGCAGGCCAATGCCCCAGTAATTCATGGCCAGAAATGTCATGGCCAGCACCAGCGGAATGGTGATGCCCACCACCAGGCCCGGGCGTATGTCAAGCGTCCAGCGTTTCCACAGCGGCTGGCGGCCCGCGCGCCTGTGCAGCCCAAGGCTGATGAAGCTCACCGCCAGCACAATCGCCACCGCCTCGATCAGCACCTTGACGAACTCGTTGACCGAGTTGGCCACCGACCTGGGCTGGTCCTGAATTTGCCCCAGCGTCACACCCACCGGCAAGCTGCTTTCGATGTGCTTGACGGCTGCCGTCAAGGCCTTGCCCAGCGCAATGATGTCGCCGCCCTTGCTCATCGAAACGCCCAGCGCAATCACTTCCTCGCCCTGAAAATGCACCTTGACCGTGGGCGGATCGACAAAGTCACGTTTGATCTCGGCAATATCGCCCAGGCGCAACTGGCGGGTGCCGGCGCGGATCGGCATGGCGCGCAGGTCTTGCACCGCCTTGAACTGGCCGGCCACGCGCACATGCACCACATCAAGCGGGGTTTGCACGCTGCCGGCTGAGACCACCGCGTTTTGCTGGTTCAGCTGGGCCAGCACGGCGTTAAGGTCAAGCCCGAGCTCGGCCAGGCGCTTTTGCGAGATGTCGATGAACACTTTTTCGTCTTGCACGCCAAACAGCTCAATCTTGGCCACGTCGGGCACGCGCAGCAGTTGCTGGCGCACCTCGTCGGCAAAAGTCTTGACCTCAGCGTAGCTGAAACCGGGCGCCTGTAGCGCATAAATGACGCCATAAACATCGCCAAAATCGTCGTTAAACGACGGCCCCACCACGCCTTGCGGCAAGGTGGCGCGCATGTCGCCAATTTTTTTGCGTACCTGGTACCAGACGTTGGCCACCTCGGCGCCGCGGGCGTAGTCCTTGATCTGGAAAATGATGTGCGTCTCGCCCGGCTTGGAGTAGCTGCGGATGGTGTCGGCGTAAGGCACCTCCTGCAGCGTGCGCTCGAGCTTGTCGGTGACCTGTTCGGCCATTTGCTGGGCGCTGGCGCCGGGCCAGTAGGCGTGCACCACCATGGCCCGAAAGGTGAACGGCGGGTCTTCGTCCTGGCCGAGCTGGAAGTAACTGGCCGCGCCCAGCAGCATCAGCACAATCATCAAAAACCGCGTCAGCGGCGCGTGCTCGATGGCCCAGCGCGACAGGTTGAAGCTTTTTGCGGGTTGCAGGTGGGTTTCGCTCATGCGAGGCTCACTGGGCTGGCGCCAGATTGCCGGGAACGGTTTGCGCCCGGCTGGTGGTGTCGATCGATTTGTCAGGCTGGTAACGCGTGACCTTTTGACCCGGCGCCAGCACATGCACGCCAACCACCACCACCTGCATGCCCGGCTGCAAGCCGCCCGACACAATCACGTCGTTGCCGTCGGCAGTGGCAATTTGCACCGTTTGTGGGTTGACCGTCATGCTGGCGGGGTCAAGCACCCAAACAGCCGTGGTCTGACCCTGCTGCCACAGCGCGCTGGTGGGCAGCTTGATCACCGGTGCGCCGGTGTGCTGCAGCGCCTGCGGCAGCACCGCTACCGTGCTGCCCAGCGCCAGATCGTCTTTGGCTTGCAGCGCAACCTTGACGCTGAACGTGCGGGTGGCGGGGTCGGCACTGGCGGCCACTTCGCGCACCGCGCCGGGGAGCGCAGCGCCGGTTGACCAGACCCGCACTTGCGCGGATGTGCCGGTTGTGATGGCGGCCACCTTGTCTTCGGGCACGGCAAACACCACGTCGCGCGCGCCGTCGTGGGCCAGGTGCAGCACCGGGGTGCCAGCGGCCACCACCTGGCCGCGCTCGGCCAGCACGGCTGTCACCACGCCCGACGCATCGGCGTGCAAGCTGGCATAACCCGCCTGGTTGCCCTGCGCTGACAGTTGCGCCTGGGCCTGGTCGAGCTGTGCTTGGGCAGACTTGAGCACCGCGTCGCGCCGCTCCAGTTCGGCAGCGCCAATGAAGCCCTGGTCTTTGAGTTCGGCGTAGCGTTTGAAGTCTGCCGCGGCCAGATCGCGGTTGGTGCGCGCGGCGGCGGCCTGGGCGCGTGCCGCATCGGTGGCGAGCGTGAGGTCTTGGGCGTCGAGGCGGGCCAGCAACTGCCCGGCCTTGACGCGCTGACCCGCTTCCACCGGGCGCTCCAGCAGCTTGCCACCGACGCGAAAGCCCAGTTGCGATTCAACCCGGGCGCGCACCTCACCGGCGTATTCGAGCGTACTGGCAGCGCCTTGCACACCAATGGTGATGACCTTGACGGCACGAATCGGCTCAGGCGGTGGCTGAGGCTTGGAGCAGGCGGCCAGTGTGGCCGCAAGTGCCATGAGCGCCATGAGCGACATGAGCCAGATCACTTTGAAACCGGTAGCGTTGCGCATGAGTATGAATCTCTATGAATGACTTGTTTTTATCTGACTTGATTTTCGCGCTGATTTTAATAACTATTTGGTCATTAAAATGCTGCGCCAGAATCCTACAATCCAGCCTTATGTCAGACCAGTCACCCATTGACCAAATCGCCGAGCGGGTTGAGCGCTTGTTGCTTCGCTACGAAGAACTCAACCGCACGAACGCGCTGCTTTACAAGGAAATCGAGACGCTGACGCATGATCGCGATTCTCTCAAATCGCGCCTGAGTGCAGCGCGGGCACGGGTGGATGCGCTGCTGGCACGCTTGCCAGAGGCCGGCGCGCCTCCATCGAGCACACCGAGAGGTTCCGAATGAAACAGCTCGAAGTTCAGATCATGGGGCAAAGCTATTTGCTTGGCTGCCCCGAAGGCGGCGAGGCGCGACTGCTCAATGTGGCGGGCCGCGTCGATCAAGCCATGTGCAAGATTCGCGAAGCGGGCAAGGTGCGCGCGCGTGACCGCATCGCCGTGCTGGCGGCGCTTAACCTGGCCTTTGACACACCGGAGGTGGCAGCCACGCCAACAGCATCGCGACCGGCTTCAGGCGCAGCATTGCAGCCCGATGAAAACGCCAAAATCAATCAATTGATCAAACGCCTGGACGACGCCCTTGGCCGCGACGACCAGTTGATCTGATCAATCCTTGAACTTGGGCGCACGCTTGCCCATGTTGGCCATCATGGCTTCTTGCAGGTCGTTGGACAGCAGCATGGCGGCGTTCCAGGTGGCCACGTAGTTCAGGCCGTCGGCCACCGTGTGGTCACGCGCGTAAGTGATCATTTCTTTCACACCCCGAATACTCAGCGGCGACTTGGCGGCAATGCTGGCTGCCAGCTCACGCACGCCGTTTTGTAGCGCCTCGCGCGAGTCGAACACGCGGTTCACCAACGTCATTTGTAGCGCTTCTGCCGCATCGAATTTGCGCCCGGTGTAGGCCAGCTCGCGCACCATGCCTTCGCCGATGAGCTTGGGCAGGCGCTGCAAGGTGCCGACGTCGGCGGTCATGCCGATGTCGATTTCCTTGATGCTGAAAGACGCATCGGCCGAGCAATAACGCATGTCGGCGCAGCAGATCAGGTCGATGCCGCCGCCAATGCAGGCACCGTGAATGGCGGCCAGCACCGGCTTGCGGCAGCGCTCCAGAGTGGTCAACGAGTCTTGCAGGTCGAGAATGACCTGGCGCAGGTTTTCGCGGGTGCGCGCCTCGCAGTCGTTCTGAATCTGGTCGCCCATGCCCATCATCATTTGCAGGTCGATCCCGCTGGTGAAGAGCTTGCCCTCGCCTTCCAGAATCGCCACGCGCACGTCCGCCGTGGCATCGACCCACTTGAAGGCCTGGCGCAGCTCGTGCCACATGGCCAGGTTCATGGCGTTGGCCTTGTCGGGCCGGTTGAGGGTGATGGTGGCGATGTGGTCGTGCAAGGTCACGCTCAGGGTGTCATAGGATTTGGCGCTGTTCATTGCGGTGCTTTCGGCGTTGACGCGCGGCGCGTCAACCGTCGATGGCTGGCTTGGCTTTTCTGCGCTGCCCGAAGCCAGCGCCACAGCCAGCTCCAGACCCTGCTTGATGGCGCGCTTGGCATCTAGCTCGGTGGCTTCGCTGGCACCGCCGATCAGGTGCACGGCCAGGCCGGCGGCTTGCAGGTCGGCTTGCAGTTCACGCTGCGGCTCCTGGCCAGCGCAAATCACCACGTTGTCCACTGGCAGCGTGCGCGCTTCGCCGTTGACCGTGATGTGCAGGCCTGCGTCGTCGATTTTGCGGTAAGTCACGCCGGCGAGCATCTCGACATGCCGATTTTTCAGCGAGGTGCGGTGAATCCAGCCAGTGGTCTTGCCCAGCCCATCGCCCACCTTGCTGGCTTTGCGCTGTAGCAAATAGACCTTGCGTGGGCTGGCTTCGATGTGCGCCGGCGCCAGGCCGCCGCGCGAGCTGTAGTCGGTGTCCACGCCCCACTCGGCAAAGAACTTGGCCTTGTCCAGGCTCGGGCTGGTGCCCTCGTGCAACAGGTATTCGGCGGTATCAAAACCAATGCCGCCGGCGCCAATCAGCGCCACGGTTTTGCCCACCGGCTTTTTGTCGCGCAACACGTCGAGGTAACCGAGTACCTTGGGGTGGTCGATGCCGTCGATCGGCGGCGTGCGCGGTATCACGCCAGTGGCCAGCACCACGTGCTTGAAGCCGCTTGCGACCAATTCCTGGACGCTGATGGCTGCCATGGATGGCTGCGCTGCGCGGGCCATGGCGCCGATCTTTGTATTGAGCTTCAGGGTGACACCCGTCAGCCAAATCTGTTTGCCAAAGTAGCGCAGCGTCTCGTAAAACTCTTCCTTGCCCGGCACCTGTTTGGCAATGTTGAACTGGCCGCCAATCTCGGCGGCGGCGTCGAACAGCGTGACATCAAAGCCGCATTGCGCTGCGGCGGTGGCAAAGCTCAAACCCGCTGGCCCGGCGCCGACCACGGCGATCTTGTCGCGGCTGGCGGCGGGCGTGATGTTGATCAGCGTCTCGTGGCAGGCGCGCGGGTTCACCAGGCAACTGGTGACCTTGCCGGCAAAGGTGTGGTCCAGGCAGGCCTGGTTGCAGCCGATGCAGGTGTTGATCTCGTCGGCGCGGCCCTCAGCCGCCTTGGCAATGAACAACGGGTCGGCCAGCAACGGCCGCGCCATCGAGACCATGTCGCAAAAGCCGTCCGCCAACAATTGCTCGGCCACCTCGGGCGTATTGATGCGGTTGGTGGCCACCAGCGGAATGCCCACCTTGCCCTTGAGCTGCTGCGTGACCCAGGCCCAGGCGGCGCGCGGCACCTTGGTGGCGATGGTGGGAATGCGCGCCTCGTGCCAGCCAATGCCGGTGTTGATGATGGTCGCGCCCGCTGCCTCAATGGCTTGCGCGAGTTGGATGACTTCGTCGAGCGTGGAGCCGCCTTCAACCAGGTCGAGCATCGACAGGCGGTAGATGATGATGAAATTCTGGCCCACTTTTTCGCGCGTGCGGCGAACGATCTCCACCGGGAACCTGATGCGGTTGGCATAGCTGCCGCCCCATTCGTCGTCGCGTTGGTTGGTGCGTGCGGCAATGAATTCGTTGAGCAGGTAGCCCTCGCTGCCCATGATCTCGACACCGTCGTAGCCCGCACTTTGCGCCAGCGTGGCGCAGCGCACAAAGTCGTCAATGGTCTGATGCACCTCGTCTGTGGTGAGTGCGTGCGGCGTCATCGGGTTGATGGGTGCCTTCAGCGCGCTGGGTGCCACCAGTTGCTCGTGGTAAGCGTAGCGGCCAAAGTGCAGGATTTGCATGGCGATCTTGCCGCCGGCCTGGTGCACAGCAGCGGTCACCGGTTTGTGCTTTTCAGCTTCGGCCTCGGTGGTCAGGCGTGCGCCGCCGGGCATGGGGCGGCCACGGTCATTGGGCGCAATGCCGCCGGTCACGATCAGGCCGACACCGCCGCGCGCGCGCTCGGCGTAAAAGGCGGCCATGCGCTTGAAACCGTCCTTGACTTCTTCGAGCCCGACGTGCATGGAGCCCATGATGACGCGGTTGGGCAGCGTGGTAAAGCCAAGGTCCAGCGGGGACAGTAATTGCGGGTAAGTGCTCATATGAAAAAATCCTCAAAGCGGTGACTTGCCAATCGATGGATGCATCATTATGCAACTGGTTGCATAGAGTGTTTCCTCCAATTAGACTCATCGTCATGGCCCTGTCGCACGCACTTTTAACCTCGTTGCTGGAGAAATCATCGTCCGGCTACGACTTGGCGCGCCGCTTTGACAAATCCATCGGTTTCTTTTGGCACGCCACACACCAACAGATTTACCGTGAGCTTGCTCGCATGGAATTGGCGGGTTGGATTGCGTCGAGCAGCGCGCCCGACGCCGGCAAGACCCGTAAACGCATCTACCGCGCACTGCCCACCGGACAGGCCGAACTGCGGCGCTGGGCCACCGAGCCTTCGCCAACGATGGATTTGCGCGACGAATTCATGGTGCGCTTGCGTGCCGATGCCGCTTTGGGCTCGCTGGGGCTGGCTCCTGAGCTGGCGCGTCGCATGGCGCTGCATGAAGAGAAACTGGCGCTTTACCGCGACATTGAGCAACGCGATTTTGCCGAACCAGGCAAGCTACCACGCGCCGCGCGCATTCACCACATGATTCTGAAAAAAGGAATTTTGTACGAAGAAAATTCGATTGCCTGGGCGCGGGAAATGATCGAAATGCTGTCAGAGGCCGACACCGGGCAGCGCAAGCAACCAGTCGGCGGCGCGGTGCAGTTGCACATCGGCGGGCAATTGCAGACCTGATGGCACGTCTAGCGTGATCAGGTGAAGCGAGGCGTGAGGCAATAAGGCGGCGGCGTCTTGCAAGGCGCGCACTTCACGGGCCAGCGTGGCCGGGTCGTCGATGAGGGCGCAAACCTGAATCAAAGCTTCGTCGCCAGCGGTGCTGCGCACCAGGAAGTCCACCTCGAAACCGGCTTCGGTGCGCACGTAGGCCGGCTCAAAGCCTCGACGCCGCAATTCATGCCAAACCACGGTTTCCAGCGCATGGCCGGTATTGGCCTTGCCCGAGCGATCAAAAAGCGCAATCAGTCCCGTATCCACCGGGTAAATTTTGCGTGGGTTCACCTGGCGGCGGCGCACTGAATCGGTGGCAACGGCAATGCTCGACATCAGGAAAGCGTCTTCCAGGTGGGCCAGCAGGCTGTGCAAGGTGTCTTTGCTAACGGCAACGCCGCGCGACTTGAGGTCACCATGAAACTTGTTGATGCTGAACGCGCCCGCCGCGTTGCCCAACAGTTGCTGCACCATCCAGCGCAGCACCTGCGGCTGGCTGAGATTGTGGCGCTCGATCACATCACGCAGCAGCAGCACATCGACATAGTCACGCAGCAACTCGGTGCGGTTGCGGCTGTCGAGTCCTTGCGCCTCTGGAAAGCCGCCGCAGGTCAAGTAGTCGGTCAAGGCGCGCCCCAGCAGGGAGCGTTCGGCCTTGGTCAGTCGGTCCGCAGGCAGGGCAGGCTCAAGGCCCGCGTGGCGCAGTGCCTCGCGAAAGCTGTAAGGCGTAACGACCGCCTCCATGGCACGCCCGCGCATGCTGGTCGCAACCTCGCGCGACAACATGCGGGCGGACGACCCTGAGATGAAGAGTTCGATGTTTTCACTGTCAAGAATGCGCCGGGCAAACATCTCCCAACCGGGCACAAGCTGAATTTCATCCAGGAAAAAGCAAGCGCGCCGGGCATCTCGCCATCCGGGGTGAAGGCTGTAAAACGCTTCGACCAGCAGGTCAAGGTCAGCCAATTGCATGCCCGCGAGGCGTTCATCTTCAAAACTGAAATACAGCAAACCATCACGCGCCAGGCCTGCGGCATGCCGGTCGGCCAGTATCTGCAAAAGAAGACTGGTCTTGCCCGAGCGCCGCATGCCGATAACGGCCGTAGCTTTGCCTTTGACCCCCGGCAACCAGACATCGCGGCGCGTCAAAGCGGGCAACTGCGCGGCTTGGCTATCAACGATTTTCTGGTGAATGACCGCTCTAAATTGACTTTCCATGGTGGACTATTTTATAGATAATTGTCCTTAATATAAAGACAATAATGCACGCATCTCTACCCTAAGCAAAGAAGCTGGACTGCCCGATAACCAGCAGCACGGTCACGACCAGCACCCACGCCGCCAACCTGATCACGCGCAAGCGGTTAACTTCGACCCGTTTGACGAGTTGCGCATTCTGGTCGGCCAGCGACTGGATCAACTCGCTTGACGCCAACATTTGCTGGTGCAGGTCGGCCACCGCCACTTGCAGCTCAGATACTTGTGCCTGCAAGGCGGCCACTGCGGGTGACTCCGAACCCAGCGTAGTCGGCGCGGGTTTGATCGGCGTGACAGGCACCGGTTTTTTGCCAACGTTTTGCCAGAGTTTTTTGGCCCCGTTCGCCACCTTGGGCGCGTTTTCGATCACATCGCCCCAGGGCACCAGTTTCAATACGGTCAGCCAGCCGATTGCCATGGATTCACTCCTTCATGTAAGCCCTTAGCCTAACCCAAACCACAATCCCCGATAATCGGACGGATGACCACCCTGCGCGAATACGTTCGCTCAAGCACGCCCCGGTCCGGCACTTTTTAAAAATATCCTGTTTCCAACACCCCATGACAAAGTCACAGCAGCCAGGCATTTCCCCCGTCGAAGACATTGTTGCCGAGCTCAGCGCCGGGCGCATGGTTATTTTGGTCGATGAAGAAGACCGCGAAAACGAGGGCGACCTGATCATGGCCGCCGAACACGTCACGGCCGATGCAGTCAATTTCATGGCCCGATTTGGCCGTGGCCTGATCTGCCTGACGCTCACCCGCGAGCACTGCGAGCGGCTGCAACTGCCGCCCATGACAGCGCGCAATGGCGACAAGAAAGGCACCGCGTTCACGGTCTCGATCGAAGCCGCCGAAGGCGTCACCACCGGCATCTCGGCCGCTGACCGCGCCCGCACCATCCAGGTGGCGGTGTCGAAAAACGCCAAGCCCGAAGACCTGGTGCAGCCCGGCCACATCTTCCCCTTGCAGGCCGTCGAAGGTGGCGTGCTGATGCGCGCCGGCCACACCGAGGCGGGTTGCGATCTGGCCGCCATGGCCGGCTGCACGCCAGCGGCCATGATTTGCGAAATCATGAAGGATGACGGCACCATGGCACGTCTGCCCGACTTGCAGGTATTCGCCAAGGAACATGGCCTCAAAATTGGCACCATTGCCGACCTGATTCACCACCGCAGCCGGATGGAGTCGCTGGTGCAACACCTTGGCGCACGGCCGCTTACCACCGCGTTTGGCGAATTCACCGCCCACGCCTTCAAGGACAAGACGTCGCACGGCGTGCACCTCGCATTGGTTAGGGGCCATTGGGCTGAAGATGAAGTGGTGCTGGCGCGCGTGCACGAACCACTGTCCGTGCTGGATGCGCTGGAAGTGGGCCGCAGCATGCACTCCTGGAGCCTGGACGCCAGCCTGGCGCGTGTGGCCACCGAGGGCAAAGGTGTGGTGGTGTTTTTGAATTGCGGTGAAAGCGGCAAACAACTGCTGGCCCAATTTGACGGCACGGCCAGAGCCACCCACGGCCCCGAGCGCGGCCGCATGGACCTGCGTTCTTACGGCATTGGCGCGCAAATTTTGCGCGAATGCGGCGTGCGCAAAATGAAGCTGCTTGGCAACCCGCGACGCATGCCCAGCATGACCGGCTATGGCCTTGAAATCGAGGGCTACGTCACAGCCTGATGCCCTCACAACTGAAGAACCCGACAGGAAAACATACATGCTGATTGCAGACCAAGGCACGCTCGACGCCACCGACCGCCGCCTCGACGGTAAAAAACTCACCATCGGCATCGTGCAGGCGCGTTTTAACGCCGACATCACCAACGCGCTGGCCGCAGCCTGCCAGGCCGAGTTACTGAAACTCGGTGTGACCCAGGAAAACATCACGTTGGTGCAAGTGCCTGGCGCACTGGAAATCCCGCTGGCGCTGCAGGCGCTGGCAGCGCATTTGAAGTTCCATGCGCTGATTGCGCTGGGCTGCATCATCCGCGGCGAAACCTACCACTTCGAGCTGGTCGCCAACGAATCGGGCGCTGGCGTGAGCCGCGTTGCGCTGGACTACCAGGTGCCCATTGCCAACGCCATCCTGACCACCGAAGACATGGCGCAGGCCGTGGCCCGGCAAACTGACAAGGGTCGCGACGCGGCCCGCGTGGCCATCGAGATGGCCAATTTACTGGAAACAATTGAATGAGCGAATCAAGCCATCCCAGGCCACCCTCCCGGCCACCGCGCCAGCCCCGCAAGGGTCTGACCAGCACCGGCGTACGCAAGGCCGCCAGCAAATCTGACCGCTCCCGCGCACGCGAATTCGCCTTGCAAGGGCTTTACCAGTTGCTGGTGGGCAAAAACGACGTGGCCGAAGTCGATGCCTTTACCCGCGACCTGGCGGGTTTCAGCAAGGCCGACAGTGTGCATTTTGACGCCCTGCTGCACGGCTGCGCCGAGCAGGCTGAGGCGCTGGACGCGCTGATCCTGCCGCTGCTGGACCGCAGATTGATTGAGATTTCACCGGTGGAGCACGGCGTGATGTGGATTGGCGCCTACGAGCTGCAGCACTGCCTGGACGTGCCCTGGCGCGTGGTGCTCAATGAATGCGTCGAACTGGCCAAGGAATTTGGCGGCACCGACGGTCACAAATACGTCAACGGCGTGCTCAACGGCCTGGCCCGGCAACTGCGCCAGGCCGAGGTGGCCGCCGACTCGGGCGCCCATTGACGCAAGCCATGCGTATTTCCGAGCGCGCCCGGCGCATCGAACCTTTTTACGTGATGGAAGTGGCCAAGGCGGCCAGTGCCATGGCGGCAGAGGTGGCGCAAAGCGAGTCGCCGATGGTCTTTTTGAACATCGGCGAGCCTGACTTCACCGCGCCACCGCTGGTGCAGCAAGCCGCGACCAAAGCCATCCACGCCGGCTTGTCGCATTACACCCCGGCCACCGGCTTGCCAGAACTGCGCGAACGCATCAGCGCCTGGTACACCAGCCGTTTCGGCGTCAAGGTGCCCGCTGGGCGGATTGTGGTCACCGCTGGCGCCTCGGCTGCCCTGCAACTGGCCTGCCTGGCGCTGATCGAGCGCGGCGACGAGGTGCTGATGCCCGACCCGAGCTACCCCTGCAACCGGCATTTTGTCGCCGCTGCTGACGGCACGGCGGTGCTGATTCCGACCACGGCGGCCGAGCGTTTTCAGCTCAGCGCCGACAAGGTGCGGGAAGCCTGGAACCCGCGCACCCGCGGTGTGCTGCTTGCGTCGCCATCCAACCCCACCGGCACCTCGATTGCGCCCGATGAACTGCGCCGCATCCATGCGGTGGTTCAGGCACGCGGCGGCATCACCCTGATCGACGAGATTTACCTTGGGCTAAGTCATGACGACCTGTATGGCCACACCGCGCTGGCGCTGGACGACCAGCTCATCAGCATCAACAGCTTCAGCAAATACTTCAACATGACCGGCTGGCGGCTGGGCTGGATGGTGGTGCCGGAAAAGCTGGTGCCCGTCATTGAGCGGTTGGCGCAAAACCTGTTCATTTGCCCCAGCACCATTTCGCAATACGCGGCACTGGCCTGCTTTGAGGCTGAGAGCCTGGCCGAGTACGAGCGCCGCCGCGCCGAGTTCAAGGCGCGGCGCGACTACTTCATTCCGGCACTCAACGCGCTCGGCTTGACCGTGCCGGTGATGCCCGACGGCGCTTTTTATGCCTGGGCTGATTGCTCGGCGGCCTGCGCCAAACTGGGTGTGAACGGCAGTTGGGACCTGGCCTATGCATTCATGAACCGGGCGCATGTGGCGGTGACACCCGGGCGCGATTTTGGCCAGTTTGATACCGGGCATTTCATCCGTTTTTCGACAGCCAATTCGATGGCGCAACTGCACAGCGCCATCGACCGGCTCAAGGCCTTGCTGGCATGAACAAGCCGCCGGTGCGCCAAGAGCTATTTAGCTGGCCGGTGCGCGTCTATTGGGAAGACACCGACGCCGGCGGCATCGTGTTTTATGCCAATTACCTCAAATTTTTTGAGCGCTCACGCACCGAGTGGCTGCGCGCCAAGGGCATCAGCCAGCAGGCACTGAAAGAGACCATTGGCGGCATGTTTGTGGTCAGCGATGCCCAGGTACGCTACATCCAAAGTGCCAGGCTCGACGATGAACTTTTTGTTACAACTTCGCTGCTGGCGGCGGGGCGTGCGTCCATGACAATCCACCAACAGGCCCTGCTGAACAACGCCACCGGCCCGCGCTTGCTGTGCGAAGCCACCATACGCGCTGGCTGGGTCAACGCGAACACGCTCAAACCTGACAGAATTCCATCCCAGATCATCGATGCTCTGACCTGAATTTTGAATATATAAGTAAATAATGAATCAAGACCTCTCCATCTTTCAACTCGTGCTCAACGCCAGCGTGGTGGTGCAACTGGTGATGCTGCTGCTGATCACGGTGTCGGTGGCCAGTTGGGCCGCCATTTTTCGCAAGCTGTTTTCGCTGGGCAAGGTCAAGCAGCTTAACGACGCTTTTGAGCGCGACTTCTGGTCGGGCAGCAGCTTGAACGACCTGTTTGCGGCCGCCGCCCAAAACGCCCGCCAGGGTGGCCCCATGGAGCGCATTTTTGCCAGCGGCATGCGCGAATACCAAAAACTGCACGAACGCCACATCACCGATGCCGGCTCCCTGATGGATGGCGCCCGGCGCGCCATGCGAGCCAGCTTTCAGCGTGAGATGGACGTGATTGAAATCCATTTGTCGTTTCTGGCTTCAGTGGGTTCGGTGTCGCCTTACGTGGGCCTGTTTGGCACGGTTTGGGGCATCATGCACGCCTTTACTGGCCTGGCTGCGCTCACGCAAGTGACGCTGGCCAGTGTGGCGCCTGGCATTGCCGAGGCGCTGGTGGCCACCGCCATCGGCCTGTTTGCGGCGATACCGGCGGTGGTGGCCTACAACCGCTTTGCCCGCGACATCGACCGCATCGCGATCCGGCTGGAAACCTTCATTGAGGAGTTTTCCAACATTTTGCAACGCAACGTCGGCGCGCAGTCGGCTTCGGGGCATTAGTATGGCCACCGTTGTCAGCCGCGGCCGGGGTCGCCGCACCATCAATGAAATCAACATGGTGCCCTTCATTGACGTGATGCTGGTGCTGCTGATCATTTTCATGGTCACCGCACCACTGATTTCGCCCAGCATGATCGACCTGCCCAGCGTCGGCAAGGCCGCCAACCAGCCCGACCAAGTGATCCAGATCGTGATCGGCAAGGACGAAGCCTTGCAACTCAAGCTCAAGGACAAGACCAGCACGATCGGCCTCAGGGAAATCACCAGCGCCGTCAAAGAAGCTCAGGCCGGCGTGCCCAACACCGCCGTGGTCATCAGCGCCGACAAGGCGGTCAAGTACGAAGCCGTGGTGCGCGTCATGGACACTTTGCAGCGCGCCGGCATTGCTCGCGTGGGACTGTCGGTGCAACTGGCACCATGAACCTGGTTTGATCCATTTTTGCCATGCACACAGCGGCTGAACGACTGGAATTTTCCCCACCAGACACCCCAGGGGTGGTGCGCGCCTTCACGCTGGCGCTGTTGGCGCACGGACTGTTGGTGGCCGCGCTGACCTGGGGCGTGCACTGGCAGCGTGACGCGCAAATCGTCAATGTGGAAGCCGAGCTTTGGGCGTCCGTGCCAGTGGCCGCCGCGCCGAGGCTGCAAGCGCCGATGCCCGAACCCATACAGAAGCCGCTACCCAAGCCATTGCCCCCGGAAAAACCGCAGCCTGTGGCAAAACCGGTGCCGGTGCCCGCGCCGCTCCCGCCGCCTGCTGCCGAGCCGCCCAAGGTGGACATTGCGCTGGAGCAGGAGAAGCGGCGCCTGCAAAAGCAAAAACAGCTGGAGCTTGAAAAGCAGCAGGACAAGCTCAAACAGGACCAACTCAAGCAGGCCACGTTGCAGCAGGAAAAACTAAAACAAGAGCAGCTCAAAGCCGAGAAGTTGAAGCAGGAAAAATTGAAACAGGAGCAGCTTAAGGCCGACCAGTTAAAGCAGGCAGAGGCCGAAAAAGCCAAATTGGCCCAAAAGAAAAAACTGGCCGAGCAACAAGCAAAGCAACTTGAAGCCCAACGCGAAAAGAACCTGCAACGCATCGCAGGTCTGGCTGGAGCCAGCGGTGCGCCGGGTGCCACCGGCACCGCGCTCAAATCAGCCGGTCCCTCGGCCGGCTACGCCGGGCGCATCGTTGCCCGCATCAAGCCCAACATCGTGTTCATCGAAGCCATCAGCGGCAACCCGACTGCCGTGGTCGAGGTACACGCGGCACCTGATGGCAAAATTTTGGCGAGCAAATTGACAAAATCCAGCGGCGTGAGCGCCTGGGACGAAGCGGTGCTGCGAGCCATCACCAAAACCGAAATGCTGCCGCGCGACACCGACGGCCGCGTGCCGTCACCGCTGGTGATCAGCTTCCGGCCGAAAGACTAATTTGATGCCTTATTCGTAAACAATCTCTGCCGTGCCCGGCGCCGCCTGTGCCCACCAGCTGGCCAGCGCGGCATCGCTGGGGTAGAAGCGGGCCTGCTCACTGAGCTGCAACTCGGCCTGGGCGGCGCCTTCTTCGCCCTGGCAGCTCAAGGACAAGCGCACGCCCAAACCGCGCCAGAGCTCGCCCTGTTCGGTCAGCTCTTTTTGCGCCGGAAAGTCTTTCAACAGCCGCGCCATGTCGAGCTTCACACCCTGCGGGCCAGTGGCGGCGCGCACCCGCAGGTATTTGCCGAAACGGCAGCGCGCCTGCTCCAGGTCCCAGATTTGCGTCACGTTGAGCTGCATGCCGCCAGAAAAGCGGTCGAGCTGCTGCTTGCCCATGACGATGATCAGTTCATCGTCCTTGAGCAGCTCCTTGTGGGCATTGAGCAGCGCTTCTTCGACCCGGGTGTCGATCACCCCGGACGCGTCGTCGAGCTTGAACAGCGCCAGCTTGCCGCGCTTGCCATTGACCACACGCAAGTCGGTGATGATGCCCGCCACCAGTTGCGGCTCGCGGGTGTCGATCAGGTCGGCAATCGCGCGCTTGGCGAAGCGGCGCACCTCAGTCACCACTTCGTCGAACAAATGCCCTGACAAATAAAAACCGAGCGCAGATTTTTCATAGACCAGTCGCTCCTTCACACCCCAGGGCGTGACCGGCACCAGCTCGGGCTCATGGGTGCTGGAGCCGTGCGCGTCGCCGTCGCCCATGTCAAACAGGCTGAACTGGTTGGCGTTGGCCAGCGCGGCGGCGCCAAATTCGAACGCCAGATCGACACTGGCCAGCAGGCTGGCGCGGTTGAGGCTCAGGGCATCAAAAGCACCGGCCTTGATCAGCGCCTCGACGGTGCGCTTGTTGATGCGGCTGCGATCGACACGCGCGCAAAAATTGAACAGGCTCGTGAATGGCCCGACCGTGTCGCCATTGGGGCCGACGCCCCTGCCCTGGCGCGCCGCCACGATGGCCTCAATGGCCTGAGCGCCGCTGCCCTTGACGGCGCTCAGGCCGTAGCGGATCACGCTGTCAGAGACCGGCTCGAAACGCCCCACACCCCGGTTGACATCAGGCGCCTCGAACGTCAGGCCCATCTTGAGCGCGTCCTGCAGCAGCACCTTAAGCTTGTCAGTGTCGTCCATTTCCACTGTCATGTTGGCGCAGAAAAACTCGGCACTGTAGTGCACCTTGAGCCAAGCGGTGTGGTAGGCCAGCAGCGAGTAAGCAGCGGCGTGGCTTTTGTTGAAGCCGTAGCCGGCAAACTTCTCCATCAAGTCAAAAATCTCGTCGGCCTTGGCTTGGTCGATGTGGTTCTTGGCAGCGCCATCACGAAACGTCTGGCGCTGGCGTGCCATTTCGTCGGCATCTTTTTTGCCCATGGCGCGGCGCAGCATGTCGGCGCCGCCGAGCGAGTAGCCGCCCAGAATCTGCGCCGTCTGCATCACCTGCTCCTGGTACACCATGATGCCGTAGGTCTCGCTCAGCATTTCAGCCACCAGTGGGTGCGGGTATTCCACCAATTCGCGGCCGTGCTTGCGCGCCACAAAGGTGGGGATCAGGTCCATTGGGCCAGGGCGGTACAGCGCGTTGAGCGCAATCAGGTCTTCCAGCCGGGTCGGTTTGGCGTCGCGCAACATGCCCTGCATGCCACTGCTTTCAAACTGGAACACAGCCTCGGTCTTGCCCTCCTGAAACAATTTATAAACCGCTTGGTCATCAAGTGGCAGGTTCTCGAAAGCGAAGTTTTCCTGGCCCGGGTGGCGTTGGACGATGAATTCGCGGGCCTGTTCCAGAATCGTCAGCGTGGCCAGGCCCAAAAAGTCGAACTTGACCAGGCCGACCGATTCCACGTCGTACTTGTCGTACTGGCTCACCGCCGAGTCGCTGCCGGGCTGCTGGTACAGCGGACAAAAGTCGGTCAGTTTGCCCGGGGCAATCAGCACGCCACCGGCGTGCATGCCAATGTTGCGCGTCAGGCCCTCGAGCTTGCGCGCCAGCTCCAGCAGGGTGTGCACATCCTCTTCTTTGGCCTCGCGTTCGGCGAGTATCGGCTCGGCCTCGACCGCATAGACCAGCTTGTCATCGGGTTTGCGATCGGCCGGCGGCAGTTGTAACGTGACGGCTACACCGGGCTTGTTGGGAATGAGCTTGCTGATGCCGTCGCAAAAGGTGTAGCTCATGTCGAGCACCCGGCCCACGTCACGAATCGCCGCGCGCGCCGCCATGGTGCCAAAGGTGGCAATCTGGCTCACCGCGTTCCTGCCGTATTTTTCTTTCACGTAGTCGATCACGCGGTCGCGATTGCCCTGGCAAAAGTCGATATCGAAGTCGGGCATCGAGACCCGCTCGGGGTTCAAAAAGCGCTCAAACAGCAGTTTGTAGCGCAGCGGGTCAAGGTCGGTGATCTTGAGGGCGTAGGCCACCAGTGAACCGGCACCGGAGCCGCGCCCGGGACCGACCGGGCAGCCGTTTTTCTTGGCCCAATTGATGAAGTCGCCCACAATCAAAAAATAGCCCGGAAAGCCCATGCCCAGAATGGTCACCAGTTCAAACTCAAGCCGCTCAAGGTAGCGTGGCATTTCCTTGTCGCGCTGCACTTGGTCGGGGTACAGATGCGCCATGCGCTCTTTTAGCCCTTCGTGCGCGGCATGGCGAAAGTAGTCGTCGGCAGGCATCACCACGCCATCAACCGGCGGGATCGGAAAATCGGGCAACTGCGGCTTGCCCAGCACCAGGCTCAGGTTGCAGCGCCTGGCAATTTCGACGCTGTTGGCCAGCGCCGAGGGCACATCGGCAAACAGCGCCTGCATGTCTGCTGTCGATTTGAAATACTGGTCGCGCGTGAAACGGCGCACGCGCCGTGGGTTGGCCAGCAACTCACCTTCGGCAATGCAGACGCGCGCCTCATGCGCCTCAAAATCTTCCGGCGCCATGAACTGCACCGGGTGCGTCGCCACCACCGGCAACCCTAAGCGCAGCGCCAGTTGCACCGCCGCCGCCACCTGCGGCTCGTCTTCCGGGCGACCGGCGCGCTGCAGTTCCAGATAAAAACGATGGGGGAACACGCTGGCCAATTGCAGCGCTGCATCCAAAGCGCGGGCCTCGTCGCCTTGCAGCAGCGCCTGGCCCACCGGGCCGGCTTGCGCGCCAGACAGGCAGATGAGCCCGCCATTGAGTTCCCTGAGCCAGGCCAGCGTGACCGTGGCCTGCGCCTTGCCAGCGTTTTGTGTCCAGGCGCGTGCCAGCAGTTCAGACAAATTGAGGTAGCCGCTGTGGTCTTGCACCAGCAGCAGCACGCGCGTGAGTTGCCCCGCCTCCTTGCCCAGGTTCTCGAGCCAGACCTCGGCGCCAATGAGTGGCTTGACGCCGCGCTTGCGCCCTTCCTTGTAGAACTTGATGGCGCCAAACAGGTTGCTCAGGTCGGTGATGGCCAGTGCGGGCTGCCCGTCGGCCGCCGCCGCCTTGACCACCTCGGCGATGCGGGTGGTGCCGTCAATGACAGAATATTCGGTGTGCAGGCGTAAGTGAACAAACATGGGGCGTCAAGTATGATGATTAAAACAATTAAGCATGGGCCATGCCGTCGGGCAAGGCGGCTTTTGTTTTCAAGTGTTGGATTGTAAAAAAGACCCCAAGGCGAATATCTTGAAGATTCTCGTGATTGATGATCATGCGCTGGTCCGTGAAGGGCTTTGTCAGGTGCTGCAAGCGCTTCAGCCTGGCGAAACCACCGAGGTGCTGCAAGCAGCCTCTTGCGCGCGCGCCTTTGAACTAGCCCATTTCAACCCGGACATTGATCTGGTGTTGCTCGATTATCGGTTGCCCGACATGAGTGGCCTGGCGGCATTGGAAATATTTGGCCAAAGGCACCCCGAGCTGCCAGTAGTCATTTTGTCAGGCTCGGCCAATCCCGGTGTGATCCAGCAAGCCCGGAGTCTGGGCGCCGCCGGTTTTGTCACCAAGTCCTGTTTGAGCGACTATTTACTGACAATTTTGCGCAAAATTCTGGCCGGGGAAAGCTACCCTGCCTCCAACTTCAGCCCGCTGGACGAAGAAACGCAAGGCACGCAGCTTAAAACAAGCGCGCCACCGGTGCTGAGCCCGCGCCAGCTCGATGTGCTGCGTGCGCTGATGGGTGGCCTGACCAACAGGCAGATCAGCGAACAGTTGTCGCTCGGCCCAGAGACAGTGAAATTTCACGTCAGCAACATTCTGCGCATTTTTGGCGCCAGCACCCGCACCCAGGCCGTGCTGGAAGCCAAACGCTGGGGCTACGATCTGGCATCGCTTTCACCCTGAACCGTCAGCAGGCGACTCAGCAAACTGCGCAATTTGGCGGGGCGCACCGGCTTGTGCAGCAAGGTCAGGTGCGCCACCTGGGCCGCCAGCAGCAAAGCCGGATCGGCATCTCCGCTGATCAAGCAGGCCGGTACTGGCGATGCCAGCTGCTGACGCAACTGGGCAATCACATCAATCCCTTGCGCATTGCCATTGAGACGGTAGTCGCTGATGACGAGGGCGGGCGCAAAGCCATTTTGAATCACCTGTTGCGCTTGTTGAAGACCATCCGCATGGGCCACCTGGTAGTCCCAGCTTTGCAACAACTCGACCAGCGCCTGGCGCACCAGATCGTCGTCATCAATGACCAGCACAGCGGCGCCTTGCGCAACGCCGTCCTGGTTGGGCTGCGGCAACATCGCTTCGGCCCACGCTGCCCTTGGTGCCGCTCGGGGCAGCGTCAACCTGAAGCGCGTGCCCGCGCCCAGCCGCGATGAAAGCTGCAAGCGATGGTTCAGCAATTGGCAGCTTCGCTGCACGATGGACAGGCCCAGCCCCATTCCCTTGGTGCGCTGGCGCGCCGGATTGCCGACCTGAAAAAATTCCTTGAACACAGCTTCCTGATGTTCGGGCGCGATGCCCAGGCCACTGTCCCAGACCTCAATGTTGAGTTGTGTGGGGTCAGCGCTTGGCCGGCAAGCCAGCAGCACACCGCCCTGCTCGGTGTAGCGCAAGGCATTGCCCACCAGGTTGAGCAAAATCCGGTACAGCAAGGCCGAATCGCTCCTGACCCATAGCGTGCAAGGCCGTACACGCAGGCGCAGTTCCTTGTCCTGCGCCAGCGGGGCCAGGTCGTCAGCCACGCGCTCGAACAATTCTTGCAGGGGGAAATCCTGCAATTTGATCTGCACCGCCCTGGCTTCAAGACGTGAGATGTCGAGCAGGCCGTCGAGCAAATTCTGGATGGCGCGCACCGAAGCATCGAGCTTGTCGATCAGCTGACGTGTGGCCGCATCGTGCTGGAGCTGGGACAAGCGCGCCACGAACATGCCCAAGGCATGGATGGGTTGACGCAAATCGTGACTGGCAGCGGCCAAAAATCTGGATTTGGCCTGCGTTGCCAATTCGGCCTCTTCCTTTTTTTCGCGCAAGGCGCTGGTGGTTGTGGTCACTTGTTGCTCCAGCTCCTGCTGCACATTTGCCAGCCGATTGGCCATGCGCACCAGGTTTTCCTGCAACGCATGCAACGGGTCATCTGCCGAGGTGTTGGCCTGCACCCGGGCCGCCGCAGCAAAATCACCATGCCCGATGCGTTCGATCAAATGCGACACCCGCATCATCGGGCGAATCACACCAGCACTGAGTCTGGCGGCCAAGACCACGCCGAAGAGCAGACCCAAAATACTGATCAAGCCCCCCAAAAGCAGAATTTCGCGCTTTTTGTCGCTCACCGGCTGGTGTGAGAACATCACCTCCACCTGACCCAACGGTGCCGCTGAGCGGTGCTCGAAGCCATTGGATTCCTCGTACAAATCGTCGAGCTTGAGCCCGCTGGCATACACCGCCTGGGTGAACATATCTGGCAGATTTCCGACTATCTGCTCTGCGGGACCAAACACCCCGGGCAGACCCGCACCATTGGCCTCGCCCGCGCTGGCCAGCAGCCGGCCTGCACGGTCTCGGATGCCAACCCAGCGCACGTCGGGTTCGCGCAAGGCACCGAGTGCAATGGCTTGCAATTGCTCCTGATTGGCCGCAAACAGACCGAACTCGCAGGCCAGGGCAAGCTGACGCGCCACCGAGCGGTTGCGCAACTGGTAGTTGTCATTGATGTCTTCAAAACGCGAGAACAGGAAGACGCCCGACAACAGCAGGCACAGCAGCGCCACCGGCAGCAGCGCAGCGAGCAGCATCCGCCGTCGAATGTCGGAATTCTTCATGGTTGCCGCTCCTGTTGTTTCAATGCCAGCCGCAGCGCCTGGGCATCGAGCGTCAGCGCCAGCACCCTGGCCACCTGGTCGTTGACACTGATTTCAAAATCGTCGGGCTCCAGCGGCTGCGCTGGTAACTGCCGGCCAGCCAGCACCTCAAGCACCCAATGGGCCGCCTGCGCGCCCGCCTGGGTTGGCGTGCTGTACAAGGCCAGCAGCGCACCAGCGCGCACGTAGGCGGGCGAAAAAGCAATCAGAGGCACATTGGCGCGAATGGTGGTCAGCAGAATATTCTGAATGCTGTGGCTGTTGAACACCAGCGGGTCTGCCTGCGCCAGCAAGACATCGCTGTCCTCCAGGACGGACTGCAAGGCAGCAAACAGCGCGTCGTCGTCATCTACCTGGGTAGCCCGCAGGGCCAGGCCGTTGGCACTGGCGGCATCCCGCAAGGAGGCGTTGCGGTGCCAGGCATCGGGCCCCAGCAAGACGCCGACCCGGTTGGACTCGGGCAGTGCCAGGCGAATCAAGGCCATCTGGCGCGACAAGGGCTGATCCAGATACACCACGTTGAACTGGGGCGAAAGCTGATGGCCTGTTGCGCGTAACACGCGCTCAAAGGCGGCGCGCGGCACCAGGGCGCCGAGCGCCGGCGCTTTCAATCTGGATTTGCCCAGCACCATCGCGGCCTGTGTACCCAGCGCCACCCAGACTTTGATTGTTGTCTGCGTTGCCTCGGGGATGCTGGCCACGTCAGCCGGGTTGTAGATTTGAATCGACGAACGTGGCACACCCCGGCTCTCAAGTTGCCGGATCAGGGCCTGCGCGGCATCCATGTGAGGCGCGCTGAGTTGGCTGCTGACCACGGCCACCCGCACGCCGGGCGCCTGCGCGCGCGCCTGCCAGCACAGCACGCTCAGGGCCAACCCGAGCAAGAGAATTTGCCAGCGCCGGGTCATGCGAGAGTCAGCGATCAATTGTCGAGGCGCAGGGAGACATAGGCGCGCCGCTCGAAGGCAAACGACTTGTAGAAATCGGCTTGTGCAGGCCCCTGGTTTTGCACCGTGAGCGCGATTTCACCTGCGTTTCGCCCGACAAGAAGCGTCTTGCTCAGGCGCCAATCGGTTCGGCTGATGTATTGTTTGTAGTTGCCTGTTCTTTGCAGCCTGAAAGGATTGCTGTTCTGATGACTCATGGAAAAAGTCCAGCCGTTGGAAAACTGCTGAGAGAAAAACAGGCTGCTGGCTGATTCCGGCATCGTGCTTGCCAATGTTTCTTTGGTTGGTGGGTTTGGGAAAAACAATTTTGTATAGCTGTGGTTGAAACCCAATTGGGCTCCTGGCCAGGGGCGGCCCGCCCATTGCAATTCGAGGCCGCGCAGCGTCAGACTGTCGCCATTGACATAGTCACGGATATCGGTGAAGGATTCACCGTCAACCTGCGCATCATAATTTTTGACTTGAATCAAACCGCTCATGACCTCGTCAAAAAGGCGGACATCAAGGTTTGAGTTCAACCAGGAAAAACTGCCATAGTAGCCCAGTTCGCGGGTGAGTACCTTCTCAGGCGCCACATTGCCACGCGCCAAATAGAAAATTTCGAACACTTTCCCGTTGGCTGCGTAGCGTACATCGCCACTTGTCTCGAACTCGCTGGGGGGACGGAACGACCTGGCCATGCCGGCGCGCAGCGTCTGGCCTGGTGCCACATGCCAGTTCAGCATCAGCCTGGGCGCCAGACTGGCGCCGCTGGCACTGCTGTGCTCGGCCATGGCGCCAGCATTGAGCAGCAGGTCAGGGCGCAGGCGCCATTCGGCATGGGCGAACAGGCGTGTGAAATCGGTCACCAGTGCCTCGGATGTGTTGTAGACGGGCAGCGAAGTCACCGACTCGCGGCGCAGTTCTGCGCCCCAGACCATGCGCACCGCCGGGCTCAGCCGCAGCGTGTGCTGCGCTGTCAGGGAATCGTTGCGGGCGGTGCCGCTGAAATCAAAATTCAATCCAGGAATCAGCGGGAAAGGCGAAATATCGCGGTAGCTTTCCTGGTTGTGCGCAAACATCAGCGCCAGGTCTTGCTCCGGGCTGAGCACCTTGTTCCAGTCCACTTGCACAAAGCTGGAATCGTAGGAGGTATCGCGCAGGGGTTCGTGCAGTTCGGCAATGCCACGCCCGGCATCAATGTCCATCCACCCGGCCCGCAACTGGACATCGGTGTCACCCAAGGTACGCCAGTCCGACCGGAAATTCACCCGCCTGACGCGGTTGTGGCCATTGGCGCCGGTCAAGCCATCGTCGCCCTGCTGGTCGATGCCAAGCCGCATGCTGCTGTTCTGGAGGCGCCAACCTAGCCCGAGCCGGGTGTCCTGGATGCCGTTTTCACCCTGATTGACCCTGGCGCTTGCCCCCAGCGTGGCCGCGGTATGCCGCGTCACGATATTGACCACGCCGAGCATGGCACGCGCGCCGTAGGCCACCGAATTGGAGCCGCGCAGCACCTCGATGCGCTCGATGTCTTCCAGCGCCACCGACATCAGGCCGGGCGCGACACTGCCGGCGACA
Organism: Comamonadaceae bacterium CG_4_9_14_3_um_filter_60_33; assembly: GCA_002789915.1. Taxonomy (GTDB): domain Bacteria; phylum Pseudomonadota; class Gammaproteobacteria; order Burkholderiales; family Burkholderiaceae_C; genus Rhodoferax. Next base: position 6,537 of record PFUD01000018.1, on the reverse strand, counting down.
TAGGTCGAGTAGACCGAGCGACCGTCCACCAGCACCTGAATACGGCCGGAGTAATGGCCAAACACACCGTGGTAGCTGGCCTGCGGTGCATCGGCTTCAAAAGACATGCTGGTTTGGAAACCAGGCACCAGCCGCAACAGGTCAGGCACATCGCGGGCACCGGAGCGCCGGATCATGTCGCGGTCGAGGAGAGTGACCGCGCCCGGTGTTTCGTCCAGCCGCTGGGGCAAGCGCGACACCGACAGCACGATCGGCATCTCATCAAGAAAGTCGTTTTCGGAAACAGCCACATTGCCTTGCGCCCAGCCCGCTGTTGTGTGGAGCAACCCGGCCAGACCCAGCAGTGAAAAAAGTTGGCGTGGGAGGGCAGTATTGATCTTTTTCATGCCCTCATTTTGCCTCCCGCGGTGTGATCCTGGCTAACAAGCGCCGTCAGGATAGTTCAGGCTGGGTTTGCCACCACCCTGCCCGCTTCGATCGTGATGCTGCGCGCGCAGCGTTCCGCCATGGCGCGGTCATGGGTGACCAACAGCAGCGTGGTGCCAAGCTCGCGGTTCAGGTCGAACATCAGGCTCATCACCTTCTCGCCGGTGGCAAAGTCCAGGCTGCCAGTGGGCTCATCGGCCAGCAGCACGGCGGGTTGCACCACAAAGGCCCGCGCCAGCGCCACGCGCTGCTGTTCGCCGCCCGAGAGCACCTTGGGGTAAGCACCGAGGCGCTCAGCCAGGCCCACCCGCGCCAGCATCTCGGCGGCCAGTTGGCGCGCGTGGCGACGCCCCGCCAGTTCGAGTGGCAGCATGACGTTCTCCAGCGCGGTCAGGTTGCCCAGCAACTGAAAACTCTGGAACACAAAGCCGAGCTTTTCGGCGCGCAGCGCGGCTCGGTCATCCTCGCTCATGGCAAAAATGTCTTGCCCGGCCAAGCGCACCGTGCCCCGGCTGGGCGTGTCGAGCCCTGCGATGATCGACAGCAGCGTGCTCTTGCCTGAGCCCGAAGCACCGACAATAGCGGCTGTTTCGCGCGGCTGCAGGGCAACATCGATGTCCTGCAAAATCTCCAGGGTGCCCGTGGCATCGGTCACCGACTTGAAAACGTGCTCTACCGAGATAATGACATCAGACATGAATTCTTCTTTGCAACAAAAACCTTTGAACCGCCGCCACTGTATCGTGCTCGCCGCAATCCTCGCTGGCAACGGGATTTGCCGCAGCGCGCTGGCCGTGACCAACCCGCCAGCGCCCCCCGCCAACACCATTGTGGTGCTGGGTGACTCGCTAAGCGCGGAATACGGCCTCAAGCGCGGCAGCGGCTGGGTGGCGCTGCTGGAACAAAAGCTTGAGGCTGAAAAAATCAGTGCCAGGGTAGTCAATGCCAGCATCAGCGGCGATACCACCTCGGGCGGGCGCACCCGTCTGGGTGCCTTGCTGATGCAACACCGCCCCACGCTGGTGGTGATCGAGCTCGGCGCCAACGATGCGCTGCGCGGTCTGCCGCTGAATCTGACCCGCGACAACCTGCTGGCCATGACGCGCCAGGCGCAGCAAGCTGGCGCCAAAGTGTTGTTGCTGGGCATGCAAATGCCGCCCAACTATGGCCGCGAGTACGGCCAGCGCTTTGCCGACATGTATGTGGATGTCGCCAAAACCACGCGCGCCGCGCTGGTGCCGTTCTTGCTCAAAGGCGTCGCCGATGTGCCCGACAGCATGAAATGGTTTCAGGCTGACCGCATCCACCCCAAGGAAGAAGCCCAGCCGCACATGCTGGCCAACGTCTGGCCTGCGCTCAAGAAAGCGCTGCAATGAGTCTGACGCCGCTTTGCGCCACCGAAGTCATTACCCGGTTGGCCGATTTTGACGCCATCATCGACGCCCGCAGCGAAGCCGAATATCTGGAAGATCACCTGCCCGGCGCCATCAACTGGCCCACGCTGAACAACGCAGAGCGCATTGAAATTGGCACCCTGTACAAGCAGGTCAACCCGTTTGAAGCCCGCAAACGTGGCGCGGCCATTGCGGCGCGCAATATTGCCAGCCACATCGAGCGCGAGGTGATCGACAAGCCGCGCGACTGGCAGCCGCTGGCCTACTGCTGGCGCGGCGGCCAGCGCAGCGGCTCGCTGGCGCTGATTCTGAGCCAGATCGGCTTTCGGGTGACGCTGGTAGAAGGTGGCTACAAGGCATTCAGGGCGGCACTGGTGCAAGACATCTTGGCGCGTGTGCCCGGCTTGTCGTTCAGGGTCATTTGCGGCCCCACCGGCAGCGGCAAAACGCGGCTGCTGCAGGCGCTGGCGGCGCAAGGCGCGCAGGTGCTCGACCTGGAAGCGCTAGCCAACCATCGCAGTTCGGTGCTGGGCGCCATGCCCGGGCTGGCGCAACCGACACAAAAACGCTTTGACACGCTGATCTGGGACCGTTTGCGCAGTTTTGATGCCGCTGTGCCGGTGTACGTGGAAAGCGAAAGCAAAAAGGTCGGCAATTTGTCGGTGCCTGCAGCCTTGATCGAGGCCATGCGCGCCAGCCCCTGCCTGAACCTGCAACTGCCCGATGCCGAGCGCGTGGCGCTGTTGCTGGAAGACTATGACTACCTGACGCGCGATGTGGATTACTTTTGCAACCGCTTGTCAGCCCTGGTGGAAATCAGGAGCCGCGCCGTGGTGGAACACTGGCAGGCACAAGCCCGTAGCGGGCAATTTGCCGAGGTGGTGCTGGAATTGCTGCAGCAACATTACGACCCGGCGTATCTGCAATCGATGCAGCGCAATTTTGTGCAATTCAGTCAGGCCGGGCAGTTAACCCCGACAGACCGGTCAGCTCAAGCCATGAACACACTGGCCAGCCGGATGCTGGTTTGAGAAAAGAGCAGAGGATGCGCTGGCAGGGCTGACGGCTCAGGCTGCCGACGTGTCCTGGGCGGTCTGATCGGGCTCGCCTGGCTGGCCTTCAGAACCACCCTCGCCCGCTTTGCGCTGGGCTTTTTCCTTGAGCTTTTCCTCTTTTTTCTTCTTTTTCGCCAGTTCTTTTTGACGTTTTTCGTAGCCGTAGTTAGGTGTTGCCAAGTTGTTCTTTCAAGTTAATGGTTTCATTTTAGCCGTGCAGGGCTTGCAGCAAGTCTGCCTGCAAGGCCGCCGCCGACTCCAGACCAATAGAAAACCGCACCACAATCCCGGACTGTAGATGCGCAGGCCAGCGTGACCGCATGGATTCCAGTTGGTACGGCATAACCAAACTGATGGGACCGCCCCAACTGTAGCCAATTTTGAAAAGCTGCAAGCCGTCACAAAAAGCATCGACCTGAGACTGGCTGTACGTGGGCTTGAAGATCACCGTGAGCAAGCCGGCCGCCGCGCCCGGCGCTTCGCCGCACAGCGCCTGCCAGTGCGCGTGGCCGGGTGACTGCGGCAGCGCTGGGTGCAGCACCTGGGCAAACTCGTCGCGCTGCAGGCACCAATGCGCCAAAGTGCGCGTGGTTTCGTCGTGCTGGCGGTAACGCAGCGCCAGGCTGGGCAAGGCGCGCAACACGCTCTCGACATCATTGGCGCCAACGCCCAGCCCGAGGCGCATGTGGCACAGCATCAGCTGCATGTGCAGACGCTCATCTGTGGTGATGACACTGCCCATCAGCACATCGCCGCCACCACTTGGGTATTTGGTCAGGGCATGGATGGAGATATCGACGCCCAAGGCGGGCTGCGCACCGGGTGCCAGGTCGAATGGCCTGAACGCCAGGCCAGCGCCCCAGGTGTTGTCTAGCGCGCAGAGCACCCCGGCTGCCTTGCAAATACCAACCTGTGCGCATAGGTCCGGGAACTCCAGCGTCACTGAGCCGGCAGCCTCCAGCCAGACCAAGCGGGTCTGCGGCGAGATTTTGGCGGCCAGATCGGCCGGGTCCATCGGGTCAAAAAAGCGGTGGGTGATGCCCCAGTGCGCCAACTCCCCCTCGGCCAGCGCTTTGGACGGGCCGTAGGCGTTGTCGGGGATGAGCACCTCGTCGCCGCTCTTGAGCAAGGCCAGCGCTACGGTCGCGATGGCCGCCAAGCCGCTAGGCAACAACAGGCACTGGGCGCCGCCTTCGAGCGTGCAAAGCCGCTGTTCGAGGGTGTAGGTGGTGGGCGTGCCGTGCAGGCCGTAGGTGTAGGCAGATTTGTCTTTCCAGTCGAAGTGGCGCATGGCGGCCACGTTGGGAAAAAACACTGTCGAAGCCTTGAATACGCCGGGCTGCGGCGCGGCAAAGCCGGGCGGCGGCTGATAAGAATGATGAATCAGGGAGGTGGCAAGGTCAGTCATGCAACAAGCGCGTCTCAAACGCTCCACTTTTTGAGCAGTTGCTCCGGGCGCAAGCTGTCGTAGCCCTCGAATGGCTGGTGAATCCAGGGGTTGGTCGGAAGGAATTCAACCGAGTAATCGGGCATGAATTTGGACAAGGACTTGGTCCAGATCACCGCGCTGCGCAACTCGGTGATCGATTTGTAATTGTTCTTGAGCTGGGCAATCACGGCGTTGAGGGTCAAGCCGGAATCCGCGAGGTCATCGACCAGCAAGACCCGTCCGGCGATCTCGCCCTTGGGCGTGGTGATGTAGTGCGCAATGTCGAGGTTGCCCTGCTCGGTGCCCGCGTTGGAACGGTAAGAACTGGTCGACATGATCGCCAGCGGCTTGTCAAAAACGCGCGACAAAATGTCGCCCGGGCGCATGCCGCCGCGTGCCAGGCACAAGATGGTGTCAAATTCCCAGCCCGACTGGAATATCTTGATGGCCAGTTTTTCGATCAGGCCGTGGTATTCGTCATAGCTCACATACAGGTGCTTGCCGTCTTCGGTCAACATGAGTGTCCTTCAAATGGTCGTTGTCGATGCAGATCGAGTGGGAATCAAAAAATTCAAAATGGATTGTTCAAGGCTCAATCGGCCAGAAACGGATGGCGCATCATGATGGTGTCTTCGCGGTCCGGGCTGGTCGAGACAATGTGCACCGGCACGCCGGTGACCTGCTCAATGCGCTGCAAATACAGGCGCGCCGCCATTGGCAACTGCTCGTACTGTGTCACACCAACGGTGCTCACGCTCCAGCCGTCGAGGGTTTCGTAAATGGGCACGCAGCGGGCAATGTCATCAGCGCCCATCGGCAAAATGTCGGTCACTTCACCGTCGAGCTGGTAGCCGGTGCAGAGCTTGAGTTCCTTCAGGCCGTCAAGCACGTCGAGCTTGGTGATGCACAGGCCGGTCAAACCGTTGACCTGGGCCGAGCGCTTGAGCAGCGCGGCATCAAACCAGCCGCAGCGGCGGCTGCGCCCGGTGGTAACCCCTTTTTCGGCGCCCACAGTGCTCATGTGCCAGCCGGGCGTGCCTTCTTCTTCCCATGCCAGTTCGGTCGGGAACGGGCCACCGCCGACACGCGTGCAGTAGGCCTTGGTGATGCCCAGAACGTAATGCAGCAAGCTGGGGCCAACACCGGCGCCGGCAGCGGCATTGCCCGCCACGCAGTTGCTGGAGGTGACAAACGGGTAAGTGCCGTGATCAACGTCGAGCAGGGTGCCTTGCGCGCCTTCAAACAACAGGTTCTCGCCCTTCAAATGGGCGTCATTGAGCTCGCGCGAGACGTCGGCCATCATCGGTCTGAGGAGTTCGGCGTGGCGCATGGCTTCGTCGTAGACCGCGTCAAAAAGCACTTCGCCGTCTTTCATGTAGGGCGCCAGCGTCGGGCCAAAGTCGAACGCTTGCGAGCCCAAAAACGTCGTCAACACATGGTTGTGCAGGCTCAGCAGCACGCGCAGTTTGGCGGCAAAACGCTCGGGGAACTTGAGGTCTTGCACGCGCAGCGCGCGCCGGGCGATTTTGTCTTCGTAAGCCGGGCCAATGCCGCGACCAGTGGTGCCAATCTTTTCGCTGCCGCCCTGCTCGCGCGCGTCTTCGCGGGCGACGTCGAGCGCCGCGTGAAACGGCAGGATCAGCGGGCAAGCCTCGCTGATGCGCAGCCGCGAGCGCACCTCAACGCCGGCTTTCTCCAGGTTGGCGATTTCGTCAAACAACTTGGCCGCCGACAACACCACGCCGTTGCCGATGTAGCACTTGACCCCGGGGCGCAGGATGCCGCTCGGAATCAGGTGTAGCGCGGTCTTGACACCGTTGACCACAATGGTGTGGCCCGCGTTGTGGCCGCCCTGAAAACGCACCACGCCCTGTGCGCTTTCGGTCAGCCAGTCAACCAGTTTGCCTTTGCCCTCGTCGCCCCATTGGGTGCCAACGACGACCACGTTACGTCCTTTGATAGCTATCATTTTTTGCTTCACTTTTCTGTTTCAATTCACTGCTTGAACCACCCATTGCCCGCTGGCTTCAATCAGCTCGCGATCGCAATAGAACTCATCAACTACGCTCTCGTGGCCCGGCAGCACACACACCACGATCTCGCCGCGCGCGCGTAAGGCCGCTATGGACGCATTCAGGCAGGCGTCATCGCGCCAGGGGGCGCGAATGGCGGCCTGCAGGGCACGCGGTGCCACCACCGCCACCAAGGCTTTCAGGTCCAGGCTGAAACCAGC
>PFUD01000006.1 GCA_002789915.1 Comamonadaceae bacterium CG_4_9_14_3_um_filter_60_33 | reverse complement strand
CTTTGTGACCTTGAGCTATTTCAGTGTGCCGTACTACCTGCTGAACTACGGCGAGGTTCATGTGTCATCGGGCCTCGCGGCGCTGCTGTTCAGTTGTATGCCGGTTTTCATTTTGCTGTTTTCCGCTATTTTTCTGCACGAGAAAATCTATTTGTCGCAAGTGGTCGGTATTGCCATTGGCTTTGGCAGCCTTTACATGATCTTGCGATCACAAGGTTTGCGTCTTGACCATGCAGAGGTGCTTGGCGTGGCGGCCATTTTGAGCGCGGCGGTGATGCACGCGCTGTGCTATGTGATCACCAAGAAAAAAGCCGTTGCCATCAGCGTCATCACTTACAACACGCTGCCGATTGGCGTGGCTGGTTTGATGCTTTTTGCGGCGGGCATCGGGCTGGAACAACCCCATTTTGCGGCAATCACCGCGCGCTCATGGTGGGCGTTGGTTTATCTGGGGCTGTTTGCTTCTGTGGGCGGCTTTATTGTCTACTTTCACTTGCTCAAACGACTTTGCCCTTTGGGCCACGATCTTGCTGGTGGGGTTTGCCGTTACCAAGCTGACAGCTGAGAAGCTAATGGCCCACAAACTTTAGCCGAAGTCGAAAAGCGGTGATGGTTGCTAAAACCAGTCAAACTCACTGGGACTGAAAATCACTGGGGATTGGAACTGGACGCTGTCGGTCAATTGGCCCGAGCTTTTCAGTTGCGCCTGGTCATCGATGTGTGTGTCATGCAGGCTGACATCATCAGGCCAAAAAACGTGACCTGGCAATAAACGCAACCCTGCCATCAAGGTGGCAACAGCCGCAGGGTTGCCGGGCGAGTGCCGACAAAACACTGTCCACGCTTTGCCGCTCAACAGCCGCCAAACGCTTGGCAATAGCATGCACATCGTCATCAATTGCCAAAGTCGTGCGCATTTCAAAACCTCCAGATATTCAAATTCATCTGATGCAGCATCATACAAGCAGGAACCAATCAGAATCCCAATCGCGCATAACAGCGCGCATCGCAACCCGCCTGAACTGCGCAGCGACCCGCAGCAGATTGCGAGCGAGGTGCTGGTACCCACCATGATGGGCGCAATGATCCCGCTCGGCCATCTGGCCAAAATCGAGATTGCCAAGGGCGCGCCAGTGATCCGCACCGAAAACGCGCTGTTGTCGGCTTGCCGCCCATCATGTGGGTCAGCGGCACCGGCTCCGAGGTGATGCGCCGCATTGCCACGCCGATGGTCGGCGGTATGGTTTCATCCACCGTACTGACGCTGGTGGTGATTCCGGCGCTGCATGCGATGGTCAAGCAGTGGCGGCTAGGGCCGGGGCTGGAGGGATAAGGGGCTTGTCGCTTTCGGGCTCAGCAGAACAAGTCGCGACGGTCGTTGGGTTGCACAGGAATACTGTCCAGTTTTAACGCCCCTCGCTGCGCCAAGAGCCTGCGCCGCAAGCTCTCAGGCTTTAGGCTTCAGAAAGTCTCCCAATCTCCGTCACCGCCGGCAGCGACTGCCATAGGTGCGGCCAGCGATGCGGATGCCATGGGTTTTGGTGTGCGGGCAGCGGCACCCTTTGGCACGCCGCCCGCACGACGATCCACGCCCTTGAAAGGAGTGGCTACCGGCGAAGGTGCACGTACCCTGGCTGTGGCCAGAGCAGCACCCGCGTTTTCAAAACCCGAGAGCTTGAACACCGCCACCGTCTGCACCAGCTCTTGTGCCTGAGATTTGAGGCTGTCCGCAGCGGCGGCCATTTGCTCCACCAGCGCAGAATTTTGCTGCGTGACCTGGTCCAATTGTGTGATCGCCTCACCCACTTGCGCCACGCCGTCGTTTTGATCGTTGCTGGCGGTGCTGATTTCAGCCACGATATCGGTCACGCGCCGTATGCTTGCCACCACTTCTTGCATGGTGTTGCCGGCCTGGTCCACCAGCGCACTGCCCGCTTCAACGCGTTCGACGCTGGTATCGATCAGCGTCTTGATTTCTTTTGCCGCCGCAGCGCTGCGCCCGGCCAGAGATCGCACTTCGCTGGCGACCACTGCAAAACCACGGCCGTGCTCACCCGCACGCGCCGCCTCAACCGCAGCATTCAAGGCCAGAATATTGGTCTGGAAGGCAATGCCATCAATCACGCTGATGATGTCGCTGATCTTGCGGCCGGCTTCATTGATGCCCTTCATGGTGTCAACCACCTGGCCAACCACCTCACCGCCCTTGATAGCCACGCTACTTGCGCTCTGCGCCAGGCGGTTGGCTTGTGCCGCGTTGTCGGCGTTTTGCTTGACCTGAGAACTCAGCTGCTCCATGCTGGCTGTGGTCTCCTCAAGTGCGCTGGCCTGGCTCTCGGTGCGGGCCGAAAGGTCGTTGTTGCCCTGCGCAATCTCGGAGCTGGCAGTCGCCACACTTTCGCTGCCCTGGCGCACCTGTTGCACCACGTTGACCAAGCTGGTTTCCATGGTTGCCAGAGCTTGCAACACCACGGCCATCTCATTGGCCTGCCCTTTGATCGGCACGGGCGCGGCAATATCGCCACTGGCAACGCGTTGCGCAATTGTGCGAATCAGACCAAGTGGCCGCATGATCTGACCAAACAGCAGGTAATTCAGCCACAACAAACTGAACGTCATCAACAGCGCACCCGCGCCCAATGTCCACCAAACCAACCTGGCCGCGCTTTGACTCGCTGTGTTGGCCAACTCGACCAGTGCCTGCGCCTTGTCGCTCAGCGCCGCGCTGAGACCAGACAACTTGCCGTACAGCACCATCGTGTCAGTGTCTTCTACCGAAATGGTTTTAAGCCCCACCAGCTGGGTAGCCAATTGTTTGACCTTGTTCCATTGGGGCGAGAGCTCTGCTTCGATGAACGCGCGCAACCCAGAGTCCTTGCCACCGCGCAGATTCACCAGCATGGCCACGTGCTCATCCACAGTCTGCATATTGGTCTTGAGCCCATCGCGCGAGGCCAGGCCACCCTCTGACAACAGCACCTCGCCAACCGACTGCAAGGCCTTTTGAACCGCAATTTGGGTCTGTGTCGATTCGTCGTGGGCGGAGTCGGCATCGCTCTGGTTTCTTACAAAGAAAAACCCGGTCAGGGCGATGGCAGCCATAAGCAGCACCTGAATGCCAACAACCAAAAAGAGTCGGCTACGAATAGAGAGTGTCATGATTCAGTCTGATTTGAAAACACAACGAGGCAGGCAGCCAGGCTGCCGCCCCGTACAAAACGCGATCTTAGTTTTCAGCCGGGAAACTCTTGGCGACCCACTCAGACCAGCCATTGCGCATGTAATTGACATTTTTGTAGCCCGCCTTGACAGCCCAGACCGCCGCCTTGTAACTCTTCCAGCCGGTGGGGCCGTCGCTGTAAAACACCAGCGCCTGGTCTTTGGCAGCAGGCAATTTGGCGAGGTCAAACTTGTCTTTGCTGGCGTCAAAACCTTCCACGTCTTCGCTACCGCCCTTGTAGGGGATCGCGTTGGCGCCCGGCACATGCCCTTTGCCAAAATTGACAGGGTTGCGGGTATCGATGAAAAACGCTGATTTTTTATCAACCAGCGCCTTGCCCTCTTCGACGCTGATGATCTTGCCGCCATCCAATTTGGTTGGCGTTGGAAGTTGCACCTGTGCCAGGGCCGCACCGGTCAAAGCCAGCGCTGCCAGAGCGCATGTAAATTTGGCATAAACAACAGTCCCGATGGCTGGCAATGAACGCATGATGGAATCCTTAAACAGAGTGGTTGAAAAGCTTTGCATCATAAACCCAGTCAATCCCCTGACTAAAAAGGAACGAACACCAATATTGCAAGCCGCCAGATGCGGACTGATAGTGCAGACAGAGACAGTGACCTGCACATTCGCTGAGCCATCTGCCGAACACACCAATTGCGACGGACTGAAAGTAACGCGTACATCGCTGCCGGGAAATATCAGCACAAGTTGCGAAGAGACATACAAGGCTTGCGGGCTAGTCTTCTTCGGGTTTCGCAACACACCGTTGTGCTCATTGTCATTCGGAGTGCTGCATGATGTAAACGCGGATGCTAAGTGGCATGTATTTGGAATTTACTCAGGCTTTAAAGCAGCCCGGCCAGCCCCACCACCTCGCGCCAAGCAATGCGCTTGCGCTCAAAAGACCAACTGGCATTGGCCGGGCTACTTGAAGGCAGGCGATACACCGGCAGGCCCAAGGCGCGGGTGACGCGCGCATGCCGAAAACTCTCCCCGCCGTTATGCGCAACCAGCCGCAACCCGGGACAGCGGCGCAGCAGACCGGCCAGGTCGTTGAGTTGCAGCTGGCGGATGGCGGCATCGAGGCTGCCCTCGCGCGCGCAGGACGCATACACGTCCCACAGGCCCAGGCCCTTGTCGAGCAGCCAGTCGCATCGCTGCGGATACGCGTCTGCCCCCGGCATGGGGCGCAATGGCCAGAGCGCTTGAAGCAGCCGCCAGAAAGCATTTTGCGGATGGGCGTAATACTGCTGGTGCGCCAGCGACGAGACGCTGGGGAAACTGCCCAGCACCAGCAGGCGGGTGTGGTCATTGACCAAGGGCGGCAAACCATGCAGGCGCACGGGCTGATGTTCAGCCTGCACGCTCCGGCTCCTCTGCCTTGGCTTCTTCGAGCAACCACTTGCGAAAGGCCTGTACCGCGGGCCGCTCGGCAACCGCTTGGGGAACGACCAGGTAGTAGGCAAATTTTTGCCCAACGGCAATGTCGAACGGCGCCACCAGCCGGCCTTGCGCGATGGCGGTAGCCACCAGCGGCTTGGACGCCAGCGCCACGCCCAGGCCGTCCAGCGCGGCCACATACACCAGCCCGGAATCGCTGAAGTGGGGGCCGGCGCTGCTGTCCACCCCGGTCACGCCAGCCAGCTTGAACCATTCATCCCATGCTGGACCCGAGCGGCCACTGGAGATGCCCTGGTCGTGTAGCAGCACCTGATGGCGCATGTCGGCAGGAACCCTCAGCGGCGGGCCGGTTTCAAGCAGCTTCGGGCTGCAAACGGCAATGCAGTCGGAGGCGAACATGTGGTCCACCTGAAACCCCGGGTACACCCCGGTGCCAAAGCGGATCACCACCACCGAGTCTTCCTGGCGCAGGTCAGCCAGGTCGAAAGACGCCGGGTTCGCCACCTGGTCGCCGTCGATGGTGCTCAGCGAGCGAATCACATGCAAGCTCAGCGACGGCTCCGCCTCGGCAAAGCGGCGCAGCCGCGGCACCAGCCAGCGGGTGGCAAAAGACGGCGGCAGCACCACGATCAGGCGGCCACTGGTGACGCGTTCATGCGCACTGGCCACCGCAGCGGCAAAGCAGTCCAGCCCTTCGCGCACCTTGGGCAGCATGGCCTCACCCTGCGGCGTGAGTTCGAGCGCGCGCGTCAGCCGGTGGAACAACTGAAGGTCGAGGTATTCCTCCAGCAGTTTGATCTGGTGGCTGATGGCGGTGGGCGTGACCGACATCTCCTGCGCCGCGTCTTTGAAGCTCAGGTGGCGCGCCGCCGCCTCAAAGGCACGCAAGGCTTTCAGGGGCGGTAAGCGATAAGACATGGATGAATTTAACTGATGCGTCGGCTGAGAATTGATCGTTTGTTGCACTGCAACATTAGCGTTATCGTAGCACCATGTCTTCAAAAGAGACGTTCAACTCAGAAAGGATCCAACATCATGGAATATCAATATTCAGACATCGAAGCCCAAATTCGCCGCGCGCAGGAAATGCGTGCGCAGGCCGTGAGTCAAATTCTTTTGGCTCGCTGGCATGCCATCGCAAGCTGGTTCAGCAACCTTGCCAAGCACCGGTTGCACAAGAATATCGTGGCAGCCAGGTTAACGGCTGCATCCATTTACTGATGTCACGCCACGCTTTGGAGTCATCATGAAAACATTTTTCAGTCTGGTGAATTTCGTGATCGGCATCCTTGCGCTGCTGATTGGCTTTGGTAATTTGTTGTTTCTTAGCAACAATCCGACTGGTGCGGCAGCAGGCGCTGCGGCCACTGTGGTCGGTGTGGCTTTTCTGTGGGTGGCCACAGCGGCCATGTTCAATCGGTCCGAATAGGGGAGGTTAAATCCCGGCGCCATGCGCGCCACCGAACCACGACAGAAGTCCGCTACGGCGGATTTCTTCATTTCAGGGCTTGGCCACGCGCCGCATATTTCGCTTCCTTGAGGCGGTCCTGATCCGCCTGACCCATGATTATTCGCAAGCAGCGACTACGGGTGCATGCCTAGACTTTCTTTGCCACACTTGTTTTGGTCGGATGGAAAAATGCTGAACAGGCGTTGGTGGAATTTTTATTTAATTTTTCCAGCATCCAGGATGGAGAACATCATGAAAAAGACACATATCCCAGCCGCTTTGGCAATCGCAGTCGGCCTCATGTTTGGCACGGTGACGATGGCAGCAGGCCAAGGTAGCGGCGCAGGAGGCGCATCAGGTTCGGGTGGCGCCAGCGGGGCCGGTAGCGGCGCCACGAATCAGCACATGAAGACAACGCGCACGCAGGTGCAGACGCAGGCACAGGTACAGGCTCAGCTCGTCACCCAGGACCAGTTACTCACGCGTACCCGTACCCAACTGAAAACGCAGGATCAGTTGCTCACCCAAACGCGTGACCAGATCAAGGACCAGGACCAGTTGATGACCCAGATCCGCGACCAGTTCAAGGACCAGGACCAACTGCGCACGCAAACGCGCGATCAGTTAAAGGATCAGGAGCAGTTGCACCTGAAAACCCTTGAGCAATTGAAGACGCAAGAGCAGCTTCTGCTGAAAACGCGCGATCAGTTAAAAAATCAGGAGCAGATTCAGCTCAAAACAAAAGACCAGCTGAACGTCAAATAGCAAGGCGGCTTGCTGCCGACGGCAATTCAACCCAGGCGGCAAGCCCGCCGCCGTCGCGCGCTTGAAGTCTGACCACCCAGCCATTTGCGTGAGCGAGTTGCTGAACGATGGCCAGCCCCAGGCCAAAGCCGCCTGTTCTTGGACTGCGCGAGCCTTCAAGGCGTTGAAACGGCCTGAAGACGATGTCCAGCTGGTCAGGCGGAATGCCTGGGCCACGGTCGAGCACGCCAATGCGCGCACCACCAGGCGCGCCAGACGTCAGCGGGGGCAAAGCCTGCCCCACCAGCTCGATCGGGCCGGGCGCATACCGTAGCGCATTGCCCAGCAAATTGTCGATGACGCGGGTGAGCATGCCCGGTGGCGCGTACGCTCGCAGCACATCCGCGCATTGCACCGTGAGCGTGGCGTGGGCGGCGTCGGCCGCTGCCTTTTGCACCTCGGCGCGGCCCTGAAGCCAGGCGCACAGATCAAGGTCTTGCGCGGCCTCACGTTTGAGGCCGCGGGCAATGTCAAGGAGTTGCCCAATCAACTGGTTCATCTCGTCGATGTCGTGCTCAAGCCGCTGCAACAGCGCGGCGTCGGGCTTGAGCGACAGCAGTTCCAGCGCGAGGCGCATGCGCGTCAGGGGCGTGCGCAGGTCGTGTGAAATGCCAGCAAACAAGGTGGTGCGGGCGTCGCTGAGTTCGCGCACCTGCAGCGCCATGTGGTTGAAATGGTGCGCCAGCTCGGCCAGTTCACGCGGCCCGGTTTCTGGCAGCAGGGCCGGGTCGGAACCCCTGGCCAGATGCGCTGCGGCCAACTCCAGCCGGGCGATCGGCTGGGCAATGCGGCTGGCCAGCCACCAAGCCAGCAAGGGCACCAGCAGCGTGCCCACAGCCAAGGCCATCAAGACCGCGCCAAAGGGGTTGGCCTGCATGCGGCTTCTGGCAAAGCCGACCCCCATTGACCGATTCCCGGTGGGCATCGCCAGCCAGAGCCACTCACTGCCATCCTTGGCTTGCTCAGGCTGAAAAAACACCTCCTGGCCGAGCCGCCGCTCAAAGGCGCGCTCCAGAAAATACAGGTACCAGCCGTGGCGCAGGCCGGTGTCTGGCGCAGGCGACATGTCCGGGCGCAAGGCCATCTGATAGCTGTGCAAGAGCTCATCCTCAAACACCGGGCGCGTCCCGGGCGGCAACTCGGCCCAGGTCTGCGCCGACAACACCATCAGCCCAGCCAGATCGTCGGCGGCGCGCTCGGACAGCGGCAAAAAGACAAACACCAGCGCGGCCGCCACCGTGACCATTTCAACTGCAATGAACAGCGCGGCCAGCCAGAGTGTGTACAGGCGGGTCAGGCCATGCCGGCTGGCAAGCCGCTGCTTCACGCGAACTCGCCCTGCGGATTGAACAAATAGCCCTCGCCGCGCACCGTGCGGATATAGGCCGGGTGCGCCGGGTCTGACTCGATCTTGCGGCGCAGGCGCGTGACCCGCACGTCGATGCTGCGGTCAAAGGCGTCACGCTCGTAGCCCTTGAGCTGATCCACGATGCTGTCACGCGAGAGCACATGGTTGGGGTGCGCAACAAAGATGCGCAACAGGGCAACTTCGCCGCTGGAGACCAGCACTTCAACCCCGTCGCGCAACAGCCGCCAGGCGTTGGTGTCGAGCGTGAAGGGACCAAAGCTGTGCAGGTGCGCGGCTGTCTGGGTGCTCGTGGCCGAATCAGCGACTGCAACCGGCTCGGCAGGGCGCGTGCGCCGCAGCAAGGCGCGCAGGCGCGCCAGCAGTTCACGCGGGCTGAAGGGTTTGGCCAGGTAGTCGTCGGCACCCACCTCAAGCCCGACCACGCGGTCAATTTCCTCACCACGCGCCGACAGCATGAGGATTGGGATGTCGGAGGTTTTGCGCAGGCCGCGGGCCAGGCTCAAACCGTCTTCGCCAGGCATCATCAGGTCTAGCACGATGGCGTCGGGCGTTGCTGCGGCCAATTGCTTGTGCATCTCAATGCCATCGCCGGCAGTGTCCACCGCAAAGCCGCTCGCGGCCAGATAGTCGGTCAGCAGATGGCGTAGCTCGGGGTCGTCATCGACCACCAGTATCCGGGCAGATGCAGCGTGGTTCATAGGCTATCAGTTTAGCGATGACCATAGCCAACAGAAGCCCTGAAACACGATGAAACATGACGAAACGCAAACTTACGCACATGACATTCCCAGGCAACGCTCACCGCGCAAGATACAGCCCATGAACGCACAAACCTTCACCTTGAGTCAGACCACCGCTTGGTTGCCAGGCAACCTGAGTTGGTTCGCGGCATTCGGCGCCTTGCTGCTTTGCGTAGGCGCGGTGCAGGCCGGGGAGCCAGAGTCGGCATCCGTCGAGCTTGCGCTTGAATGCCAAAACCGCAAGCCCTACGGCAGCGGCTACGAGGCGCGCGGCTTGGGTGAGCCAAGAAAAGGCACTGATGTGCTGACGCTGGATTTGCCTGATCCTGCAGTTGGCAACAGCAACGCCAGCACTGGTCGCGCTGGCGCAGGAGGCTTTGGCGCAGGCTCGCGTGGAAACTCGGGTGGAGGCTCGGGTGGTTCAGGTGGTCGCGGTCGTTGACCGCTTGTTGGTAGGCGATTTTTTTAACTGTACTTTAAAGGAGTTCATCATGAAAAAGACCAAAGTAAATTCAGGCGCGCTGACGCTGGTGTTGGCAGCAGCCGTGTCAATGGCGGGTGCCATTGCAAGCTTGCCGGCGCAGGCTCAGGATCAGATCAGGGACCAAACGCAGGATCAAACGCAACTGCGCACCCAGGACCCGATCTACGGCAGCCAGTTGATGACGCCAGCCGAGCGTGACGCGTACCGGGCCCAGATGCGTAGCCTCAATACCGAAGAGGGACGCAACACACTCC
>PFUD01000183.1 GCA_002789915.1 Comamonadaceae bacterium CG_4_9_14_3_um_filter_60_33 | reverse complement strand
CAAGAAGCCATGAGTTTGCGCCGCAATAGGCTTATGACGTAAGCCTGCAAAGCTGTACAAAACTTCAGCAAATTTTGTGAAAAGCTGCTTTTACGGGATCACCTGGTGAGCCTGAGCCAGGGCGATGCACCCGCCCCCGGCATCTGGCCGTCAATTCGGGCGCATGTGCCGGGTCTCAGATATCTGACTGACACAACGCAAGGCCATGCCGGATGTCTTGCGCCGATAGGGATGGGAACATGAAATTGGAATAGTGTGGTTACCTTGACCGAGAACGCGGCGGCAATAAATCCCAGCCTGCAAGTTCGTCCGCCGTTGAGTCATCCAAGCGCGTGATGGTCTCGACATGAGGGGGGTGATCAGACAACTCAATAAATGAAGTTTCGAGCAGTCGATCTGGGAACACCGCAAGGCATTTTCCTGGCCCCATGGTGGACTGGTATAAAACTGCCTCAAAGCCAGCCGCACGAATCAGCTCTGCAACGATCTGGCTCTGCGCAGGCAAATCAAATTGAACCGGCAACACTCGCCAGTTGTGCTTAAGCACGGCGTTGTGTAATTGCTTGCCCGTCTGCACCATTGTGAGAGCGTGGGTAGGTATCTGGAGCTTTTTGCGCAATTGACGTGCCCTGGCTGGCATTTTGACCCGCTGTAGCACCCGTGCCAGCGGCTCCAAAGCAGCGATTGAGGTCATGTCAAAAACTCGGGTCAATCGACCCTTGACTGCCACGGTGACATGACTGCCTTGTGGACCCAAGGCAAGTTCATGCGGGCGCAACCCTTCGGTCTGCGCATCACTGCGCATCTGAAATTTCTCGCGGAAGGCTGTTTCAAAGTCTTCTGCCATGTACAAAGCAGGCCACGGGTCCAGTGTGCCTGGCTCCAGATCACCGCCCGCATTAAACCGCCCGCCATAGGCTTTCAAACTCCCTGCACTGGAAAGTGGATTCGGGCTGTAGCGATAGCTCAGCACTCTGACCCAAGTCTCCAAAATGAGCTGTTCACCTTGGGCGTTATTCAGCACGTCAATCAACTCTGGCCGAAGTCTTCTCCGCTCAGGCTCAAGGGCGAAATACAGCGTTCGCTCCAGTTCGTCCAAATCCTCAGACAGTGTTTTCCACTGTCGCAAAGATGCCTCAGAAAAACGGTCTAGCTCAAGAATACCCCTGGGTGCCAGTGGCACAGAGGCGCGAGGGCTGGGAGGTAGGGGCCTTTTGCGCGCCACTGAAATGTTGACCCGCTAGTGCGCCCTGGAGGCCGCGTCTTGCGCCGGCGCGTTGTCCATCATGGCATTGATGATGAATTTTCGAAGCCGTTCAAATCGCCCGAGGCGAATCATGTCACGAGGGGAAACATCTCCCAGCAGCGGATTACGTGCGCGAAACCAAGCTACCGTTTTATGGACGTCACCGCCAAACACTCGGGCGACCATGTTGATGGTGAGCGCAATCTCTTCAAGACGCTCGCGCACGGGCTCTGGCATGGCATCGTCAAAACGAACGGACTTGGGCGAGACCGCAGCAAGGCGAGAAACCTCGTCTTTCTTCAGCCCTAGAAAGCTTTGCACCTCTTTGGCATTAAAGCCCGGCCCGTGACCAAAGTTAAGGTAGTCATCAGGCACGCTGTCAAACAGGGTGAAAGGTTTGGGGGCAACAGGCGTGGTGATTTGCATCATGGCAACAATCCTCAGACTTGAAATACCATTAAAAAAACAATATTAGACCACGTTTCAACCATTATTTAACCACTTTGACGATCCTGAATCCATTGCCTCAACAGTGGTCCTTGTCCACATCATTGACTCACCTGGCTCCAACAAAGCCATCGCGTCAGACAGATCGGTTTGCAGGGTCCGCTGATGGCCTGCCATCAAAAATACTCACTATGGCCGATGAATCGATGACCGCTTCGCGCAAGTTTTTAGCCGACTTCATTTGGGCAAACCAAGTTCGTCATATTCAATGATGTCAGCCACCGGACGGGTATCCAGCGTGGGCAGTGCCGCGTAACGCTTCAAAATGTCTTCCACATCCTCCTGACTTTGCTTTTGAAGCCTTGCCCTGGCGAGCAAAGCTTCTTCCAGCAAAACAATAGTTTCCTGATTGATAGAGCGCCGATGCAGGCCGGCCTCACGGTCGATCAGTGATTTGATGTGGCTGGGAACTTTCTTCAGTTGCAGTGCGGTGGTCATGATTCGGCTACTCCATGGATACGGTTGATGGGAGAATTTACCACAATGCCACCAAAACACATCCATAAAGCATTTATATTGACTGTTAGGGTCAAAATTGAAAATGCGGCAGCAATTGCCCTCACCCAAATTCTGTGAAAAGCTGCTTTTTCGGGATCACCTGGTGAGCCTGAGCCAGGTCGATGCACCCACCTTGATTCCCCATCGCGGTCAATGGGATGACAAAGTGATCGACAGCGGTCTTTGAGCTACAAAAAACTAGTTTTTTTGGGTTAGTCGACAGCAACGCAGCGTTGGCCGCCAGAAATGCCAGTAAACCAAGAAAAACCCAGAGACCCTCATGCCCATCATGGCAACCTGAGCTGAGGTTATTCTCCTCGCTCATAAGTGTTAACCTCCTTGCCAAACCAATGGGAAAGTGGTAAGGACCTCACGCTTTCCCCCTGTTCAGTGCTCGATTCGGGTGCTGGTTCAGCTTTAAGCAGGTCCAGGCCTTGGCCGATTTCCCAGAGACCTCATGATGTTTGATCTTCTCGACCCTTTGCTGCTGGCGCGCATCCAGTTTGCGTTCACCGTCAGCTTTCATTTCTTGTTCCCAGCCATCACGATCGGGCTGGCCAGTTACCTCGCCGTGCTCGAAGGCCTTTGGCTCAAAACCGGGCGTGAAGACTACATGAATCTGTTCCGGTACTGGATCAAGATTTTTGCGCTGGTCTTCGCCATGGGCGTGGTCTCGGGCATCGTGATGTCCTACCAGTTCGGCACCAACTGGGCGGTTTTTTCTGACAAGGCCGGCCCGATCATTGGCCCGCTGATGGCCTACGAAGTGCTGACCGCCTTTTTCTTGGAGGCCGGCTTCCTGGGCGTGATGCTGTTCGGCATGAACCGCGTGGGCAAGCGCCTGCACTTCACCGCCACGCTGATGGTGGCGCTGGGCACCTTTGTCTCTGCCTTCTGGATCCTGTCGGTCAACAGTTGGATGCAGACGCCGACCGGCTACGCGATGAACGCCAACGGTCAGTTCATCTCGGCCGGCAGTTGGCTGGCGATCATCTTCAACCCCAGCTTTCCGTACCGGTTGGTGCATACCCTGTCGGCTGCGTACCTGACCACGGCTTTCCTGGTCGGCGGTGTCGGTGCCTGGCACTTGCTTAAAGACCGCACCAACCCGCGCGCCCGGCTGATGTTTTCGATGGCGATGTGGATGGCCGCCATCGTCGCGCCGCTGCAGATCGTGCTGGGTGACTTGCACGGCTTGAACACACTGGAGCACCAGCCGGTGAAGGTGATGGCCATGGAAGGCCACTACCAGAGCCACCCGGAGGGTGCACCGTTGGTGCTGTTCGGCATTCCCAACAGCGCTGAAGGGCGTGTTGACTACGCGGTAGAAATTCCAAGGCTGTCCTCGCTGATCCTCAAGCACGACCTCAACGCCCCCCTGGCCGGGCTCGACACCGTGCCCGCCGCCGACCACCCGCCTGTGGGCGTGGTGTTCTGGTCGTTTCGCGTGATGGTCGGTTTGGGCTTTTTGATGGCTGGCTTGGGCCTGCTCAGCCTGTGGGCCCGCGTCAAGGGTCGGCTGTACGAATGGAAGGGGCTGCACCGCTTCGCGCTGGCGATGGGGCCGTCGGGCCTGGTCGCGGTGCTGGCGGGCTGGATCACCACCGAGGTGGGGCGTCAGCCGTGGACCATTCACGGCCTGATGCGCACGGCTGAATCGGCCTCGCCCCTGGCGGCGCCCGCCGTAGCCGCATCGCTGGTGGCGTTTGTGGTCGTTTATTTCGCGGTTTTTGGCGCCGGGGTGCTCTACATCCTGAAGCTGATGGCCAAGGCCCCGCAGGTGCAAGAGCCAGAACCCCCTCACATTCCTATGCGAACGGCCGGTACCACGCCTGCCGTGGCGCTGCGGCCCGTTGTGCTGGCAACTAAATAAGGTGACTCCCATGACCATTGATCTCACTATTATTTGGGCCTTCATCATCGTGTTGGCCGTGTTCATCTACGTGGTGCTGGACGGCTTCGATCTGGGCATTGGTATCCTGTTTCGCTCTTTCGCCGTGGGCCAGGACCGCGACACTGCCATGAACAGCATCGCCCCCGTGTGGGACGGCAACGAGAC
>PFUD01000064.1 GCA_002789915.1 Comamonadaceae bacterium CG_4_9_14_3_um_filter_60_33 | reverse complement strand
GAAGGAAACTTACGGTGTGCCGGTCGAAGAAATCCAGAAGGCCATCAAGTACGGCGTGCGAAAAATCAACATCGATACCGACATTCGCCTGGCCATGACCGCCGCCGTGCGCAAGTACATGTTTGAAAACCCTGACAAATTTGATGCCCGTGACTGGCTCAAACCGGCCCGCGAAGCCGCCAAGGCGCTGTGCAAACAGCGCTACCTGCAGTTCGGCTGCGAAGGCCAAGGGAGCAAGATCAAGGGCCACAGCCTGATCGAAGTGGCCGGGCAATATGCGCGTGGCGAACTGGCGCAAGTGGTCAATTGAGGTCTTTGTTTTGACGTGCTGAAAAGCCACCTTCGGGTGGCTTTTTGCTGACTGAGACTAGGTCGGGTTGAGTTGAGTCGGCGGGGGTGGGGCTCTTGGAATTGCGGTGGCAATTTCGGGGTTCAAAGACGCATTGATGACTTTCGTCTCGATCCAAAGCAGTCAAGCAGTCATAACGTCGAAGCTAAGCGGCGATGCGCTTGCGCGGCGTCCGGCTTTTACGACCAGTTAAATCTTGAGTCTCATGCGCAAAGGCCAGCATACTTGCCAAAGCCTTGTTAACTGCCTCGGAAGTAGGAAATGCCTTTTGAATCTCAGGTTGCAAGACCACGACATTGCTACCCTGCATGAAATGTTTCAGGTACTTGCCCCGTATGCCTTTGCCGAGTTGTTCTCGCTTCAATTCTGGAATGTCTTGATCAGCCATTTTTGTAGATGCCTTTTTCATATCGTGTTGCCTTTCTTGCGCTGATGATTCGAGTGCCGTTGCGGCGCTCCGTATGGATGACCACCAGAAGCCGCGCCTTGTTTGACATGCCGTAGGTCCGGCTTCGATCTTCAACCTCGGTGTGATCAGTATCTGCAAAAGTCAGTGCCATCGCATCCCCAAAAACACTGACCGCCTCATCGAACGATACACCGTGTTTGCGCAGATTGCTCGCCGCCTTTTGATCATCCCATTCAAATTTGAACATGCGAAATAACTCAATATGTGGGCAGACTATAGCCCACTGGACAATACGCCCGGACGACTCTAAGCGCTGTTGATGAAGCCCACTGATACCGGGTCGCCATGGCACCAACCGCTGTCACTCCGATCAATGCCTGGAATTCTGAGAATTTTGCGGCAGTGTCTGATCCCGCAGGGGCGTGAAATCCGTTGCCATGGTGTTCGAATGCCCGATGGTCAGGTTTTATGATCAGACACCAGTTGCCAAAGCGGTTGAATGCCCTGGCATTGAATCTAAACTCGCACCATCTTTCCGAAATCAACTTTTCAAGTTCACGCACCATGACCCAATCCCAGGCAGCTCTGCACACCTCCAACATCACCTCACTCCCCTTGCTGGCACGCGGCAAAGTGCGTGACAACTACGCCGTGGGCGATGACCGCATCCTGATGGTGGCCTCTGACCGCATCAGCGCGTTTGACGTCATCATGGGGCAGCCGATTCCGGGCAAGGGCGTGTTGCTGACGCAAATGGCGCTGTTCTGGTTTGACAAGTTGGGCCCGAAGGGCTTGAATATCTGCCCAATCCACCTCACCGGCGATGCGCCAGAGAGCGTGGTCACGGCGGCCGAAGTGCCGCAGGTGGCGGGCCGCTCGATGCTGGTCAAACGCCTCAAACCCATTCTGGTGGAGGCCGTGGTGCGCGGCTACCTGGCCGGCAGCGGCTGGAAGGAATACCAGCACAACGGTGCGGTGTGCGGCGTGAAGTTGCCCGCTGGCCTGAAGAATGCCAGCAAATTGCCCGAGCCCATCTACACCCCGGCAGCCAAGGCCGAAATGGGCGACCATGATGAGAACATCACGTTCGAGAAAACCGTTGAGATGATCGGTGTCGACCTGGCCACGCGCATCCGCGACACCAGCATTGCGCTGTACAAAGCGGCCAGCGCCTTTGCTGCCACCAAGGGCATCATCATTGCCGACACCAAGTTCGAGTTTGGCCTGGACCAGGACGGCACGCTGATATTGATGGACGAGGTGCTGACGCCAGATTCGTCGCGCTACTGGCCCGCCGAGAGCTACCAAGAAGGAGTCAACCCGCCCAGTTTTGATAAGCAGTTTTTGCGCGACTGGCTGGAAACCGCGCTGGTGGCGGGCAAGTCCTGGAGCAAATGCCCGCCGGCGCCGCATCTGCCGCGCGAGGTGATCGAAAAAACCGCCGCCAAGTACCAGGAAGCACTCACCCGCCTGACAAGCTGATGTCAAAACCCGAGACCACCACGAATACGCTGCGAGGTTTCATAATGTGCCCTTGTTCATCAACCCACAGGAGACCGACATGGCCGCTAAAAAGATTCTGATGATTTGTGGTGACTATTGCGAAGACTATGAAACCATGGTGCCGTTTCAGGCGCTGCTGGCCGTGGGCCACACGGTGCACGCGGTGTGCCCGGACAAAAAAACCGGCGACGCCATCAAGACGGCGATCCACGACTTCGAGGGCGCGCAAACCTACAGTGAAAAGCCGGGTCACAACTTTGCCCTGAACGCCACGTTTGATGACATCAAGGCACAAGACTATGACGCGTTGGTGCTGCCAGGTGGCCGTGGCCCCGAGTACCTGCGCACCTACCCGGCGGTGGTCGCCATGGTGCGGCACTTTTTTGACGCCAACAAGCCGGTCGCGGCCATTTGCCACGCCGCGCAGTTGCTGGCCGGGGCCGATGTGCTCAAGGGTCGCACCTGCTCGGCTTACCCGGCGTGCCAGGTCGAGGTCGAGCGCGCCGGAGGCACCTATGCCCAGATTCCGATTGATGGCGCGTTCACCGAAGGCAATCTGGTGAGCGCCCCGGCCTGGCCCGCGCATCCGGCCTGGATCGGGCAATTTCTCGCGCTGCTGGGTACCAAAATCACGCTGTAAAGCGCGGCCACACGCATTCGGCGCGGGCTCAGTTGAGCATCATGCTCAGTTGACGCCGGTACTGCGACACCAGCGCCGCCTGCGGGTCTTCCAGCACGGCGGTTTTGCCCAGCACCTCGATGCCGCCGGCGGTTTTGCCCGGGGTTTGCGCGGCCGCCTTGGGCTTGGGCGGGGTCAACAGCTCCAGAATGGCGACAAAGGTTTTGCGCGGGGCTTCATCGCCCCATTTCTTGTCGCGCATGATGATTTCCAGCAGCTCGTCCATGGCCGCGGTCCACTCGCCCACGGCCATCAGCAAGCGGGCTTTGGCCAAGCGGGTGTCGAAGTCGCGCTTGTTCAGGGCGATCTTTTCGTCAAACTGCTCTACCGTCCAGCTGGCATGGGGGCCAGTTGCGGCCGCTTGAATGGCGCCCAGCCACTGCGACAAGGCTTCAAAGCGCAATTGGCGTGGAATCTCTGACAGTTTGGGCGCCAGCGTGGCATCGGCTTCTTCGAGGCCGCCCAAGCTGATCAACAGCTTGATGTAGTCATAACGGGCGTCGTCGTTGCCCGGGTCAGCGGCCAGCGCGTCGGCCAGCTTGGCCAGCGCCGCCTCTGTGTCGCCCGCCTCAAGCAGTTCCTGGGCGGCATCGGTCTCGGCTTCGGCCACCAGTTCGCCCTCGCTGGGCAGGTGCTTGTCCAGGAACGCGCGTACTTGGGTGGCCGTTTGCGCGCCCATGAAGCCGTCAGCCGGCTTGCCGCCCATCATCAAAATGCAGGTCGGAATGCTGCGAATGCCGAAGGCCTGGGCCAGTTGTTGCTCTTGGTCCGAGTCGATCTTGACCAGCGTGAAGCGGCCTGCATAGTCCACTTCGAGCTGTTCCAGAATGGGCCCGAGCGACTTGCACGGGCCGCACCAGGGCGCCCAGAAGTCGATCAGGATCGGCTGGGTCATCGAGGCGGCAATGACCTCGGTTTCAAAATTTTGGATGGTGACTTCAATCATGGTGTTTACTCGCAGGGGTCAAACGTAGAATTCGGGCATGAACTTTACACAAATCGGTGTGCTCATGGGCTCCAGCTCCGACTGGGACACCATGCAGCACGCTGTCCATATTCTCCAACAGTTTGGCATCAGCTACGAGGCCCGGGTGGTGTCTGCCCACAGGATGCCCGATGACATGTTTGCCTATGCCGAAACCGCCGTCGGTCGGGGCCTGAAAGCCATCATTGCCGGCGCCGGCGGCGCGGCGCACCTGCCGGGCATGCTGGCGGCCAAGACCACGGTGCCCATTCTGGGTGTGCCGGTGGCCAGCAAACATTTGAGCGGGGTCGATTCGCTGCACAGCATTGTGCAAATGCCCAAGGGTATTCCTGTGGCCACGTTTGCCATTGGCGCTGCGGGGGCCGCCAACGCCGCGCTGTTTGCCGTGGCCATGCTGGCCAACCACGACATTGTGTTGCGCGCCAGGCTGGAAGACTTTCGCGCTGAGCAAACCCAGATGGCCCGTGGCATGACGCTGCCGCCCAAGTTATGACCGGCCCGGTGTTGTTGCCGGGTGCCACCGGCCTGAATGGCAGCGGCCAGCAAACCACGCTGGGCGTGATGGGTGGTGGCCAGTTGGGGCGCATGTTTGTGCAGGCGGCTCAGGCCATGGGCTATTTCACCGCAGTGCTCGACCCCGACGTGATCAGCCCGGCCGGTCTGGTGAGCCACTACCACATCAAAACCGGCTACCTTGACGAGCAGGGCCTGACGCAATTGCTGCAGCGCTGCGCGGCGGTGACCACCGAATTCGAGAATGTGCCGGCTGGTG